>DIZZ01000144.1:0-43050 GCA_002428045.1 Verrucomicrobia bacterium UBA6015
CCGCCACCACCACCGCCGCCACCCACGCTGTTTCTGCTAGAGGTTTATTCGGAAAGCCCGAATAGCGGTGTACCGATTCTGGTCTCGGCCCCCGATTATTATGGACAAGCCAATGGTAACAGCGCCTTTACCCGCCAGTACATCTACGGTTCTGCCGTTACGCTGACCGCCCCGGCCACCGTGGGGACTAGCACGTTCCAGTACTGGCTACGCAACGGGGTTGCCTTCACCCCCTCGACGTCCATCAGCGTACAGATGCTCAGCGACCTGAGATTGACGGCCGTCTACCTTGCCCCGTTGCCCCCCGTGCAACGTACGCTGACCATTGATTCCTCCCCCAACCGGAACGTGCCGATCACCGTCAGCCTGACCGACAACAACGGACAGCGCAACGGCAACACCCGGTTCACCCGAACCTACGACAATCAAACCACGGTCTCCGTTACCGCTCCGGCCACGTTCAACGGGGACGTCTTCCAAGGCTGGCTGCGTAACGGTCTTCCCTATTCCAGCAACCCATCCGTCACGGAAACCCTGCTGGCCGACACGCGCCTAACCGCACGTTATGGCCCCCCCCAACTTGCCGAACAGCGACGACTCACCATCGTTTCAACCAATCCGGACGAAGGCGTCCCGATCCGCGTGAACCATGCCGACGTGAATAACCAGCAGGATGGGACAACCGCCTTCGACCGGCTTTACGAGTATGGCAAGCCCGTAACCGTGACCGCCCCTGCCAGCGCCCCGAATGGCAACCCCTTTATTCGCTGGTTGCGCAACGGCGTCCCGGTTGGCAGCGGGGCATCCATCACGGTCACCATGACCACTGACCTGATCCTGACCGCCGAATACGCATCCCCCCCGCCGGATGTTATCCTGACCGTCAGCTCCGGCAATCCGAACAGCGGGGTATCCATCGCGGTAGACACTGCCGACCGGGACGGTAACAGCAATGGCACCAGCACGTTCACACGACGGTATGTGAACGGTACGGCGGTCTCTGTCACCGCCCCTGCGACGGCAATCAACGGAAACACATTCCGCCAATGGGTATTAAACGGAACCCCGCTGACCACCCATACCACAGCCAGCGTGACGATGCTGACCGATGCGGAACTGATCGCGGTCTACCAGGTGCCTCCCCCGCCTATTCCCCACTGGACGCTGGCGGTGCGTTCGCAAAACCCAAATAGCGGGATCGGTATCTTCGTTTCGGCGGCCGACACCAATGGGAATGCAAGCGGGGCAACCGCTTTCGACCGCGTCTATCCCAACGGAACCACGGTTTCCCTGACCGCCCCCACCAATGCCCCCGACGGACATGTGTTCGCCTATTGGCTGGTGGACGGCGTGCGCTATACCGATAGCGAAACGCTGTCGCTGGTCATGGCATCAGGTCGCACCGTCACGGCGGTCTATGTCGAACCCACGCCGCCGCTCCGTTATGTCCTGACGGTCAGATCGCGCAACCCGAACAGCGCCATTGTGGTCTCGGTCAATCCCAGAGATGTGAACGGTCAACAGAACGGCACGACCACCTTCACCCGGCTGTACGATGCGGGCGAGCTCGTGACCCTCACCGCCCGCAATCCGGCCTTTCCCGGCTCCCCGAACGTGTTCCGCCGCTGGGAATTCGAGGGCATCCCCTTGTCCACCAATACCACCATCACCGTCACCATGCTGCGCGACACGGCCGTCATCGCCGTCTACGGTCCGGCCATTGTGCCAACCAATCACACCTTACGGGTCGAATCACGGCAACCGGATAGCGGCGTGCCGATCTCCCTTTCGCTTCCCGATCTGAACGGCGCGGATAGCGGCAATACGGCATTCGACCGCCTTTACAGCGACGGTGCCAGCGTAACGGCCACCGCCCCGGCGGTCGCGCCCGGTGGAAACTGGTTCCAGGGCTGGTTGCTCAATGGCAGCCTGTATTCGACCAATACGGTTTTGACGCTCTCCATTCTCAGCGACCTGACCCTCACGGCGGCCTACGCCCCCGCCCCGACCGTAAGGACACTGACCGTTAATTCCCAGAATCCCGCCAGCGGTGTCGCGGTCTCCGTGGGTACCCCGGACATCAACGCCAACCAGGACGGCACGACCGCTTTCCAGCGCCAGTACTATGATGGAGAGACCGTCAACCTCACAGCCCCACTGATGTCCCCCAACGGCCGCGATATCTTTGTCCGATGGGATCGAAATGGCGCGGTGGCGACAACCAACCACAGCGTGGATGTCACGCTTTATACCGATGTCGTGATGACGGCAGTCTATGGGCCGCCATCCACGGTGACGCTGACGGTACGCTCCGAGAATCCGGACCGCAATGTCCCGATCGGCATCAGTACGCCGGATGTCCTAGGAAGAACCGATGGTAGCAGCTCCTTTGTGCGCACCTACAATCCCGGAGAAAGCGTCACCCTGACCGCGCCCGAGACCGCCCCGACCGGATCCTTCTTCCAGTACTGGCAACGCGGCGGCAGTGCCTTCTCAACGAATCGCGTGATCACCGTGTCCATGCTTTCCGACCAGGAACTGATCGCCGTCTACGGACCGCCGGATCCGGAGGAGCGAACCCTGCTCGTTCGCTCCGTCAATCCCGGGGCCGGGGTTCCCATCACGATCACCCCCAACGATATCAATAATCAAGGGAGCGGCACGACGGGGTTGCTGCGCACCTACACAGATGGACAGTCCGTCACGGTTTCCGCCCCGGAAACGGCTGGAACCAATACGTTTCGGCAGTGGTTGCTCAATGGGTTGCCGCTGTCCACGAACCTGGCCGAGACGATCATCATGACCCAGGATCATGAATTGATCGCCGTCTATGGTTCGCCGGTTCAACCCCAGGAGCGCGTCCTGACGGTGGACTCCCGCAACCCCAACAGCGGCGTTCCGATCGCCGTCAGCACCCCGGATATCAATGGCGAGTCCGATGGTCATTCCGTATTCGTGCGGATCTATACTTTCGGCGCCACCACCACCCTGACGGCCCCCGAAACCACCGGCACCAACAATGCGGCATTCCTGGGCTGGGAGCGCAATGGGGAGCCGTACTCGGAGTCGCGCACCATTTCCCTTGAGATGACCACGGATATCCGCATGACAGCCGTGTACGGAGCCCAGCAAACCCATGTGACGTTGACGGTTCAATCCGAGAACCCAGATAGCGGGGTTGTGATCAGCGTGGCCCCCTCAGATATCAACAGCGAAGCCACTGGCAGCACCGCCTTCCAGCGGGTCTACGACATGGGACAGGCGGTTTCCCTCAGTGCCCCCGCCACCGCCGAGGATCGCCCCTTCCTCTACTGGAGCTATAACGGCACCCCCAGCTTCACGAATCCAGTGGTCAGCATCACCCTCCTTAGCGATGTCACCATGACCGCCGTCTACGGCGATCCGCTGCCCATTACCGAGGCTGTCCTCACGGTCGCGGCTGAAGGCCCTGACGGACCGACCATCACCCCGATCTCGGCCACGCCGGACCTGAATGCCAACGCGGGCGGGTCCACCACCTTCACACGGATCTACACGATCGGGAACACGGTTACCCTCATCGCCCCGCCCGAGAGCAATGGCCTTACGTTCGACCACTGGGCAATTGGCGGAGCCGTCTTCAGCAACAACCAGACCGTGACCTTGACCCTGCTGACCGATACCACGATCACGGCCATCTATGTTCAACCCGATACGTCTACCAGCGGCATATGATGGACATGGCCACCATGCTTTTTCGGGTGACACTGATGCTGCTCCTGCTGGGCTTGCCCCCCCTGCTACTGACCTGCGGCATGCGTCAGCGTCCCTGTCATAGCCACCGCCTTTGCGCGGGCGGGATCCTCCTCGTCATCCATGTCCTGCTGGTGGCCCTCGGTCTGCATATTACCCGCGTGTCGATCACCCCGACAACCCTGGCATGCAGCCACCTGATCGTACTGGGAGCCGCCCTGCTGCTGCACATCCGCCAATCCCGTAAAAGCAGCCAGAGGATCCAGCCAGAAGACGCCCTACCACCATTATGGCAACACGGTACACTGGGGACGGCGCTGCTGCTTTGCCTGCTACTGCTTCCCTACACATATTTTACCGGCGTGGACACCTATAAGTGGCAGGATCTCGCAACCAGCGTGCGCATGGAACAGGCACTGCCATGGATTGTGCATCCACTCTCGCTCCTCGGGTTCACCCCGCGTGCCTATCCCCCTGCCCACCCGGTCCTGCTGGCAACGGTACAGATCCTCGGCGGATTGGGGGTCGACGGCGGATTCGCGGTAATTTCAGTCTTCACAGCCATCCTGGGCATTGCCTCGGCAACCCTGCTCGCCAGCCGCCTGCTCCCGCCTGCGCTCGCCCCGCTGGCCGGACTGCTATACGGCTTCTCGCCCGTGTTTGTCCGCTACGCCCACTGGGCCACCGGGCGGGGACTATTCCTCGCCATATTCCCTGCCCTAGTGGCGCTGCTATGCGTTCCCGGTTCCCCAGCCGGATCGGCACGATGGCGTCGCTACGGTTACCCCGCCGTCCTGGCGCTGCTGCTGCTCCTGACGCACAAAGTCGCCCTGGTCGCCATTCCGCTACTGCTACTCAGTGCGCTCGTTGCCCCGCTGCTGCCCAGACGGATGCCGCTGGCGTTGTGTATCGGCATCACCCTGCCGTTCTGCGGATTGGCCGTTGCGATGGGAGCCCACAGCGGTGCTATCCAATCCGCAGGGACGCTTGCCCGCACGGCCATCCTGCGTTTTGGATGGATGCTGCCAGCCTCGCTGGCCGGCCTCTGGTGCATACCCGGCGATGCGTCCACGACCACCGATAAGCGAGCGTTCTGGCTGGCTGCGCTGCCCGCCGTGGCACTGGCCTTTGAGCGCCAGATGTACGGGGCGCTCTATGCCCTGCCGTTTGCCTGCATCGCCGCCATCGCCGCCATCAATCGGCTGTGCAACGCCATCCCTCGCTACCGCAAGCCACTCTTGGGGGGACTGGCGACCATCACCTTGCTGACGGCGGTTGCCACGATCGTCGAACGTTCCAGCCACGCCTGTTCGCCAGCGCTTTACCGCGCCGCCATGTTTCTCGAAGCCCATGATCCCCAGGGACCGTTCATGATCCACGCCCCCGGCCAACACCGCACACGCATCCAGGCCTATGTCTCCGGATGCGCCCGTTTCAACGTCGCCCCCGGCCAGCGGATCCGCCCGACCGCCGGGTCCGCCTTCATCCCGCGCCCGGCAGACACACTGCGCCAGACCGTCGATACCTGGGCAACGGTCCTGCGCGGACTTTTCACGCTGGAAGACACCGTCACCGACTGGTACGGCAGCCCCCGACGGCAATACCACGTCATCATCAATAACGAAGGGAGCGCCCCACCCGACGCCCACCTGATCTACACCCACGAAAACATCCGGATTTACCAGCGGTAAACCCCCATGGTCGTTAACGGGCGGTGTGCACGGGCATCGAGCGCTGGCTTGCAATAGCGGGCGGGAATGGCTAGGATCACCGCTCAATGTTTCGCGCAACCAAAGGGAGGTCTTTATGTTTATTGTCGGAATCAATGGAAGTCCAGCCAGCGATGGCAATACCGCATTTTTGCTGCAACGCATACTGGCCACCGCCGCATCGATCGGGGCCAGGACCCAGCTTCTGCATGCGGCCCCGCTGGTCGCCAGTGCCGGTGGGACGCCGTTTTGCACGGTTTGCTCGAATCCCTGCAGCGGCGTTTGCTTCAAAGGCTCGCCCTTGGATTCGGCCTATGAAACCCTGCGGCAGGCGGATGCCATTGTTCTCGGGAGTCCGGTTTATTTCGGGACGGTGACCGCACAGCTCAAGGCGTTTTTCGACAAGACCCGCCTGCTACGGAGTCAGCGTGGCCTATACAATGTCGTGGGGGCTGGTGCCACGGTGGCGGCCTCCCATTATGGCGGACAGGAAACGACGATGCGGGCGTTGCATGACATCATGTTTGTGCAGGGCATGCTGATCGTCGGCGACGGGTTCGGTCAGGCGGATTGCGGTCATCATGGCGTCTGTGCGCACCGTCCAGCCAAGGAGGATGAGCAGGCGCATCGCCGGGCCGATCTGCTGGCGTATCGCCTGGTGGAGGTCTGTCAGGCCACCGCCGGACTGCGGCAACGAAGCCCGGCAGCGGGGGTCTAGCACATGTGCGCCTCCCCCGTAAAGCCAGCCATATTCCTGGATCGCGACGGCACCCTGATTGAGGATCGAGGCTGGCTTCGAAACCCCGCCGACGCCGTTTTCTTCAAGGATACGTTCGACGCCTTGCGGACGCTTCAGCAACAGGCTCTGCTTTTTATCGTGACCAACCAGAGCGGGATTGCGAGGGGACTGCTGACGGCGGAGGAAGCCCGGCAGGTCAACGACGTCGTGGTTGACCGGCTGCGGCACGAAGGGATCCGGATCGAGGCGGTCTATACCTGTCCGCACCATCGCGACGACGGGTGTGTGTGCATCAAACCGAATCCGTTCTTTGTGCTGCAGGCGGCAGCGGAGTTCAACATCTCGCCCGAATTTTCTTTTGCTGTCGGGGATCATCCGCATGACGTGGAGCTGGCACGTCGTTTCGGTGGTCGGGGCCTTTATGTGCTGACCGGTCATGGTGCCAGGCATGTGGACGAACTGCCGCCGGGAACGTGCGTGGCACCGACGATCGGCGCTGCTGCGGCATTGATCATGGGTCAACGCCGCGACATTCCACCGAACTACATCGGTGCATTGGAGGCCGCCCTGCGGATACGCGCGGGAGCGGTGGTGGCCATTCCGACCGAGACGGTCTATGGCATGGCCGCCAATGCCCTGGATGCCAGCGCGGTGCAGCAGGTCTTCACAATCAAACAGCGTCCGGCGCTGGATCCGCTGATCGTGCATCTGGCCGATCCGTCCGATCTGGCCAGGGTGGCGGCGTACGTGCCCCCGGCCGCCCAGGCCCTGGCGGAGGCCTTCTGGCCAGGGCCGCTGACGCTGGTCCTGCCGAAAAAGGCATGTATTCCGGATCTGGTCACCTCTGGACGCGATACCGTTGCCGTGCGCGTGCCGGTGCATCCGCTCGCCCGCAAGATCATCCGTGAAGCGGGCTGCCCCGTGGCGGCACCCAGTGCCAACCGGTTCGGGACGATCAGCCCGACCTGTGCGCGGCATGTTTTCGAGCAGTTTGGCGAAGCGGTTGGAGGGATCGTGGATGGCGGGCCCTGTGCCGTCGGGGTGGAATCGACAATCGTCGGGTTCTGGGATGATCAGATCTGGCTATTGCGGCCGGGCGGTATCCCGTTGGAAACCATAGCGGCGCGGATTGGTCCGGTGGCACTTTACACATCCAGTCATCCCGACGATATCCGGGCACCGGGAACAATGCCCCGCCATTATGCGCCAAAGACCCCCATGGAACTTCTGGACTATAATACCCCCGTGGTTTTTCAACCTGATACGGGGCATATCGTCTTCGGCCCGGATGCCCCCCAAAGCAGTGAGCACGTCACGAACCTGTCGCCATCCGGCGATATGGCCGAAGCGGCGGCCGCCTTGTACGGGGCCATGCGCCGCCTCGACGCTGCTGGCTTCAAACGCATACAAGCCCGCCGCCTGCCGGACCATGGCCTGGGGCGTACGGTCAACGACCGGCTCCGCCGGGCGGCAACGCCGTAAAACGCGCCTGGAACGTGCAGCTCCGGTCAGAGCATCAGCCTCTGCTGCCGCGACCGGCATTTGCCACGAACGAGCCTCTCCGTGGCAAAGGCAGTGCCAGGGCAAGGTAGGGCGAAGACCTCCGGGCGAGCCGCCCGTGGCAAAGGCAGTGGCGAGAACGACGGCTTGCACGACGCGGACGGTGTGGAACCCGTCCCTCCCGCTGGCGGGGTGGAACCCGCCAGGAGAGGTCGTCAAATCGTCCATCGTAATCGTCAACCGAAATTAGAACTTGCAGGCGAGATCAACCTTGATGACCTCGACGTCCGCGCCGTTATCCAGCCCCTTTTCGCCGAAGGCGTACTGGGCCTTGATGTTGAAGTTCTTGCTGATGTCATAGCTGACATACGGAACATGCCCTTCCAGATCCGTGCCATTGATGAAATCCGTGGTTTCGCCAAAGGCTCCGAACGTCGAATCCTTCTCGAGGTAACGGTACTGGTAACCCACGCCGAAGCCAGCGGGTAGCTTGACGGACGCACCGCCCAGATACCCTGTATCATAGGCATCGGCGTCGGTGTTGACCATATACTGCGCCGCGAGCGTCAACGGCATGCCGACATTGATCGTGGCTTTGACGAAGCCCTCGATGATCGTATAACCCGTTGCATACAGCAGCGTCGTGGTGTCGACCCCGTCCTTCGTCGAGACCTTCTTGGTTGTGCTGTTGCCGAAGCTGTTGTCGGCCTTGACCTGCAATCCCATACCCTCGACGTTGTCATAGGCATAGATCGATCCGCCAACGATGACCGACTCCTTCTCGCCGATATTGAACTGGGCGGCAACCTGTCCCGTATAGAGCATGGTCTCGTCATCCGCCTGGCGTTCATCCACAACAAAGGCACCGCCGTGAGCCAGCAGATCCATGGCGCCTAGCGGCGCGGTGCCGTTGACGGCCACCCCTTCAGGATTCACGTCACCGCTCATCACCAGGTTATCTGCAGCGATCCAGGGCTGCGACATCTTGCCGAAGCGCAGGCTCATCGGTTCAACGGGGGTATAGGTCATGAATATGCGGTCAAACGCGGCATTCTTGTCGTCAAACGCATTATCCATGGTCTGGTTATCAGAGACCGGATCCCCGGTGTTGGTAACTAGACGGACCGTTGCCTTGACCTCTTCGTTGACCTTGGCGTCAAGACCGATACGACCACGGAAGCGCCAGCGCTCGCGAGCTTCCTTGCCTTCTTCGTCGGTGTTCTGGAAGCGGAACAGCGCATCGCCGTTAAGTTTGACGCTGTCAGCCCACGATGCCTTCTCCGCTACCTTTTCCTGAGCTACGGCACCCATGGCCATTGCCCCCGTCATGAGACCTGTCATCACCCACTGCTTCATTCGTTTCTTCCTTCTCTTACGTTTTGTTGTCCCCCATGGACAACTCTCAAAAGTCTGTATTATCTCCTTTCCGTTGTCGAGTGCAGACTGATAACAAAAAATGCCGCCGCGGTGTGAGCCGCGACGGCATTCTCGACGTCATCCCATCATCGGTTTAGAACTTGCAGGCCAGGTCAACCTTGACGACCTCGATCTCCTTGCCATTATCCAGGCCCTTGTCGCCCATGGCGTACTGGGCCTTGATATTGAAGTTCTTGCTGATGTCATAGCTGACATACGGAATATGTCCTTCGATATCCGTCCCATTGCTGAAATCCGTGGTCTCGGCAAAGGCTCCGAACGTCGAATCCTTTTCGAGATAACGGTACTGGTATCCTACAGCGAATCCGGCGGGCAGCTTGACCGCCGCCATGCCCAGGTAGCCGGTATCATTATCGTCGGCATCGGTGTTGACCATGTACTGGGCGCCAACCGTCAGCGGCACGCCGACATCGATCGATGCCTGCACAAAGCCCTCGACAATCGAATACCCCGTTGCATACAGCAACGTGGTGGTATCAACACCGTCCTTCGTCGTGACCTTCTTGGTCGTGCTGTTGCCGAAGCTCTTGGCGGGATCGTATTGCAGCCCGGTTCCCTCGACGTTGTCATAGGCGTAGATCGTTCCGCCAAGCATGACAAAGTCTTTCTTGCCGAAGTTGAACTTGGCGGCAACCTGCCCCGAATAGAGCATGGTCTCATCATCCGCCGAGCGCTCGTCGATCACAAAGGCACCGCCATGGGCCAACAGGTCCATGCCACCCAGCGGCAGCTTGGCGTTGGCGGCGAGACCCTCGGGATTCACGTCAGCACTCATCACCAGGTCATCCACAGCGACCCACGGCTGCGACATCTTGCCGAAGCGCAAGCTCATCGGTTCAACGGGGGTGTACGTGAAGAAAACACGGTCAAACGCGGCATTCTTGTCGTTGAACGCCTCATCCATGGTCTGATTGTCAGAGATCGGATCCCCGGTGTTGGTTACCAGGCGCAGGGTTGCCTTGACCTCGTCGTTGACCTTGCCATCGAGGCCGATCCGACCACGGAAGCGCCAGCGTTCGCGATCCTCCTTGTCTTCTTCAGCCGTGTTCTGGTAGCGGAAGCGAGCGTCTCCGCTAAGCTTGATGCTGTCTGCCCACGAGACCTTCTCGGCAGCCTTCTCCTGGGCCACCGCGCCAAGTGCCATCGCACCCGTCATGAGTCCTGTCATTACCAATGTCTTCATTCGTCTCTTCCTTCTGCTTTCGCTGTTACGTTTTCGCCGCCCCTCATGGACAGCACTCATTTGTATGATCGCAAATTAACAGGAACCCGATTCGTAAATGATTTGCGGATTGTTATTTTTGCGTTAGGAGGCTGGCATTATGATGCCGTTGCCCTGCCTTTCGACTTGCCATTGGCGTCCCCATCCGGAGCAAGATGCTCCGGGCACGTTCATGGAAATGCCCTTTTCCATTACCCTTTGACGGCTTGGCGGACCCGGTCCTTTAGGCCGGTGCGGCGCTGGCGGATCTCGGTATTGCGGATGGCGATGGCGACCGCCTTGTGGGTGCCGACGATGCAGACTAGGCGTTTGCCTCGGGTGACGGCGGTGTAAAGCAGATTGCGCTGGAGCATCTTGAAGTGTTGCGTGGTGACTAGGATGATGACTGCCGGATATTCACTGCCCTGGGATTTGTGAATCGAGCTGGCGTAGGCATGCACGAGTTCATCAAGCTCTGAGAAATCATACACAACGTGCCGCCCGTCGATCTCCACCGAGATCTCCTGGTCCTCCTCGTTGACAAAGGAGATGAGGCCGATATCGCCATTGAAGACCTCTTTGTCGTAGTTGTTGCGCACCTGCATGACCCGGTCGCCCTTGCGATAGGAGCGTCCGAAGCGCTCGATGGCGTGCCCGCTCGGATTGAGCGCCTGCTGGAGAACGGCGTTGAGGTTGTCGGCACCGAGCTGGTTGCGCCGCATCGGCGTCAGCACCTGGATCTCCCCGCTCGTCAGGCCAAACCGCTTGGGGATGCGCTGGGTAATGAGCTCAAGCATGCGCTGGATAACCGTATCCGGCTCCTCGGCCTCGATAAAGTAGAAGTCGGCGTGGGTATCGCCCGGTTCCGGGATCTGTAAAAATTCCCCCTGGTTGATGCGGTGGGCGTTGCGCACGATCAGGCCGCCGGATTCCTGGCGGAAGATGGTATCCAGCGCCTCGCAGGGAATGATGCCCGACTGGATCAGGTCGCGCAGGACATTGCCGGGACCCACGCTGGGAAGCTGGTCGATATCGCCGACCAGGATCAGGGTGGCTTCATCGGGCATGGCCCGCATGACATGCGCCATGAGCTGGATGTCGATCATGGAGACCTCATCCAGGATGAAACAATGCCCCTCCAGCTTCTTCTCCTCGTTGAACTCGAACGTGCCGGTCTGCGGCAGGAACTTGAGCAGCCGGTGGATGGTCAGCGCCTCGCTGCCGGTGGCCTCGGCCATGCGTTTGGCGGCACGCCCGGTCGGGGCGGCCATGCGCACGGTCAGCTTGCGGGCGGCGTAGACATCGGTCAGTGCCCGGATGATGGTGGTCTTGCCGACACCGGGACCGCCCGTGATGATCGACACCTTGGAACATAGCGCCGTCTCCAGCGCCGCGCATTGCTTGGGGGCGAACTTGATATGCATCTGCTCCTGTGCCCACTCCACGGCTTTATCCACCACAATCGGTTTGAACCGCACGGGGGTGGACATCAAACGATGGATTCCGGCAGCGACAGCGCATTCGGCCTCGAGCAGTTCCGTGAGATAGATCCGATCCTCGTCCTTCTTGAGGCGCGGGGTCTCCAGCTCCATCTTGAGGGCTTCGGCCAGTATTTCAATCGAGATGCCCAGGAGGTTCTCGGCATAGAGCAGCAACTCCGGTTCGGTGCAGTAGCAATGCCCTTCCTCAGACAACGTTCGCATGACGTAGACAATCCCGGCACGAGCGCGGATAACCGAGTTCTCGGGCACGCCCAGACTCATGGCGACGCTATCCGCCGTCTTGAAGCCGATCCCCCAGACATCGGCGCAGAGGCGGTAGGGATTGGTACGGACCATGGCCACCGCCTCGTTGCCGTACTGGCGATAGATCCGAGCGGCCTGTGCCGTGCCGATCCCGTGGCCCTGCAGGAAGATCATGATGTCGCGCACGCCCTTCTGTTCCTGCCAGGATTCCTTGATGCGCTTGCGGCGAACCGGCCCGATGCCCTCGATCTCCTCGATGCGCTTGGATTCCTTCTCGATGATGCGCAGGGTATCCTCGCCAAACGTGTCGACCAGACGCTTGGCCATGACCTTGCCAATGCCGCGGATCATGCCACTGGCGAGATAGCGCTCAATCCCCTTGGCGGAACTCGGGGCCATGCAGGTGATACTGGCCGCAGTGAATTGAAAACCGTGCTGGGGATGACGGGCCCATTCGCCCTCGGCGCGCAGATTCTCCCCCACCCACATGGCCGAGCAGGAACCGACGACCGTGACCGGATCCGTATGACCATCGGCCTTGATGCGGCAGACGGTATAGCCATTCTCCTCATTGCGGAAGACAATCGATTCCACCACCCCGCACAGTTCACCCGCCCCGCCCGCTGGACGCACCGCAGGCGTTGCCGCCGCTGGCTGGCGTCGCTTTTTCCATGGAGGCTGGTTCTTGTTGGCGTATGGCATGAGGGTCACTTTTACACAAAAGCACCCTCTGCGCTAGCTTAATTGCTGCAGCATGAGCCCGACATAGAGGAAGCCGGCCTTGAACTGGGCGAGCGAGAATGACTCGTCGGGCGCATGGATACGGTCGGCCTCGTTGCCGAAGCCCACCAGCAGCGGCGCCGCATTGGAGGTCCTGGCCAGACGGGCCACAATCGGGATCGACGCCCCTTCCCACAGGAAGGCCACCGGATGTTCCGGATCGATCTCGGACAACACCGCCTGCGCTTTCTTCACATGGGCTGAGGTCGAGTCCAGCCGGAAGCCCGGCCCGCCGACACGCCGCTCCTCCAGGACCAGCCGCATGCCCGGCGGCGTATGCTGCACGAGATGCGCGGACAAGCCCTCAAGCACGGCCGCTGGATTCTGGTCAGGCACCAGACGGGCGGTAAGCTTCAGGATCGCCTCGGATGGAATGATCGTTTTCATGCCGCTGCCGCCGTAGCCAGCGTGAAGTCCGTTGATATCAAGACTGGGGAGAAACCCGACGCGCACACAGGGCGGCAGGTCGCGCATGCCACCCTCTGCGCTGGTTCCCGTCTGCTGCTGGTAGGCGTTGGGATCGAACGGCACCGTACTGGCTAGTTCCATATCCCGATCGGTTGCCAGCGCCACCCCGTCATAGAACCCGGGAACCACCACGCGTCCGCTAGGGTCAAAAAGCGAGGCCACCAACTGCGCCATCCCCTGGGCGGCATTGGGTGCCAGCCCGCCATGCACACCGGAATGCAGATCGTGATCCGCCCCGATCAGACGGGCGGAAATATCCACGATTCCCCTCAATCCCATGATGATCGTTGGCGCGCCGGATTGCACCGTGCAGGTATCGTGCACCATCAGGATATCGGCCTGCAGACGATCCTTCCAGGCGTCCAGCGATTCGGCCAGCCCCGTGCTGCTATATTCCTCCTCGCCCTCGATCAGCACCTTGAGATTGACATCCAGCGCGTTGGCGGCGATCAGGGCCTCGATCGCGGCGAGCGTATAGAAGACCTGCCCCTTGTTATCCTGGGCTCCCCGGGCATAAAGCCGGTCGCCGCGCCACGCGGGCGCAAACGGGGGCGAGGTCCAGGCACCGAGCGGATCGACGGGCTGTACGTCGTAGTGACCATAGATCAGCACCGTGGGGCTGGAGGCCTTTCCCCGGCGCTCGGCAAACACAAAGGGCTTGGTGCGGGTGCTGGCAAGTTCCACGACAAAGCCGTGGCGGCGCAGACGGTCGGCAAGCCAACCCGCGCAATCCACACAATCCTGCTGGTGGGCGGGATCGGCGCTGATACTGGGAAACCGCAAAAACGCTGCCCAATCGGCCAGTAACTCCGGCTGCCGCGCACTAAACGCCTGTTCAAGGGATTTCAGGTTCATATTCTTCAGCGCAACTCCTTCAATTTTTTCGTATCATCCGACGGCAAAACGGGCCGCAATGGTTTTGGATCCTTCTTCACATCCTTCATCCGCAGGTACGGTTGCTCGCCGGACACGATCCGCGGGGTCAGGAACACAATCAGCTCACGGTTTTCCGACGCTTTTGCTTTTTGCTTGAACAACACCCCCAACAACGGAATGCGGCCTAGCAACGGAACGCGACGCTCGTCGTCCGATTTGAAGTTTTCAATCATCCCGGCGATGATGATCGTTTCATTATTCTTGATCAGGACACTCGTCTCGGCCACCGAACGCCGCACAACGGGAACCCCATCCGTGTTGCGGATGGCGCCCTTGTACCAGCGAAGAACCGAGCTGATTTCAGGGCGGATCGTCATACTGATCATATCTTCGTCATTGATCCGTGGCGTTACATCCAACGTCACGCCCACTTTTACGAAATTAAAGGTCTCACCGACCACATTGGTCGTTCCCGTTTCGAGCTTAGCTTCCGAATAAACTTCATCGGTAACCACGTTGATCGTGGCTTTCTCCCCATCGACAACCGCAATATGCGGGTTGGACAGCAATTTGGTTTCCGACATGCTCTCAAGCGCCTGGATAACCGCATTCAAGGTTCCTCCGGCAGCTATCGTCGAATACTTAAAGGCCGTGGTGCCTCCCGTCGTGGCGAGCGACTTTGTCGAGACGGGACTGCCGTCTGCCAAATCATTGAACGGGCTGATGACACTTTCAAGGCGCATACGCGGGTTGATACCCTCGAACACATGATCCCAGTTAACGCCCATGCTGAAATTGTCAACCAGAGTGACCTGCACGATCTTGGCCTCGATGAACACCTGTTTTGAACGGCGGTCGAACTGAACCATGAGATCCTCGATGGCCTTGATCTTGTGTGGCAAGTCCGTCACGATCAAAGCGCGGGTGCGTGCATCCACGCGGAGATTCCCGATCTCGGGGGTCATCATCGGGGTTACCGCCGCTTGGATATCGGCAATCTCAGCATTCTGCAAGACGAAGGTACGGGTAACGGTCGGAAGCTGTCGCTCCACGGTGGCGATATCGGCGGATTTGGCCACCGCCTCCATCTCCTGGATCTTGGCGGGCGTATCGACCAGGATCAGCGTGCCCGAAACCTTATCGGAAACGACCTTGCCAAGGCTGCTTTTGATCGGTTCAAGCATGCTGGCCACCCGCGGGGCATCGGCAAATTTCAATTCGATGATCTTGACCTTCTTCTGGTCTAGGAAACTGGTGCCGAAAAGCAACTGGTACTCGGCATCGCTCATGATGGTGATGATCCCGCCCTTGACGGTATAGGCCAGATTATTGACTGAAAGGATCACCTCCAAGGCATCGCCAACGCTCACATCATCGAACTTGAGCTTGGTCGTCAGGCCAGCTACGCCCTTGCCGATCACGATATTCTTAAGACCGCCGCGATGCGCGAGGAACTCGATCAGGTCGACAACATCCCAGGAGTTCAGTGCCTGTAGGTTGACCCGGTTCTCAAGGCCGGGGATATTGAAACTGCTCAGCGATGGAGGCCCCTGACGCAACTGGATATCGACGACCGGGGTCTCCGGCACAACGGGCGCAACCGGCACATCCCGGGCAAGCGTCGATTCCGGCCCCGCCAGCGAGTCCAGCGTCAGCGTCGGCTCCGGCGCGACAGGAATAGCCACGGCGTCCGGCGGCGTAGACGGCGGTGGCGCCATCTCCGCAGAACCTTCGGGCATCTGCCCCGTGGCTATACCGCCGATGATCAACAGACTGGCACTAACCCCACGAATGATGGTTCTTATAAGCATCGTTTAAACCGCCTACTCAATCGTTAATACGTCGTCTTCAACCCGCAATTCAAGCTGCTTACCCTCAATCCGCGACACGGTCGCTTCCCGGTCGGCAACAACAAGCGTCTTGCCGACCTCAAGAAAATGCATCTTTTTGACTTTATTATCCATCACAATCGCTTCGCGCCGGATTTTTTCCACGCCCTGATCGGTGGTTTTTACATCAGAAAGACCCATTAGTACCAAATTTTCGCGAGCATACTTACGCCAGCCCAATTCCGTCACCTGTTCCTCTCCCGGTTTCTTCGTGCCAGGGTCTACCACAGGGGCGGGACCGAATATACGCCGATTGCGGATCATCTCCAGCGTCTCAGCCAGCGAAACCGGGGCAACCAGCGGAGCCTCCGGTCCGTCGATCGAAAGCTCGGCCGCCGCATAGGTGGTCGCAGGCTTGGGGGTCTGCTCATACGTTTCGTACCCGGCCAGCAGAAGGAAAATCACGGCCACCGCCGCCAGCAGGCGATTGACCAGGCGCATTCCCTGCCCCGCCTGCCGGGGACCGACGGCGATCGCCAGCGGCGGCTCCGCCCCCGTCTCCCCATCGCCTAGCCCTCCCGCATTGAGCGGGAGAGCATCCGATTCGCCTTTCTGAATGACCTTCAGTAGCCGTTCTTCGGGGGTAAGCTCTTGTTCATCAGCCATTGATCACTCCATTAACTACCGCTTAGGCGTTAACCACGCGCAAAAATCCACCTTTACTGCCTACGATGGCCGAGTTCGCCGCCAGACGAATATCCTCGACCTGCTCCGCTTGATCCTGCTGTGAGTGCGGCATCTCAAGCGCCTCCTGTGGTTCAGGCACAAGCGTCTTGAAATCATCCGACGCCGACTCCCGATCAAGCACCTTACGCACAATCCCTTCGTCGACGCGCTTCTTATCATACATGACAAGATACTCCAAGATATTATGACAAAGGATATTGACCCGCCGTGGCAGGCCGTTCGTGTGGGCGTGGATCAGGTCAATCGCATCCGGGGCGAAAAGGGGTGTTTGCTGCGTGTAGCCCGCCGCCCGCAGGCGCGCCTGGATCAGGTCGCGCACATCACCGGGATCAAGAGGCTTGAGCATCACCTTGGTCGCCACGCGGTCCCAGAAGTTCGGCATCGCGACAATACGCGGCAACAGTTCCAACTGACCCGCGAGGATGAGTTGCAGGATCTTGAACTGGTTGGTTTCATAATTAAGCAGGATCCGCAGAACCTCAAAGACGAAATCCGGCAGGATCTGGGCTTCATCAATCAGCAGCACCACCGTCCGGTTCTGCTCCACCCCGGCGGTGAAGAGGAACTGCTCGATCGCTTCCATATAATCGAGCGCGGTGGCGCGGTTCTCATTGGGAATCGGGACATGAAACAGCGCGGCCATGCGCGATAGGAACTGTTTTTCGGTGCGGAAATACGGATTCAGGATCATCCGGAAATCAACCGCCGGATCTTCGCAAAGCACTTGCGACAAGCGACGTCCGACGGTGGTCTTGCCCGTGCCGATATCCCCGGCCATGACACTGAGCCCGCGCTTGAGTGCCACGGAAATCTGCAGCCGGCAAAGTGCCGCACGATGTTCCGTGGAACCATAGAAAAAGGCGGGATCGGGACTCGTTGAAAACGGTTCCGTGACCAACCCTAATGTACGATAATAACTCATTTGACGCCTTAAACTAGGGGAAAACCCTAGGTCGGTCAATACAATTTCAAACCCTTCCTACACCACCCGATCGTCGTCGTATCGATAATGCCAGACCCAGAGCAGCAGCCGATTCTCCGCCTCATCCAGGTGGCAACCGGCGGCGTAGCGGAAGCATAACGTGGCGATCTCCTCGCGATGCCCCAGAAAAAAGGGGCGTCGCCGACGCCAGCGGATGGTTTGCGGTCCATCCGGATAAAAGACCGGCGCCTTCAACAGTCGAGCCCCATTCAAGTAGCCGCAGGACCATTCCGCCGGCGTCGTTCCGTCGTTCAGAAACATATCGGCACAGGAGAAGTACCAGAGGAAATAGCGCCGTCGACGCCAGTTGAAAACCATCAGCTTGTTTCCGATGTCAACATGTGCCTGTTCCAGTCGAAGCGCTTGAGGTAGGCTGAATGAAATATCGAAAAGGCACCAGGGGATCTTCGGCTCGCCATAATGATCCTGAAACGAATGGGCAATTCGCTGAATAATCTCCACTGGGTTTTCCGAATCCTCCGGCATCACATGAACGAGAACGAAGCAGAACATCGTTTTTCGTGGACACAGGTAAAAGGCCGTCACCAGATCATGCTGAAGAATCGCCAGCGTTTCCCCGCCCGTGTCCGCGCCCGTTTCCTTATAAATAAAATGCGTGGCGTACCATCCCTCCGGCAGGCCGTCGACGGTGATCTGTTCATCCGATTTGAGGGTCAATGGTTTGGCCGCGGTCTCGTAGCGCTTCATGATCCGCGCCAGGTCCAGATCCTTGCGGCTGCGGACCCACTCCGCCTCGAGGCGGATGGCGTACTCATCCTCCAGTTCAATGCGCCTGGCCCCGCGCCGGAGGAACTTGAAGACGGCTAAGTCCCAGTTCGACGGCACACCGAAGGACACCCCCTCCCACGCTATCCGGCGTTCGCCATCAGGCACTGCGTTTCGGAAACACCCATCCACGGTAAATGGTCCACTTTTCATAGGTGGGCACTTTGCCACAGAAGGCCGCCAGGTGCAACTTCGCGTTTTCAGTACCCTCTTGACTTCCGTTTCTTTTCCGGTAGTATTCGAGGCTGTAGATTTAGAGCGTGTCAAGGGAAATTAGAAAGGAACGGGTATGAGCATCATCAGAATGGGATGTGTCGCCATGGTCTTGGCGGCGTTGGTTTCCAGCGTGTGGGCACAGAGCGACTTGGATCCGGCGTTCCGGGTTGTCAACGTCACCGGTGACTGCAAGATCAGCCTTCCTGGCGCAAATGATTTCGTCGAGGCGGTCGAATCCAAGGCCTACCCCTACGGCAGCCATATCCGCACCGGCGCCCGCTCCAGCCTGGTGGCCATCATATCCGAGGGCAATACCGTCCGCGTGCTGGCCAATGCGGATGTTGTGTTCAACCACAACACGGACGATATCAAGATCAAGAACATCCGCCTGAATGACGGCGAGGTTGAAGTGGACTTGAAAAGCACATTCAGTGAAGGCGGGAATCGCCTGAATGTTGAAACCGCCACAGCCATCTGCGGGGCCGTCGGCACAAAATTCAACGTGGGATCACGCATCGTTGAGGACATGCGCGTGGTGATCATGCGCGTGATCAGGGGCATTATCAGGGTGCATGGCGAAAACTTTGAAGTGCTTGAGATGGATGCGGACGACGTGTTCTCCGTACTCAGTCCCGCAGATCAATCGTACTTGCGTATGAAAACCATGAAGGGCAAGCTTAATGTCACCTTCAAGGATGAGAAGATGGAGGACAAAAACGTCGAGACGACGGAAGGAATGGTCCTGAAAGTCTGGCAACGGTTTGTTCCAGAATCCAACCAACGTATCATCCATGTTCAACTTTTGGCACCGGATGGTACCCAGGCGGGTGAGTTCATATTCACCTACGGCGGCGGGGTGGCTCCGGAATTCGGGAAGGATCGGGGCGCCAACCCACCCTGGAACGAAGAGGATAAGAAACCCCGCTGGCGGGATGGCAAGCCGCCGCGCCGCGATGGGGAACCAGGCAATCCGCTCCCACCCGATCACATTCTGAACGATATCGTTGATCTCGTTGACCGCACACTCAATGAGGAGAATATTGAGTTCGAGCAACAACAGCAACAACCGCGTCCGCAACCACCAACCCCCACCCCGGCAGGCAGGCGTTAACGGGCTGGAAAGGGTATAATACCAACCATGGATGCATCCCGATCACATTCGGGATGCATCCTTTTTATGAACCGCAACAATGAGAACGCATCATGCTGATATCTAAATTCAACAAACTTATTCATAACAAACTGGTCTGGGCCGCCTTTGCGATTCTGGTTAGTCTCTCCATGGTTGGCCTGTTCGCCCCCACCGTGGGCGACAACGGCGGCAGCGATAATCGTATTGGCACCCTTTTTGGAGACCCGGTTATGCGGGATGAGTTGGTGCGTGCCAAGATGTTTGCGGAAGGGTTCCAGCCGACCCGGGGCGGAGAGGAAGAGCAGGCCCGCATGCAGGAGCAGGCCTGGCAGCGCATGGCGATCGTGCGCTATGCCCGCACGCTCGGGGTTACGGTGTCTGATCAGGAGGTTACCGAGACCATCATCCGGGATAAAGCCTTCGCCGTCAATGGCAGCTTCAACCGCGAGCGCTACCAGCAGCTTATCGAGAACCAGATGCGTGTGCCGATGAAGGTGTTCGAGGATTATCTGCGGGAGGAGCTGTTGCTTAACAAAATGCAGATGCTGACGGGCTCCAGCCTCTGGATCGCCCCGTATGAGCTGGCGCAGAGCGTCGCCCGCCTCACGGACCGCTTTACCGTTGACATCGTCGAGCTCACCGTATCCAATCTTGCCAGCAATGTGACGGCCAGCGATGGCGACGTCCGTGCGTTCTACGACGGAAACCCCTCCTTGTTCAATGCGCCGGAACTTCGCAGTGTGGTTTATGTCGAATGGCCGCTTGACGAATTGGCAAAAACGGTGAATGTCTCCGAGGTGCAGATCCAGGCCCTTTACGACCGTAACATCGAGAACTACCGGAACCCTGAGACCAATGCCCCCAGCCCGTTCAAGCCGCTTAGCGAAGTAGAGGATGAGCTTCGCAAGGAAGTGGCGGCAACGGAAGCCCGCTCGATCGCGAGCGATTATGCCATGCAGTTCGTCAATTCGTTGCGCATGGTCGACTACGGTGATGCCGTATCGATCCATACCGTGGCAGCGGAGCTGAAGATGAACGTCTACACCACGACCCTTTTCAGTGCTGTCGAACCGCCGTCTCATATCAGCGACGGTGATCTGTTCAGCCAGGCCGCCTTCCAGCTTGACGCCAAGGATCCCTCGACATCCTATAGCCGAGCCGTGGTGGGGGATGCTGCCGTGTACATCATGGCCTGGAACACGAACCGACCGGCTTATTTGCTGACGTACGATGAGGTCAAGGACCGTGCCCGTAAATTGGCGGATCAGGATGCACAAAACCGCGCGTTTGAGACGCGTTTAACCGACCTTCAGAAGCAGCTCAGCGCCCTGACGTCAACGGGAACCCCGTTCAAGGTGGCGTCCGAAAGCCTGAAGCTTAGCGTCAAGACCGTCGGGCCGTTCTCGATCTACGATTCGAGCGCGGAAAAGGTCGACTACTTCGCCGATATAATGCCGGCGGTTATCACACTCAACGCAGGCCAGATGTCCGCCCCCGTACGGACGGATGAGGCGACATTGCTGATTCATCTTGTCTCTCGCGAGGCTGGCGATCAGGCCGAGGCCATCGCGTTGAAACCGGATGTCAACCGGATGCTGCAGTCCACCCGCATGCGCACCCATTTTGCGGCCTGGTCAAAAGCACTGCTCGCCAACGCTAAGGAATAAACGTTCGCCACCAAGAGGAAGCGCATGCGCTACGAGGTTCCGTTGTGCAGAATCGAAGACGTGGCGGATGTATCCGCCGAAGCCTTTATTGGCAGCAACGACCCCATCGGGAACTACATGTTCCAGAACGAACCTCAGCACTTGCTTCTGAAGCGGATATTCTTCCGTTTACTGGTAACCACATGCCCGCCTGAATCCGTCGTGCATGCCGTTTCTCCCGCGCTGGAGGCGGTAAGCATCTGGTACCCGCCCGGCATTGGGTATCCCGATGACGGGGGTGCCGATCCTTTCGGGGGGCAGGCGTTTGCCGACGCTGGCACAAAGACAAGGATAGCGGCTGTCAACGAGGTGATTGCGGCGCTGATAACGCATCTTGGCCGCGAACCGCAATGGTACCTGCACTTGGTGGCCGTACGCTCGGCGTTTCTTGGCCAGAAATATGCGTCCCTGCTGGTCAGGCCCATGCTGGCAAAAGCAGATACGGAAAATATCCCCTGCACGCTGATCACCCAGTGTCAGACCAATGTCCAGAAATATGAGCATTGGGGGTTCAGGGTGACGAAAGCGATATCCGTTCCCTGTTCCCAGGAGACGTTCTACGCCATGCGCAGACCCTGCCAGGTAGGGCGAGGTGTCCTCACCGAGCCGCCACAGCAAGGGTTTTAAAGGAGGGATGTATGGACATAAACGCATTGGCTGGGAAAGTATCGAATCCGGCACAGTTGGGCGGCATTGAAACCTCTGTCTTGGATAATGGTGCCGGACGGGGCGTCAGGGTGGCCTGGGTGAATACGGGTTCACCACTGCGTTTCAAGGTGGTGCTGGATCGGGGAATGGATATTGTGGATGCGTTCTACGGACCGTATTCGCTGGCCTGGCTTTCCCGGGCGGGCATCACCATGCCGGATCCATCAGCAAATCACGGACTGGAATGGCTACGAACATTTGCGGGCGGATTGTTGACCACCTGCGGCCTTTCGCATGTTGGCCCTCCGGAATCGGATGCCTCCGGGACGCGGGGGCTGCATGGCCTTATCAGCAACCTGCCGGCCGAATTGACTAGCGTCGAACAACCCGACCTGGTACTGGGGAAAACCCGTATGGCGCTGAGCGGGGTGGTCCGTGAGTCAAGCATCTTCGGTCCGCATCTGGAACTGCGCCGGACCCTCAGCAGCGCGCTGGGACAGGCGGAAATCCGCGTTCAGGATCAAGTCATCAACCGTGGCAATCAAACCGTGCCGCACATGCTGCTTTATCATTGCAACCTGGGGTATCCGCTGGTGGATGAGGGGGCAGAGCTGATTTGGAACGGAGAGACCCGCTCGCGCGGCGGTGCACAGGACAATGCCTTGTTCGGTGGGCAACACGACGTCATGCATTGTCCAGCGCCGCTGGTGGCCCATGCAGGAACAGGCGAGGCCTGCGGGTTCATCCGCCCGGTAGCGGATGCCGACGGCCGTTCCCGGACCGGTGTTCGCAACCGTTCGCTGGGCCTGGATCTGCAGATTGAATTCGACCCGAGGACGTTACCCTGCCTGACGAGCTGGCAGCACTGGGGGATGGGAGAATACGTGACCGGACTGGAACCGGGAACCCATTATCCCGTGGGGCAAGGCGTTGCCCGGCAGGCGGGCGACTTAATCCTGCTAGAACCGGGTGAAATCAGATCCTATGATCTCATCATCCGAGCTGGTCACTGCTGGTGACACCTCGTTCTCTGGGCATAAATCACTTCTGCGACGAGTTTCCCAGACACTGATGGCTTTCACCAGTAGCACGACTAGGCATGCGCACATTAATACCGCCAGCACAGCCACGGCATGTTCCCAGTTGTTCTCCTCCGTTGCCGCAAGGATGAAGGTCGCGACCGGCAGCAGGCCGGCAATGGTAACATCCTCCAGCGCATTGGTTCCGACCGCCGTCATCAGGAGTGCGCTCAGGATGCACTGGATGACCTGCAGCAGGATGTAGGCGGGGCCGATCCGCTTGATGCGCGAACCCAGCAGGAGAATGAGGGGCAGCGGATACAGTAGCCCCGTTACCACAGCCAGCATCAGTGCCCATGGATTGTCGATATCCTGAAAAAGTGCCTGCAGCAGTGCCCAACTGGTCAGGCTGATCACGAAGAGATAGACAATACCGGAGGGCCAGCCCGGAAGAAAGGGGCGCAGCAAGGGCGGCAGCGGCCAGCGTCCACCATCGCGCCGGGCATAGACTGACCGGACGCGCGGCGGCTCCTCGGTCAGTGCATCGGCCCCGACGAGAATGACGAGCGGAAAGAGGAATGCCATGAACTCGTCCTGGCCGGACGCCACCGCCATGGCCGTTACGGCGGCGATACCCAGCAACCCAATCAAGCGCTTGGGTAGGGCGTGGTTTTCGGCTTGCGGGGCGATGAGCGATGCCCCGAAGTAGAGCGCGTAGGCACCCCCGAGCAGGCACAGGCCGATGATACCCAGCACGGTGGCTGCTTTCGGCCCGCCACCGGAGGACACGCCGCCAAAGATACTGCCTCCCATAACGGTCATCATACCGAAGCTTAGAAAGGGGAAGATCGAGAGGACGGCGGCGATCATGATCAGCACGCGGATGGCCTTGTTCTCAACGGAAGAGAGGCCGATGGCCAGCGCGGTGAGCGCTGCGCAAGCCAGCGTGAGCCAGCCGGTAATGGCCAGGTCGGACGAGATGTCGATACCGCCGAGGAAATAGCGGATCACCATGTAAGGGAGCGTGGCGACAACGATCAGCAACGCCTGTGCGAAGAGGGCAACCCATTTGCCGACGACGATCTGGCGGGCGCTCAGCCGGGTCAGGAAGAGCAGTTCAAGCGTCTGGCTGGTGCGTTCCTCATGGATGCCTTGGAAGCCGCGGGCGGGCATCACCGCGAGAAGCGGCACACAGAGACAGAACCAGAAGAGGCCGTTGGCGAACTCGATGTCGTTGCCGGCGCGCACGCCCAGAAGGTAGAAGAGAATCGTGATGACCATCAGCGCCTGCTGGCCGATCAGGGTGAAAGCAAAAGCCTTGGTCTTGAGTCCCTGGCGAATCTCTTTCACCAGGACGGGGGGGAAGATATCAATGTGCATGGGGTGCTCCTGTCTTGGAAAGCATGTCAACAAAGGCGTCCTCGAGGCGGATATCCTCGCGGTGGAAGTCGCATACCGGGAAGCCCGCCTGGAGGATGGCACGCAGGATGGCCGCCAGACACGCGGGGGATCCATCCTCGACGCGGATGCGCAGGTTGCCGTTCCGGGCGCGGTCATAGCATTCGATCCCGGGATAGAGGGCGACCCATTCGGCAAGGGGATCGAGCGGCGCGTCGATCCCGATACGCACAAGCACGGGCGACCCTTCGCGCTGCTTGAGTTTCTCGGACGAGCCGTGATGCACGAGCGATCCGGCATCGATGAACAGGAGCGAGTCGCACATTTCCTCGAGTTCGCTGAGGATGTGCGAGCTGATGAACAGCGTCTTGCCGGTGGCGGCCAGCAGGCGCACCAGATTCTTGAACTCGATGCGCGCCTTGGGATCGAGACCGGCGGCAGGCTCGTCGAGGACAAGCACCTCGGGATCGGGGATCAGCGTGCGGCCGAGGCAGAGTCGCTGTTTCTGGCCCTTGGAGAGCTTGGCGGCGGCCTGGTCGGCAATGACGTCGAGCGCGGTGAAGGCCATGACTTCATCGACGCGACGCTTCAGCTCGGCCCTGCGGAAACCGTAGGCCCGGCCGAAGAAGTCGAGATATTCCCAGACGCTTACGGCAGTGTAGGATCCGTAGGCGTCGGGCATCCAGCCCAGACGGCGGCGGGCCTTCGCCGGGTTTTCCATCACGTTGCATCCGCAGATCTCGACGAACCCCTCGTCGGGCAGTTCGAGGGTACACATGATGCGCATGGCGGTGGTCTTGCCCGCGCCGTTGGCCCCGATGAAGCCGAGAACCTGTCCAGAGGACACCTCGAAGCTCAGCCGATTGACGGCCTTCACGGGACCGAAGGATTTAGAGATGCCCGCCACGCGGATGGTTGTGCTCATGGTGCTCCTTGAATGTCGACGAGTCCGGCAAGGATGACGGCCCGGTTCTGCCAGCGAATGGAGGGAAGGGTTTCAATCGTGAAGTCATCCGCCTCGCGCACATCGGCATAAAACATGCCATTGACGTTATCCAGCCGGTCGAAAGCCATGCGAAGGCGAAGTCCGGCATTCTCGCGGCGGGTCTGCCACCACGTAGCGAAGGCGGCAGGGTTGGCACTCTCCATCGCCTTACGCTCACCGGTGTGAAGGACCGGCGTGTGCCAGAGGCGCCCCTGCGGGTCGCGGTAGAAGACGTCGTGCAGCGGCTTGCCAACGGAGGATTGCAAGGCCGGTGGCGCGTCCGGGGTGGCAGCGGTAACGAGTTCAATGCGTTGCCGGGTGGGCGTCGCCCGTTCGAGCAATTGCGCCTGGATCGAGCGGCTACCGAACCAGGCACCGCGCTGATACCCATCCGCCTCATGGTATAGGCGGCTGCGCTGATCCGCGCGGGTTTCCGTTCTCAGGGGGCTGATCGAGGTGTCCGCATCGAGGGAAAAACCGTCACCGAGCAGAACGCCGGTCAGCGACACCTGTTCCTGGATCGTGGAGAGCGTGCGGGACGACGGATCGAGAAACGACAGTGTCATGCGCAAACCGCGCCCGCCAGTGCCGTCCTTAAGCAGGATCACCAAGGCCAGGACGATGCCCGCCGCGAGCGAGAAGACCGGTGTCGTCCAGAGCATCTGCGCGGGCCGTCGACGACGCAGGGCTATTAGTAGGTTGATCGGACCAAGCAGCAGGGCGAAGAGGATCGTGAAGGCCAGGATCAGGACGATCGGGTAGGAGAGGTTGCCGATGTCGGCACGCAGCTTCCATTTCCCAGCGTCGTGCGTTTCCGCGATTTGCGAATGGCGGCCGACGGTACCGGCCTCCAGTTCGGTCAGGCGCAGTTCGTCGAGAGCGCCTGCGCTGATCCGGAATGGCTGGATGCGTCCGAAACCGTATGCGCTCGCATCCGTACGGGCGAGTACGCCGGGCGGAAGGGCGGTGAGCTCGGCAACGGGTTCACCGGCGGCGACAGACATAACGAGTACCCCCCCGAGTCGCACCCATTGCGCCACGGCCTGCGCCTTGGCAGGGGCAAGGCTGCGCCATTCATCTGCCGTGATCCAAAGCTGATCAATCGATTGATAGGCGCGGTGACCGGCGCTGAAGTCCGCAGCGGCCAGCCGGAAGTCCAGTGTTTCGCTATTCGGCATGGCATTCGTTGAAAAATACGGGAGGGCAGCCACCAGTTGATCGGATACGGCCCGGTAGAGGTCCATGGACCCGCGCCCGCCGTGATGCCCACTCCTCCCGCTGTGCCCGCGGGCGTGCGCAATGCCGGTTCTGCTGCCCCCCGTGCAGCCATATCCGATCGCACTGAGACGCAGCGACGGCGATTGATAATTGCCGAGATCAAGCGTAGACATAGGCAAAAACACCTCGAACTCGGCCTGGGCCTGGTGCTCGACCGTGAAGGTGCCTGTCCAGCGATGCGACTGCTGGCGACGATGTGGATTTAAGCATTCGGCGGTGATCGTCCAGGTGCGGGTGGCACCGGACTGGTTGCCGATGCGGATGCGGGCGGGCATAACGCCACCGGAGGGCAGTTTCTCGTAAGGCGTCACCACCTCGATTGTCACGCCGCTGGCACGCGTATCGGTGTACAACCGGTTGACGACAGCAGCCGCACGGAGGGAGGGCGGCACAAATAGGCAGGCCGCCACCACGGCCAGATTAAGGATCTTCATCATGCGGTCGGCTCCTTGAGGGTAGCGGGCAGCGGGGCGCCCTGGGTTGAGATTTCCGCCAGCAGGGCATTGACGACGCCCTCGCCGGTATCGCCCTCGAGGCGGGCGTGATAGTCGAGTACCAGCCGGTGCTGCAGGACGGCAACGGCGGTGGCCTGCACATCCTCGAAACTGGCATTGATGCGTCCCTGCAGCAGGGCACGGGCGCGAACCGCGGCGGCCAGGCCGATGGCGGCGCGCGGGCTGGCACCGAATTTGACGCGGGCGGCGGCCTGCGACTGCCCCGGATGGGTGGCATGCACGAGCCGGGCGATGTAATTGGCCACCACGACGGGCAGGTAGACGCGCTGCACCCGGTCGGTCAGCGTGCGCCAGCCGTCGATGTCCATCACGGCGGGGGTCTCCAGTTCGTCGCCCAGGCGACGCTTGAGCACGATGCGCTCGAGCACATCGGCCCCGGCCGCCTTGATGTTGAGCTTGAAGAGGAAGCGGTCGAGCTGCGCCTCGGGCAGCGGATAGGTGCCTTCGAGTTCGATGGGGTTCTGCGTAGCGAGCACGAAAAACGGATCGGGCAGTTCATGGCGCATGCCCATGGAGGAGACGCGGCGCTCCGCCATGGCCTCGAGCAGGGCGGATTGCGTCTTGGGCGAGGCGCGGTTGATCTCGTCGGCCAGCACGAGGTTAGCGAAGATCGGGCCGCGCTGGAAGACGAATTCACGCGTGCCGTTGCGCTCCTGTAGCATCGGGTTTCCGGTGATGTCGCCCGGTAGCAGATCCGGCGTGAACTGGATGCGGCGGGCGTCGAGCCCGAGCGCCTGTCCGAGCGCCTTGACCAATTCGGTCTTGCCCAGTCCGGGCAACCCCTCGAGAAGGATATGCCCACGGGCCAGCAGGCCGGTGAGAGTCATATCCAGCAGCAGTTCCTGGCCGAAAAGCACCTGGCCGAGCACCTCGCGGAGACGGTTTAGAGGGGTCTGCGAGGCGGCGATTTCCTGTTCACTGAGATGCTCTGTCATCGGGGTCTCCATAAAAGGGTTTTCTGCGGGGTTTTCTGCGGTTCAGTCGAAATAGGCTTTGAGGAGGGACCGTTCATGCGGCATGACCGGGAGACGCCATACGGCTTCACCCCCCTGACCGGTGTGGGCGGCGGCACCGCCGCCGGGTTGCGTGCCCGTCCAGGCATCGCGGTCGATCTCGTGCTGATCCGTCGAAACGCCGGTCGTCTCGCCCAGCACCGCCTGGCGCAAATCCCGGTTGGCGAGTGCTTCGGGGGACCCCGCTTGAATGGGTGCCTGCGGCGGACGGAAGGTCATCGGGGTGTTGCCCGCCTTGTCGCGGCTGACGCCGCCCGAGGCATCGTCGCCCTCGGCGGCGGCTAGGCCGACCTGGCCTTCGCCGAGACCCTGGCCGTTGGGCTCCGACGGGGTACCGCTGCCTGGGGCACGGCAACGCGAGGCGCATTCGCCGAGGCATTTGCCCTGCTCACGGAGTTGTTCGAGCAACTGCTTAAGCGCGGCGGGATCGATGTTCTTAAGGCCTTCCTGGCAAGCCATTTCCTTCAAGGCGGCCAGCGTCTCGGTGTCGAGCGGCAACATCCCCTGCTGCAAGGCGTCGAGCGCCTGACCGAGCTGCTCAAGCAGGGCATCGCGTTCATGGGCGGCAAGCGGCGTGCTCGCGGCGGTTGCCAGGGCGGTGGAGGCGGTGTTCAAGGCTTGCTGGAGATCGCGGGCGGCCTGGCCGACCTGCTCGCGCAAATGGTCGGAGGCTTCCATGGAGCCGGGGCGGTACCAGTTCTCGCGCGGCTGTGCACGCAGGGCATCGAGTTGCTCGCCGACCTGTTCCAGTGCCTCCTTCTCGACGGACGCCTGCTCGCGCAGCAGTTCGAGCGAGGCATCTACAGCCGTCCAGGCGGAAAGCTCACGCACGGGCGGCAGTTCGGCGACAGGGGTGGCGGCCTTGAGCGGGAGGAAGGCGGCGAGCAGTAGCGCGGCCAGGCTTGCAAGCATCGGCAGCATCGTACGCACAGGATTCCAGCGCGGCTTGGGCGGGGGCGGATCGGGCGGCGGGGGCCAATCCCCTACCCCCTGCATCGCGGCGCTCAGGCGGTTATGCAGGTGACAGGAGGCATCCAGCCTCGCCAGGGCCTGCGTCTCGCCGATGAAATGCCGCCGCGCCCGCAGGGCGGCGATAACGGCGGCCAGCAAAAGCCACAGCGGGAAGGCTGCCAGCCCCAGCCAGCCGGGCAGCAGCGCCCATTTCCGGGCAGGCAGCAGCCCCAGCGCCAGTGCCATGCCACCGAACGCCGCCAACGGCACCATGTGCAAGGTCAACCAGCCGAGATTAACCCGGCGAGCAAGGGCGCGGGCCATCCTGCGCCAATACGTGCAAGCCAACCGCGACGACGCCCCCTCGGGGGTGGCATCCTTACGACCTTCGCTATCATCCGTAAAATCGATCTCATTCATGTGCAACATAATTCTGAACCATCACGCAGCATAACCATCCGTCACCACGCCGTTCTTTATCGCATTTTAAGTCACCCCTGTCCACACAAAGACAGTACCTTCTTAATCCTCAACGGGCCCATGCACCCGAATTAGGTGCATCAAAAGAAACCATTTGCGTTTCATCGAAATGTCGGCATAATAGATGCCGTGACTGAATTTACTTATAGCGTGGTGCGGGAGCAGGATCGATCGCGGGGAGAAGCCTAGTCATGACACGAGAAGAGGGTAGCATGTCGCCATCGGTCAATGTGGCGATTCTGGATGACGATCCGCGTATCGGCATGATCATCCAGTCCTACCTCAAGACGCTCAAGTGCAATACGACCCTGTACACCGATCCCCTGCAATGCCTGGCGGAGATCGAGCAATTTCCCGTGGATATTCTGATCACGGATGTTGACATGCCCGGAATGTCAGGTCTGGATGTGCTTGAGCGGATCAAGAAGACCGCGCCGCACACGGAAGTCATCGTGGTTACCGGGGCCGCCGGGAAGGCAGAGGCTATTCGGGCGCTAAAGCTGGGAGCCTTCGATTTCTTTGAGAAACCGGTGGACCGCCAGGCCATCAGCATGACGGTCAGCCGAACGCTACGTTATCGCCAGATCGGGCAGGAACGGGATATGCTGGCCACGCAGGTGCAAGTCTTTTCCGAGCAGGAGCGGGATCGCAGCGGAGTTTCCGGGCTTGTCAGCCAATCGCCAGCCATGCGCAAGATCATGCATGATGCGGAGCTTGTCGCCAAAGCACCCGGGACGTCGGTCCTGATTACCGGGGAAAGCGGTACCGGCAAGGAGCTTATTGCCCGCGCCATCCATCACGGCAGCACCCGTCGCAACCACCCGTTTGTGGCTATCAATTGCTCGGCCGTTCCGGGGGAGCTTGCCGAATCAACATTGTTCGGGCATGTCAAGGGTTCCTTTACCGGTGCCGTTTCCGAACGCAAGGGATGTTTTGAACTTGCCGATGGGGGAACCCTTTTCCTTGACGAGATCGGCGATATGCCGACGGAGATGCAGGCGAAACTGCTTCGGGTTTTGGAGGATAAGCAAGTCACCCCGGTAGGCGGCTCCAAGTCGCGGCTGGTGAATGTACGCATCCTTTCGGCGACCAACGTCAACATCATCGAGAAGATCGCCAGCCGTAAATTCCGGGCGGATCTCTTTTACCGTCTGGCCGGATTTGCCATTACACTGCCCCCCCTACGAGAGCGCAAGATTGAGATTCCCTATCTTGCCGATCACTTTAATCGACTTTTTTCAAAAGAAATGGGGTTTCCCTGTCCTGCAGTTGATAAAGATGCACTGGATCTGCTGATGGCGTATGATTTTCCTGGAAATATCCGCGAGCTTAGGAACATCATTGAGCGGGCCTTGATCGAATGTCGAGGGGGCACGATTCATGCAGAACATATCCACTGCTGGAGTCTTCCGCCTGATACGCAGGGACGCAAGAGCGAACCTGCGGAGGCGGGGGGGGCGCTGCCTGCAGCGGTTGCCCCGCTGGTCGAATCGGCTCCGCATAACCTCAAGGCGGTGGAGGCCACCGCCATTCGCCGGGCACTTTCCGCCTCGGGCGGGAATGTCGCCGCCGCCGCCCGGATGCTGGGGGTTAATCGCCCCAAGCTCTACCGCATGATGGCAGCGCTTCATATCGATACGCACTGAACGCTCAGCACTGCACGATCCAAAGCGCACGCTTAAACTGTCCATGTGAACACGAACGATGTGTTCATACTGTCCGCATGTGAACACCCTGAACACCTGCGTCGGCCTGATAAGGGCTCTTTATGATTGTTGTATTTACTTCATGATAAAGCGATTATGACACTATTTTAAAGTTGGCACGCAAGCTGCGAATTAATTACCTGTAACGCACAACGGTTAACAGGAAATGAATATGCAGAAAACGGTCCGACTTGGCTCAATGCTGGCCTCCATGATCCTCATGGTGGCCGGGCCGGCACTTGCCGCCAAGCCTGCGATTGCCGAGGATCCCGCTTTCCGTTTGGCCTGGGCCACCTATGTTGCAGAGAACCCCGAGGCACGGAATCACCAGCGCCCCCTATCGGAGTTCCCACCCCCTTCTTCCGAAATACGCGTGCCCGAGGTCGATCAAGTGCCAATGGCGCGCGTAGCAGCTGAAATAAAGGCAGACTCCCCGCAAGCCATCTGCACCCTGGTGCGTGAGCGCATCAGGTACCAGGCAGACAAGACCGATGAATGGCAAACCGGCGAGCAAACGTGGGAACGCAAGACCGGGGATTGCGAGGACTTCGCCGCGACGGTCAGGGATCTTTGCCTTGCACGCGGTTTCAATGCACAGATTGTCATCTTCCATGCTCAAGACCGCAACAGCGCCCATGCCGTGGCGTTCGGGGAGTGGAATGGCATCACCTGGATGTCGAGCAACGGGGGGTATGAGCAGGTTCACAATATCGCAACCGCACAAGAGCGCGTCATCCGTGAGTTCGGATGGTACTATGACCGGGTGGCGATGTACCGCGCCAGCGAAATCGACATGAATATTCTCCCGGCCGCACGATAAGTCTAAAATAAAGCGGATGCCCGTTCTCCCGGTCAACGCAGGGCCAGTATCCGTCTGCCTCACCTCGTGCATCTGCCGCATCTGTCGCAACCGACGGTTCTCCAGAACAAATGCCTTGCAGGAACCTCCCGAATGGCCTATTTTCAGGCTACCAAGGAAACCATGAAGAAAGACGTTATCGAGAACATTGACGCGTTGCATGGCATTGCCGCGCTGCCAGACCATTCCATCGACCTGATCATTGCAGACCCTCCCTATGGACTGGGGAAAGACTACGGCAATGACTCCGACAAGAAACCCGCCAAAGCGTTTCTTGATTGGATGGAGAACTGGCTGTTGCTATCCCTGCCAAAACTTAAAGACACCGGGAGCCTGTACGTTTTCGCAACCTGGCGCTATAGTCCGGAAATCTTCGTGTTTCTCAAGAAACACATGATCATGCTAAACGAGATCATCTGGGATCGCAAGGTGCCAAGCATGGGGGGCTCAACCCGCAAATACTCATCGGTACACGATACCATCGGTTTCTTTGCAAAAACGCCCCGCTATTATTTTGATCTTGATCCGATTCGCATTCCGTATGATGCCGAAACCAAGAAAGCACGAAGTCGTTCTATTTTTGTAGGAAAGAAATGGCTTGAGGTTGGCTGCAACCCGAAGGACTTATGGTCTGTTTCGCGACTGCATCGCATCCATTCCGAGCGTGAGGATCATCCCACGCAGAAACCGCTTGAGATTATAGAAAGAATGGTCAAATCCAGTTGCCCGCCGGGGGGGGTCGTGCTCGACCCGTTTGCCGGCTCTGGAACGACCGTGGATGCCTGCATTCGCAACCACCGGCATTATATTGCGTATGAGATTAACGAGACCTACGTCTCCATCATCAAGTGCCGGGCGGAAAAGGCTGCTGTGCAAGCTTGACAAGTACAGGGCAGCAGGCACAATGCATAGCCATCTTATCAACCACGAGTATGAACCAACCTAACGGAGTCCGCCATGATTCGAGTAAACCCGAATTTCAGCAAGTTGCAAGCATCCTACCTGTTTTCTGATATCGCCAAGCGCGTGGGGGCCTTCCAGGCCGCCCGTCCGGATGTGAAGGTGATCAAGCTGGGCATCGGCGATGTGACGCGGGCCCTTCCACCCGCCTGTGTGGCAGCACTCCACCGCGCCGTCGATGAGATGGCGGGCGACACCACCTTCCGCGGCTACGGTCCCGAACAGGGCTATGACTTCCTGCGCAACGCCATCGCCGTCAACGACTACCAGAGTCGACATGCCGACATCCAGCCGGACGAGATCTTTGTCAGCGACGGGGCCAAATGCGACACCGCCAACATCCAGGAGCTCTTCGCCCAGGACATCACCATTGCCGTCCCCGATCCAGTCTATCCGGTCTACGTCGACACCAATGTCATGGCCGGGCGCACGGGCAAGATGGAGCAGGGTCGCTATGCGGGGCTTGTTTATCTGGAATGTACGCCGGACAACGACTACCTCCCGAAGCTTCCAGAAACGCATGTGGACCTGATCTACCTGTGCTTCCCGAACAATCCAACCGGAGCGACCGCCACGCGCCAGCAGCTTACCGACTGGGTGGCCTATGCCCGCGAGCACAAGGCACTGATCCTGTTCGATGCAGCCTACGAGGCGTTTGTCAGCGATCCGGCATTGCCCCGCAGCATCTACGAGATCGAAGGAGCCCGCGACGTGGCCATCGAGTTCCGCAGCTTCTCGAAAACGGCGGGATTCACCGGGACGCGCTGCGCATTCACCGTGGTTCCAAAGTCCTGCATGGCGTATGATACCGAGGGTCATGCTGTTGCCCTGCATGCGCTCTGGAACCGGCGTCACTGCACCAAGTTCAACGGCGTCTCCTATCCTGTCCAGCGGGCGGCCGAGGCCATCTACAGTCCCGAGGGACGCGAACAAGTCAAGGGGTTGATCACCTATTATATGAAAAACGCGGCATTCATCCGTCAACGGATCCATGATCTGGGCTACCGCGTCAGCGGGGGCGTGAATGCCCCGTATATCTGGATCCACACCCAGACCGACTCATGGACATTCTTTGACCGCCTGCTGACGGAAGCCGGCGTGGTGACCACCCCGGGCAGCGGCTTCGGCGCCTGTGGGCAAGGGCACATCCGCATCAGCGCCTTCAACAGCTTCGAGAAGGTCGAGGAGGCCATGGCACGCATCGGGAAGGTCCTCACGAGCTGATGCTTAAACGCGTCGGTTCCTGCTGCCTTGCCGAAGGTTAATACCCAAGGCATTGGCTCCATTACCTACATCCGTTACGGCGGCGCAGGTAGTGCGGGGAATCGCCCTGTTCGCCGTAGCCGACATGCTCGCCGATCGAGGCGATGCGGCCTTCGAGACAGAACCGGCACATGCCCGCGTTCTCATCCAGGCAGGGCTTACCGTCATAGAGCTGGTAGCCCTCGCGATATTTGGTGTCGGTCAGGTTTGGCATGATAATGTTGGCACCTGCCGCCAGCCCCTGCTCACGGCCTTTCGGGTCGAGCGCCTGTAGCGCGGTGGTAGCGGCAATGTTGACATCCTTCAGGGCGATACGGGTCAGGGCGATCATCGTCAGCCCAAGCTGGAGCTGGCGACGCTTATCAAACGACGACGACGCACTGGCCAGCGGGGTTTGTGAATGCGGGATAAAAGGCCCCATACCGATCATGTCGATGTCATGATCCCGGAAGAAGTTGATGTCGTTGACCAGATCTCGTGCGGTCTGGCCGGGGAGCCCGATCATGACGCCGGTTCCGACTTGGTAATCCAGGTCACGCAGATCCTGCAAGCACTGCAGACGCACATCGTGACGGTGGTCGTCCGGATGCAGGGCGCGGTAAAGTGCCGGATTGGAGGTCTCGATCCGCAGCAGGTAACGTTTCGCACCCGTCGCGCGCCAGCGCTGGAACGTCTCGCGCGACTGTTCGCCGAGCGACAGCGTAACGCCCAGTTCACCATGCGTGGCCTCACTGATCTGGTTGAGCAGCGCCTCGATGCGGTCAACAAACGCCGCCGTCTGGCGTTCGCCCGATTGCAGGACAATCGAGCCGTACTTCTGCTCCCAGGCCCAGCGGGCGGCCGAAAGCACATCGGCATCATCCACCGTGTAGCGCTTGACCTCGCCATTGCTGCGCCGGATGCCGCAGTAGAAGCAGTCCTTCTCGCAGATATTGCTGAACTCGATGATGCCACGATAATATACCTTGTTGCCGACCTGCTCAAGCTTGACGGCGTAAGCCCTGGCATACAGCGAGGCGAGCAACGCCTCGTCACGGGTTTCCAGCCAGGTCATCATCGCTTGTTCGGTCAGGGCATCGTACATCGGGTTACCTCCTGCGGCATGGCGCTGGCCATATTATTCGCCTGCACATTCCTGCACCTCGCGCAGACCGTATTTACGCACGAGGCGCTGCAGATAGGCGCGTTCGATTTCCGCTTGCTTGGCGGCTTGCGACACATTGCCGCCGTGACGTTTGAGCAGGTCGCTGATGTAAGCCAACTCGAATTCCTGGACCAGCTCCTGCTTCACCACCTTGAACGGTCGTTCCGAATTCACCTTGTTGTCCATGCTGCGGGGCTCGGCACTGCTCATGGAGCCCATGTGCAGGAACGAGGCCAGCTCGATCGGATGCTGATCGCTGTGGCTGGCGATTTCCACCAGGTTACGCAGTTCCCGCACGTTTCCTGCCCAGTTATGCCGGGACAATGCCCGTTCGGCGGCGTCAATGGCTGACAGGTGCGGTTTGGCAGCCTCGCCCATGAACTCCTTCAGGAAACGCCTGGCCAGCAGGGGAATGTCATCCTTGCGCTTTCGCAGGGGCGGAATCTCGATGTGCATGACCGACAGGCGAAAAAAAAGATCCTCGCGGAAATGGCCCGCGTTGACTTCCTGCTGGAGCTTCTTGTTGGTGGCACACAGGATCCGCACGTTGATCGGACGCACATTGTTGCTACCGACCCGCTTGATCTCGCGGCGTTCAAGGACACGCAACAATTGCGGCTGCAGTTCCGGGGCCAGATCACCGATCTCATCCAGGAAGACCGTGCCACCGTCCGCCGCCTCGAAAGCCCCGATCCGCTCGGTGATCGCTCCGGTGAAGGCCCCCTTGGTATGACCGAACAATTCGCTGGCGACCAGCTCGCGGGCGAGTGAAGCACAGTCGATCACGATAAACGGTTTGTCCTTGCGCCGGCTATGCTTGTGGATTTCCTCGGCCAGCACCTCCTTGCCCGTGCCGGTCTCCCCCTCAATCAGGATGGTTGAATCGGTCGTGGCATATCGCTCGGCAAGATAGAAGACATGCCGCATGGCCGTGCTTTGCCCATAGAGACGACCGAATTCCGACGCCATGCTAAGGTGGTACTCGGTGGTTTCCTGCAGGGGGCAGAAGACCATCCGCGTGCTGCCCAGTTGGATTTCCGTACCGGTCCCCAAATAGGCGGCCAGGATGCGGATGCCTTGAACATAGGTCCCGTTGGTGCTGCCCAGGTCACGGATGGCATAGCCATCGGGTGTCAGTTCGATCTCGCAGTGCCGACGCGATACCGTCACATCGTTGATCACAAGGTCATTGTGGGCATCAGAGCCCAGCGTAACGCCATCGCTGGTGACGATATATTCCTTGCCGGTCAGCGGACCGCTCACCACCAACAGCTTGCATTTCTGTATCAGCAGCCGACTGCCGTCGGCCGCGACCTTTACAAACAGCGTATGACTGCTGGCCTGATCTTTCATGTACTGTTCCGCCATTCAGCCTCCTGTTTGCGACGTCAGAGCTCCCTGGCCGCTTCACAACCGGCGAGTGCCTTCTCCACGCCTGCACGGCATTGCGCCAGTGCCGTCGATGCAGAAAGTGTTTTTCCACTGCCGCCGCACGTTGTACATTTGCGGGTCAGTTTGCCAGCCCCCTTGCAGGCGGTACATTGGCCAGTCCCGGAACAGATCACACAGCGCCGATCTTCGCGCTTGCCGTCAAACCCTTCCGATGTCGTCACGCCGTTCGAACACTTCCGATTGACGCAGAGACCACTGCCTTTGCACGTTTCGCAAGGGCTCTCAAGCTGGCCGGCGCCCGTGCAGCGCTTGCAATCCACCATCAGCGAGGCCTCGAAGTCCTCCACCGAAGGCATCAACGGACGAACCATCTTGTGATAGGTATCCTGCTGGCCGATATACAAGAGCCCGGCCGCACAGGCCTGCAGGACCATGGCCTGAACCTCGGCATTCGGCGCATGCACCCTGGCCGCGAACAAGGCTCCCAGCCGCTCCACGTTCGGCGTCTGCGTCCGAAGGCTTTTCAGCGCCTTCTCAAGCTTATCAATGGAGGCGGCCTGCAACACCCCCGCCACCAACACCACGAACAATACCAACCATTTCATTCGCATCACGTCCTCCTCTCGGGGCGGGCTAATAGACTAAAGGCCATCGACTGAAGACTACAGACTACAGGCTAAATATCCAAGAACCAATTTCCATGCCCCAAACGATTTTGCAAGCCGAACAAGGCGGGTTCCACCCCGCGGCGGGAGGGCCGGATTCCACGCTGGCTGCGTCGGGCAAGCCGTCGTGCTCACCGCTGCCTTTGCCACGGGCGACTCCCGACGCCTGACGCCCGAGCCTTCAGTCTCTCTTCACTCTGCCAGCTCAACACTCACGCGGTAGTAGGTACGGGTGGCGGGGAGAGGGGCACTGAGGTTCAACGAGCCGCCGGTGCCGTCCTGCGCAGCCACCCCGCTGACCGGCTGCCAGTTCGCGCCCGCGCCCAGCGAAGGGGTTGAAAGCAGACGATAGACCCGCCCGGTCAGGCTATTGACCTGCAGCGTCAGATTGGTCGTGAAACCATCCGTCCCGTTCACGGCAAACACCGAGAAAGGATCCGTCGGATCGGTCCCGGCAATGTATTCCCAGTATAACGGCCATTCCCTGATTGATGCCTCTGGGGATGCCTCCACCGAGCCATAGAACCGGGTCAGCCAGTCAACCGGAGGCGACGATGACGCAAGGGGTTCACCATCCCGCAACTGGGGATAATCCAATCCCTCGTCAATCCGCCAGACCGCAGCAAAATTCCAACCGGCAAATGTCACCTGCTTCCACATCTGTTCCGTCGTCCGCCCCATGGCTCCCGCACCACCGGCCGATGCCAGATGGCCGCTGGCCTGCATATCCCAGTAGGAAGCGGTTATGGTCGAAGATAGTTGATAACCGATCAAGCCACCCGAGAAAGCATTGGTCGCCACCGCGCCAGCCGCATAGCACCGATTCACCTGCGCCTGGCTTGCATAGCCCACCAGTCCTCCGAAATAGGATCCAGCACCACTGGCAGCAACACTTCCGGTGGAAAAGCTATCCATACAGTCGCTCGCATAGGCCGTTTCGCCAATCAATCCCCCAACACGGGACAAACCCACCACGGAGCATCGGCTAAAACAATTCGATAGACTGCCATCATTATACCCTACAAGACCACCAACCGATGTTTTCCCCGCCACGGAGCCAGAGATTATACCCAGATTCCGGATACTGCCGCTATCGCCAACATAACCAAAGACAGCGACCTCGTTCATCGTCGGTCGATTGACAAAAAGATTGCTGATGACATACCCTTGTCCATCGAACACCCCCGCAAGCCCCTGGGCATGAAGGGTTCCATTATAATCTGCCCCCAACGGCAGCCAGCCCTCGCCGCTATTCCATGGAACGACGCCGAGATCAATATCGGCAATCACAACAAAAGTCGAACCGAGGTGATAGCGTACCTTGTCCAAATGCAAGGCATTGGCGATACGGTAGGGATCCTGCACCGTGCCACTGCCCCCTGCGAAAGCGCCGAAATACGCCATATTAACAGGGCTGGGGAAAAGCCCGGCTTTAAATGCTTTCGCTTTCAAGGTCGAAGGGGCTGACACAGGCACCGATGTCCCCGTGGAGACGGATGGCGACGATGCCGTTGGATCCGCACCGTCGGTCGTGTAGTGGATCAGCGCCCCGGAGGTACCGCAACTTAGCACCACCGAAACCGCCCCCGTGCCACCATCGGGATTGAACGACGGTTTCGCCACGACGCCAGCGGTGGAGTAGCTGGCGCTGCTGACGGTACTGGGATTCAAACCGACTGACCAGGCCTTTGCGCGGACGGATCCGGGCACAGGCACCGTCACCGACATGCCGGACATGACGAAGGCGTTGGTTTCCGTCGGATCGCTGCCATCCGTGGTATAACGGATCGTGGCACTCGGCGTCGTACTGCTCATCGCCACCTTCACAACCCCGGCCGCGATCGGACCGGACGCCGGATTGAACGTTGGCGTGGCCGTGTTGCCGGCATTTTCATAAAGTGCGCTTCGTACGGTACTCGGGTTCAACCCGCTCTTGAAGACCCTCGCCTTGAGCGTGCCGGGAACGGGAACCATGACGGCACCCCCGCTGCTTACTCCAAGACTGCCTTCCGTTGGTTCCGTAGTATCCGTCGTATAGCGGATGTCCGCCCCTGCCGTTTCACAGGTGACCGTCACGGTGGCACTGCTACCGGCAAACGTGCCTCCATCGGGATTGAAGACAGGGATCGCCACGGATGCGGCATTGGCGTAGGTCCCCGTCTGAATCAAGCTGTCATTCAGATCCGCGCGAAAAGCCCTTGCCTTGAGCGTACCGGGCAACGGCACCAACACCACGACATTCGATGTGCTACCCAAACTCGAAGAGGTCGGCTCGCTGCCATCCGTCGTGTAGCGGATCCAGTCCACGGCAACGGCGCAGGTCACCGTGACCGAGACACTGCTGCCCGCGAACACTCCCCCCGTCGGGCTGAACGTCGGCGTCGCCGCAAGGGCGGCATTCGTATAGGCGACCTCCAGGGGCTCACTCCGGTTCAGATCGCTGCGATAGGCTCTTGCCGTCAGCACACCGGGAATTGGCACATTCACCGCCCCGCCGGAAACAACCCATGCATTCGTTTCCGTCGGATCATTGCCGTTCGTGGTGTAACGGATCGTCGAATTGGTGGTGATACTGCTAAGCACCACCACCAGGTTGGTTCCCGGATACGCACCGGCACCAGGATCCGCCGAGGGGGTATACGCCAGCGGCGCAGGCGTATGGGTCGCCGTGCTCAATGGCGATGGATTCATATACGCCTTCCAAGCGACAACATTCAGCGTCGCCTCGACGGGAACCGCAATCGACCCGCCCTGTGCAACCGTATTGGTCGTCAGATCCGTCGGTGCGGTCCGACCGATCGAGTAATGCATCGTCGCACCCGCCGTGGCGCAGGTTGCTGTCACGGTCACCGACGTACCGGGGAAAGTGCCACTGGCGGGGGTAAGGACAGGGGTGGCCGCATCATCCGCCAAAGCACGCAGGTAGGGATAGCTCTTCCCGGAGTACAACTGCCAGACGTTATTGAAATCCCAGCCGCTGAACGACGCACGCAGCCACATGTTCGATGTCATCAGTCCTGTCCCGAGGTTGCCCGCCGTTGCCGTATACCCGCTCACCTGCATGTCCCAGTAACAGGCGGTCACGACCGGTACTGGCGCAGCGAAACCGATGAGCCCCCCTGTATTGGTTCCCCCTATCATAACCGACGATGCAAAGGAATGGGACAACGATCCACCGGAGGTAAATCCGACCAGACCACCAACGATGCTCGAGCCTGAAATCACACCTCCTCGCACAGCGACGTTCCGCACCGTGCCACCAATGTTAGCACCCACCAACCCACCAACTTGCGAAGACCCCGATACGCTGACCAAGGACTGGCAATTCGAGATGGAACCGTACTCCAGTCGCCCCACCAACGCACCCACAGCCGTATTTCCTGCTATGCTTCCAGACTCTAACGACACATTCCGCACGCTGCCCAAGAGGTATCCGAACAAACCAATATAATTCGCACTGCTCCGGGAAATATGAAGGTTGAATATCCGGTTTGAGCCGCCATCGTAATGAACACACGCAGGCTGATTGACTCCCAAATTACCGATCGGCTCCCAATTGTTTGTAATCGAGGCGATGTCAATATCAACAGTCTGCCGATAATATTTGAAACTGTTGGTGGTTCCCCTGTTATTGCGGATATTGTTCAGTTCTGCGGCCGTACTGATTTGATAAGGATCCCCGGCAGTACCGCTACCGCCAGCGAACAACTGTGCCTTGGCAGATACTGCAGCCAGCAGAAAGGCAAGCACCATGCAACGCTTGGCATTGGCAACGCGTTGCGTCCTGCAAATATCGGTGACGCCCATTTGAGCCTAATTTGTCGCGGTGGCGGTTGGATCAGCGGCGATAGCGGTCTGTGCGCCAGCAGTGGTTTCCCCGTAGAGATCACCATTCCCGGTTGGCTCGATCCAGATGCCTTGGATCCTACGACTGGTCAACTGGCCATACGAGGTCTCTCCAGATTCTGCAGAGCTAATCTGGTAGATTCCGCTGAAAGTCCCGGTAATCTTGTACCGTGAATCGGTCCTTCCTTTCGCTTCGAACGTACCCACAACATCGCCCGGCGTCTCGCCGGTACGGTCACCGCTGGGCGTGGTGACCGAACTCAATGTGCCCTCCCAGACAAACCCGCGATTGTCCGTGAAACTCAGCCGGTTGCCGGTCTGGGCCACCTGCAAGGTATAAACCCAATCACCGCTGGTGGGAGGATCTTCACCATCATCAGTGGCACCACCACTACCACCATCCGATACGGTCGGATCATTCTGATAGACATAGGAATAGCGAATTTGTGCCTCCTCCAGGAACGGAGCATCGCCTTGCAAAGTCAACGTCCATGCTCCCGTATCATAATCAATGGTCCCCGTGCCAATGTACGACGGACCGACCGGCACCAGATTGTAGGTTCCCGAAAGCACACCCGCTCCGTTATCCGTGAACTCGCCAACCGCACCTGCCCCGGTTCCATTCAGGGTAACGGTTATACTGCCGGGTTTCAGCCGCCAGCCAATCAGCCCGACATTCGAAAAGGTGATTACATCCTCGTACACGGTTTGCATCGCCGGTTTGACCGGACCGTTTTGTGTGGGAACACGGTACTCGCTCACGCCAACGGTATCATCAGTCGTCGTCGAATCGCCTGTGCCACCGCTGCTAAGCGAAAAATTGGAGACCAGATGGCGGGATCCGCTACCGCTGCGATAAAGGCCACTGAAGTTGACCCAGCTCATGGAATCGCTCCAGGTACCCCCGTCGCCGCTTGACTCCCACTCACAGCCGGTCGAACACACCAAGACGGCGGAAACCGCAGCGGTAAAAAGCAAAACGCTTGCTGATCGTAATGTCGATGTCGTCATTTATAAGGCTCCCTTTTCCAATTCAAGACAAACCAATATTTCTATTGTAACGCAATTTAAAAGGTTTTTACAATTTCTTTTTCTCTTATAAACAAACTATTGTATCGAAGGTCTCACACGAAGACGCGAAGGCACGAAGGCTGATGCTCGGCTTGATGTTGACAGGATGACAGGCTTTTCAGGAAGAAATGGATCGAAACAACTTATATATTGGCACCGACATCCATTAGGGTTATGTCGGTTTCCAGTGCCCATTTCCAAGCCGGGAACACACGAATCGTTCCGGCATCGGCCTGGACGGTTTCCTCCTGCCCGAGCGTTACCACCACCCC
>DIZZ01000144.1:43088-43971 GCA_002428045.1 Verrucomicrobia bacterium UBA6015
CGGTTATCCTCCGTCAACCGAAGACAAACCTGGATCGCCGCTACCCCCTGTCCCCGATCCAGGACCACGAAATCACATTCGTTCGACTCGGAATAATAGCAGACATGGCACCCCCGCTTGTAAAGTTCCAGCAGGACGAACGTCTCCAGCATCGCGCCCGCCTTCTCCGCAGGCACGAACTCGCAGGCATTCACGAGTCCCGTATCATTGATGTAGTATTTCTTCAAGCCCTGCGCCTGTTTGGCCTCGGAGGGATCATACTTTGACACGGAAACGGCGAAACAGGCATCCACGAAATGCTCCACCAGCCCATAGAGCGTATCCTTGGTGACACGAACGCCGCGCGATTTCAAATCCAGATAGTACTTATGCACGGAAAACACCTGCGCATTGGAGGCCACCAGCCGACGGGCAAAGTCCTTCACCAGATGCGGGCGGCGAACCCCGAAACGCTCGATGATATCCCGATACAGCATCACCTCGAAATACGACTGCAGTGTTTTTATCCGGGTTGCTTCGTCGAACGAGAGGATCTCGGGGTAGCCACCGACCTCAAGAAAGCGATCAAACCCTGCCACCAGCCGGTTACGTGCTGCCGATGTGAGTTGTCCGGCAACGCCATCGCCCCCCTGTGCCCGCACATACTCGCGGAAAGAAAACGGGAAAAGCGTATAAGCCAGGGTGCGACCTCGCAAGGCGGTGGCAATCTCCCGGCTGAGCAATCGGGCGGAAGATCCGGTGATAAACACATGCCGAGAAACCGTATCGACCAGACGCCGTACAAATTTCTCCCAGCCGGAAACATCCTGGATCTCATCGAAAAAGAAATAGACCTGGTCAAGCGGCTGGTCAGGATAAAGCTGCTGGTAGGCATCCAGGATCG
>DIZZ01000287.1:0-5098 GCA_002428045.1 Verrucomicrobia bacterium UBA6015
GTGCTGACGGTCCACTGGGCATACAAGGTGTGATCGGCGGCTGTGGCGACGGTTGTGCCGCTGGTTACTTGCGTGCCGCCGGTGGCTGCGGTGAACCAACCATTGAAGGTGTACCCCGTGCGACTGATGGTGGCAAGGGTGCCGTAGCTTGATCCGAAGGTGACGGAATTGCTGCTCGGGCTGGGAGCGCCTCCTTCGTTGCCATCGTAGGTAACGGTGTAGGAATTGGCAGTCCACCGGGCGTAAAGGATCACCAGTGCGTTGATGTTGAACGTCGATCCTGATGAATAGGCGGTGCCTGACCCATCTGCGGCGGAATTCCAACCGGCAAAGGTATAGCCCACGCGGACCAGAGAACCGGTGTTGCCGAGAACGGTGACCGGGGCTTCATTGGTGTAGGGGCTGCTGGCATCGACAGGAACCGTGCCGCCTGTGTTGCCATTGCCGTTGTAAGTAACGAAATGGAGCGAACCAGCGTCATTAACGGTAATCACCACGTCGTCCGAAACCGACCCATAGCCGTCATCCGCCGTGAGACGAAGGGTATAGGTGCCGGTCACCCAGAAGGTTGCGGTGGAATCAATGGCGCTCGCATCACTGAACGTAACGGCGGCCGGTCCGTCGAGTACGGTCCAGGTGGTGGTCAGCGCATCCGTGTCGGTGACGGTACCACCTAGGGTGACCACAGCAGCCGATGCACCCGGTTCCGAATTCTTGTAGGGATGATTTACATCCAAGTTACCGGAAATTCCCCATTTATGGGCGAGATAGCCTTCGACCTTCTCTCGATCGGTTGTATCCAAATTGGTATTGCATATAATCGCTTCGCCAAAGTTGCCGTTCCAGGAGTAGTTGAAAACAGAGGTGTGCCAGCGGGATCCCAAGACAACTTTACCTGCATTGAAACTACCCGAAGAGGCAACGCCCGTTGCAGGATGTCCGTTAATATAGGCTACGTTCGATGTACCACTAAAAACAGTTTCCGCCAGGAATCCGTCGGTGAGCGTTCCGGCTGTCGATGAAAGCGCAGCGCTCCGATACGTTTGAATGGTATTTGCAGCATTGTTGTTCTGGTTAAATAAGACCGCGCTGCCCGCGTTATTAAAGTCGCTCGCCACACCATTAGCCCATACGGACATCATGCCGGCATAGGCGGTTTGGGTCGTGTTTAACGATTTCCCGACAAAGAAGGCGGACAAGGTCGTGCCGGTGTTCGTGTAATCGCCAGTCAGATACTTGCTGGTGCTGAATTGCACAGCCTGAAGACTGCCAATCCCGCCTGCCGCAAGCGCCGCAGGTCCGCTGATCGTCCCGCCACCGCTGCCGGCATTGACAACGCTGACAGTCCCTGCATTGATGGTAGCGGTTGATGCATCGAGCCAGAGCTGAGGGGTGAGCAGGGAGGGGCTCCATGACGATCCCTCGCTAAGGATGACGAATTGGCTGGATCCGGCATCCACCACCGGACGTGCATTCCATTGGGCGTACAGTGTCACGGCAGTGTCCGCAGTGTAGGTGGCTCCGGCAGCATAGGCAGTGCCGCTGCCATTTTGAGCCGTATTCCAGCCGGTGAAACTGAATCCGGTTATTGCCAGATTGCCCGAGTTTGTGGCGAGGGCCAAACCAACGCCCTGTAATTTCGTTTGATCGGATGGAACGGAGCCACCGGTATGCCCGTTGCCATCGTAGGTGACGGGGTAGGTTTCCGCACCGGCCCATTGGGCGTAGAGGATAGCGGCGGCGTTGGTCGTGTAGGCGGCACCCGCGGCATAGGGAGTCCCCGAACTGTCGGCGGCCGTGTTCCATCCCGCAAAGGTGTAGCCAACGCGAGCCAGGATACCCGTGTTGATCGCTAACGTTAGTTCCACATCCTGCAGCTTGGTTTGAGCGGAAGGAACCGTGCCTGAATCCGCCCCATTCGCATCGTAGGATACGGTATAGGTTTCACCCGCCGTCCATTGCGCATAAAGCGTCTGGGGGGCTGTGATGTTAACCGTTGTCGTCGAATATATCTTTGTTCCACCGTTCGTCGCTGTAAACCAACCGTTTAACGTATAGCCGGGATAAGAAACCGTGGCCAAATCACCATAAGGGGAAGCGTAGGTTACGACCTTGCTGGTCGGGCTTGGGGTGCCGCCGCCATTGGCATTGAACGTCACCGTATAATTGTTGGGCGTCCATTTCACATACAGCGTAATGTGGGTATTGCCGCTGTAGATGCCTCCCGCGGCGTAATCGGTGCCCGTTCCGGTGGCCAACGTATTCCACCCCGCAAAGGTGTATCCATTCCTGGCGAGGTTGCCAATGTTAGTCCTCAGCGTTAGATCCACCCCGTCTGTTTTGATTTGATTCGACGGGACGCTGCCGCTTGAACTGGCATTTGCATTATACGTCACCGTGTAGGTCGGCACAGATATCCACTGGGCATACAGTACCACGCCACTCGTGCCCATGGCAAAGGTTGCACCGGCATTGTAACTCGTTCCGGTTCCGTTTGTGGCGGTATTCCAGCCGTTGAAGTTGTAGCCGCCCCTCGTCAGGTTTCCGGTATTGCCGAGTACGGTAACGGTCGCACTCTGGGCATAACTGTTGGTGTCAACCGGAACCGCACCGCCCTCGGCACCATCGCCCCGATAGGAAACCCTGCCATTCGGCACAACATTCGTCACCGTGATTTCGATATAACCGACGGACAAGTTGCCCGCGTTGGTGGTTGCAAAGGAGAATCCGTCCTTGCCCACGAAATCACTACCGGGGGTGTAGATAACATCCGTGCCAGACCAAGTTGTCGTTCCACGGCTGGGGCCGGCGAGTGTCGTGTTCAAGGAACTGGCCCCTGAGGTGTTCAGGTTGATGGTGACCGGCAGGTTCTGATTCGCGGTGACCTGCGTGGTCCCTTTGTCGACCCTCGTCAACGTCACCGGCACGCTGCGGGAAATCCGATAGGACCATGAGTCGCTAAGTCCGTTGTAACTCTCATCGGTGGAAAAGGTTGTGAAACCCACGTCGAAGGCTTCGTTCGTCGCACTGCCAGGAATACCGGCCACGGTCACAGTCTGGGGGATATTGTAATTCTGCGGGGTGAAAACCAATTGGTTCGCTCCGATAATCGCCGCATTGGTATTGGAGATTGAAAGATTCACGGTGACATTACTTTGCGGTGGATACACAAACTCCACCGTCATCGTTTCCTTGGTGGTCGGGGTTATTGTCGTCGCCGCCGTTGCGGAGGGCAACACCCGGAATCCTGGGGCGCGGGTGGTGAGGTGGGACATTTGCCAGGCGGTTTCATAACCGGTCTTGTGACCCAACCACTGCATCCATGGGATGCTGGTCTTGGCGACAGCAGGCTCAGGTTCGACCGGGCAGCGTCCGGAAAGCAGGGTGTACATGAAGGCCGCCGATGCGTCATTCAGGTGGGGGTGCATGTGCGTGCTGTCACCCAACGGATTGAAACCGGGGGACACCTCGCACATCTTCTGCCACATCAAGCGGATCGGGATCGCCCTGACAGCCTCCGGCCAGTCGGGTTCCCGGGTGCCCGGACGGATCATGTTGTAGGGGATGCCGAGATCCGTGCCGTCTTCATATCCATAAATGGTGGAATAATGCTTATCAATGCCATAGGGCATCGTGATGGGGGCGGACACGGTGTCGTAATCGTGCATTGGGAATCCATACACCCAGTCATGTATGTTGGTATTTACTTCGTAGTCCTTGTCGTCCTCCCACCAGTCATTGCCTCGACCGTAGTTGAAATCCCAGCGCGTGCCCGGTACTCCGGCATATCCCGTCGGGGTGAGGCTGATCCGCTGCACATCATCCAGGCGATCCAAGGCCTCTCGAAGCCGGTCTTCCGTGCTGGTGCCGGTTTCCCGGAAACTCACCACCCGCTTGGTGAGATATTTCATCTGGAAGGGGTTGTAGGAAGTGTAGGTGCCCGTGTATTGCACCACCCCGGCATTGGCCTGCACCACCGACAAGGCCTGATCGGCAATCGCATCGCCAACGGATGGGTAATCATAAGCCGAGGTCTTGGCGCTGCGGTTGAAAAGTTTGCTGTAAATAGCGGCCGCTGCCAGGTATTCGCCCCTCGGCGTGGGATGGTTGACGTTGGTATCCTTGGCGCTATAGCTGTCCCATGCCTTTCCGGCGGGCACCACAGGGAGACCGGTGGAATTGCCCACCCGGTACGCGATTTCGTTGAATTGAGTCGCCGTGAAGGTCGAGCTGCTATCCGGCCATTGGGCCAGCAGTACGACCTGGGCAGGACTGGAGCTCTTGGCGACCTCCTCCCTAATCAACTTCACCCCCTCGGGCACCATGCCGGGAAAGTTCGCCATGATGTAGGGGTCATGGCAAAGCACAATGTAATCCCAGACGTGGGTTCCCTCTCCGCGCAGGTTCGCTAACCGGTTGGTCTTGCCATCCGGCCACAGGTAGTGTTGCGCCAGGCTGTAGCAATGCGAGGTGAATTCGTGGGGATTATCCTTACTGTAGATCACCGTCTGGAGTTTGGTCTTGTAAATCTCCTCAAACTCGACGTTGACCGTTTCGGTTATAGCGGGATCTTGGGAGAGAATGCCCTGGAGGTGAGTGGCGATCGCTGTGGGGTTGAAGGGCTTTTGATGAACGACGCCACTCTCTCCCCCCTCGGAGAAAGAATGCGTCGATCCGATGATCAGAACATTCACATCGGCATGGGACTGAGAAACCGTGAACACGCAAGCCAGAGTCAGCAGAAAAACCAGAGTAGAACGCTTCATGAAGACAACTCCTTTTAATTTGATGACCGAATAGGGGTGAGTGCGGGATTCCACGCCGACCACGTCGTGCAAGCCACCGCCTTTGCCACGCACGGCTTGCCCGGCGGTCTTTGCCCACCCTACCAGAACCGGAAGACGGTGCCACCAGGCACCATCGCGATGTATCCGCTACCGTTGATGAATACTTCATTGCCATTGATCGTGATGCGTGCCAACTGGGCTTGGCTCAGGCCGCCTGAGGTCGTCCCGAACTGGATTGAGTTTGCCCCAAGCGCTCCCGTCAGAACCAGACTTCCCGTCCAGGTAGCGCCAGCGCTATTAGCGAAGCGCAG
>DIZZ01000287.1:5182-17467 GCA_002428045.1 Verrucomicrobia bacterium UBA6015
TGCCGCAGGAAGCGTACTGTCCGCCCCGAGCACCAGCGTCCCCCCGTTGATGGTCGTTGTGCCGGTGTAGGTATTGGCCCCCGAGAGCGTCAGCGTGCCATCACCGGATTTCACAAAGGATTTGTCCTCCTGCGTAGCTCCGATATTGTTTGCGTAGCTAAAGCTGTTGTTGGTGCTAACAACAATGCCGAATGTGGAGCCACTGGCGAAGGCGGCTGGGGTCGCCCCGAGCAGACTGTCGATATCCCCCGAACTCCACTCCCCTACCCCCCCGGCTTGAACCGCCAGGGTAGCGCTGCTGCTGACGGACACTCTGCTTGCCACATTGAACCCCGGCAGTGCGTTTATCGAGGCTACCTGTAGTGTGCCTGCGTTGACCGTAGTCCCGCCAGTATAGGTGTTGGTTCCCGCCAGAACCAGCGTATTGGCACCGAGTTTCTTCACCCCGATGGCACCGCTGCCCGTGCCGGAACTATTGGCAATGGCGCTGGCCAATGTGAACGTCGCTGGCGAGGCGTTGCTGGTGTCAAAGGCAACCGCCGCTCCCGACCGCAATCCGTTGCTGCTGATATTGGCGGTAAGGTTGCCCAGCAACGTGGTGACATTCCCGGCAGTGAATTCGCCAGTGCCGCCCACGTTAAGGGCCAGCGTACCGCCGCTGTTGACAACAATATTCCCTTTGGTCCAACTGCCGGGGGTGTTGTTATAAAGCGAGATTTGCTTGGCGAATTGCAGCATGCCGCCACTGATAGTCGACACGCCCGTATAGGTGTTCGTCCCGGAGAGGGTGATGGTACCCGTGCCGGTCTTGGTGAGTTTACCGCTGGCACCCTGTATCGAACCTTGATAGTTGCCGCCCCCGAAGTCGCCCTGGCCGATGGTCAAGGTGACGGCACCGCCGATGCTGATCACGCCGCCGGTTCCGGTGAGGTTGCCGACGGTCAGATTTTTGTTATTCATGTTCAGCGTTCCGTCCGTATTGACGGTGAGTTGGTTGGTGGTGGCGCCAAGCACATTATCGTTAGCCATTTTGGCGGTACCCGCATTGATGATGGTTCCGCCCGTATAGGTGTTGCTGTTGGCGGCGATATCAATGTTCACGAGGCCTGTTTTCGGAGCACCGTCGATGATGGCGGTGGTGCCGATCGTCAGCGTGCCCGCGCCTGTGATGTTTTCCTGCACGTTGAACGTGGTGTTGGTGGTCGCGGCGATGACACCGCCATTGGCACCGAGGGTGATTTTGCCGTTACTGAGGGCGGCCATGGTCCGGCTGGTTGAATCATTGATCAACATGCCGCCGACACCGGAGCCATTCTTGTTAAGCGTCAGGATGGTCGTATCTGCCGCAGTTGGATTCGCAGCGGCAAAGTTACCGGTGACTTGGTAGATCGGCGACTTGGTGCTCAGGTAGCTATCGAGAGTCTCTCCCACTGCACCAAAACTCAACACTCCAAGGCGTACGATGGTACCTGCGTTGACGGTGGCCGCGGTGGCCTGCGCTCCGCTGAAGCCGGTGACGCTGGTGATGTTAATGATGGAGCCTTGTTCGAAGGTCAGTGCACCAGCGCCGGTGAGTCCTGATGCCTGGTTGGCGGTGAGTCTGCCGCCTGATTCAACCGTGACAGCACCGTTGAGGGCGGTTGTGTTGCCAATCGCAAGGCTGCCGCCGTTCTCGACGAGAGCACTGGCAATGCTGGTGCCGCTGCCCATGCCGTCTGCGGCAGTGACGGTGAGGGTGGAGCCAGCCGTGGCCACGAAGCGGATGTTTTGGCCCGAACCGGTGTTACCGAAGGTTGCAGTGCTATCGTTGATCGTGAGCGCTCCGATGGCTTTGATGTCCACCGTGCCTGTTCCGGAAACAAAGGAGATCACCGGGGCACCTGCGGTCGCGCCGTTGCCGAGAGTGAGGACAAGCGGAGCTGCATTCCATCCGTGTCCTTGGAAATCGACGCTGGTCGTGCCCGTTGCGATGTTGATGGTGCCCAATTGCCATGATTGTGCAGAGCGTTCGGTGCTGATGCCACGGAACGCCGTGCCGCTGCCGATCGTGACGGCGCCTGAAGCATTGGTCTGGCTGGCATTGAGACCGTAATACAGGTCGGCGCTGCTGCCGAGGTTCTGGATGGTGCCTGTGGTCAAGATAAGCGCGGCGGTGAGGGCTTTGTGACTCACGATCGCACCCGCTGCGAGGGTGATGCTGGTGCCACGGGTGAGGCTGGCGAGACCGGTGCCCGAACCGGAATCACCGTAGATGATGCTGTTGGCCCCGATATTGAAGGTATCGACGCTGCCGTGGTTGTTGCTCGAGAGTGTGATCTTGCCGCCGTTGATGGCGGTGAAGTCATCGCTGGCGGCGCTCGAGGTTGCGCCGATCGCGCCCAGGGTCAGGGTGGAAGGGCTGCCAGCACCACCACCATCCACAGTCACCTTGCCGGTGCCCAAGTAAGTTTTGTTAGCAGTGGTGCCGGTGACAACCGTGCCATCCAGCACATAGGTTCCACCGGTGTAGGTGTTGTTGATAGTGGATTCCAATCTTAGCTCGCGGCCTGAAGTCCCGGTCTTCACCAAAGTAACTGCAGTGGCAGCGTTGTCTGCGATCACGGAGGTGCCGGAAAATGTAGTGGCTTGCACGGTGTTGATAATGTGCAGGTCGATGTCATCGATGCCATTACCGGCGGTCAGCGTGCCCGAGGTGATATTGACAAGAGCGTTAGCGCCGCCTTTTCTGTTGAACATACCGCTGGTGATGGTCAGTTTTTTGGTCATGTTCCATGACCCATGGTTAATCGTCAGCGAGTTGACGGTCTGATCCGCAGTCAGTGCCGCAGCGGCGGTGGTGGTGTTGGTGACACGAACGTTTGCGTCGGCGGCGACTCCATTGATGTCAGTCGAGACATCCGTATAAGCCCAGAACTGGCTAACGCCGTTCACACCGTAGGTGACAAGGTTGTTATTGGCGTTGCCACCATCCCACCACTGCGCACCGGCGATGATGCCGCCGGTCAGTGTGGGAGCGGAGGCAAAGGTGATTTTGGAACTGGTTCCTAGGCTGGTGCCGTTGAAGAAGACTGTGGCACCTTTGCTGATCGACAGGCTGTCGAAGGTCAAGGTCGGGGTGCCGGCGGTGTTGCGGGTGACGGTGATGGTTCCTTGGCCGGAAGAAACGGTCAGAGCACCCAAGGTTTGGACCGAGCTGGAGGCATTGTTGAGGCCGTTGAGGTTGAGCGTGCCACCGGCCAGGGTGACGGCTGGCCGGTTTCCGTCCGAGCCGAAGCGGTTGGCGGTGTATCCGTTGGCCACGTTGTCATCAATATATAAAGTCCCGGCGCGATTGATGGTGATCGTGTCGGAGGATGTCATGCTCGGGGCGGTGAAGCCTCCGGTTGTGGTGGCAAACGGGCTGACGGAAATGCGCAGCGTGCCCGAATCCACGATGATGTTGCCGGTGAATGTGTTGCCGGCGCCATTGTAGACGAACGACAACTGGCCGCCATAATAGCCCGTGAGCGTGAGGGTGGAAGAGCCAGTCAGCGGCCCATCCCAGATGGACGGGAAGTTCAGGGCCGCATTGATGGCGCTGTCCCCGGCAATCGCCAATTCGTTTTCCGAATAGTAGTTTGCCAGTGAAAGTGTTCCGCCATTAAGCGTGGTGGTGCCGCCATAGGTATTGGCACCCGTCAGCATTCCTGCCACCAGCAATGCTGGCATTGCCAGCGCGGTTTGCGCCAGCGATGCGATAATTGATCGAAGTTTTGTTGTTCTCATGCGCAGTTTACTCCCTTTATCTTCAGTTATCATTGTCGTCCTGAAACAGCAAACTGTCAATCCGTATATATGCGACACGAAATCCGAACTATCGCGACGTATCGGGATTTTCTTCTTGCTAATCTAGCATGGCAACATGTAGGTTATCGATACCTATCCGAATTATCACGACACATGAAAAATCAGAAAACCAGTAGGCATATCGCGGCGCAGGTCGCCAGAACCACAGAACCGCCCTCCGCCTATATTGGCACCGATAGGCAGGATATGACGGAATTCGATTCAACCTTTCTGCGGTCGCTTACCGAGGAGGCCGTGTGCCGTAACTGGCAGCTTATCGAACTGGAGCACTTCGATGGCAACCCGCCACATGGAATCAAGCTCGACGGGATCATCACCCGCTCGATTCCCAACAGCCCGCGTGTCATGGAGCTGCAGCAGTTTTCACACCGTCTGCTACGCATCGGCTCAGCCTCGCACCCGGATGACCACCTGCTCCCTGCGGTCCTGCCGGACCTGATTGCACAAGGTCATCTGGCTGCCGATCATTTTGCGGAGCGAGGGTTCCTGCATATCGGATTCGTCGGGCGAAAGCCCTGGAGCATCTGGGAGAATCTTTTTATTGGCATCCAGGATAGAGCAAGAGAACGAGGAATGGACGTTGACCTCTTGTCACTACCCGCTTTCCCTCAAGCCAACAAGAGCCCCTCAATCCCCGCCTATGCACAATTTAGCGACTGGATCCGGAAGGTTCCCAAACCCCTCGCACTGGTTTGTCCAAGCGATGGACTCGCCGCGCGGTTTTGCGCCTGGGTAAGATCTGTCGGATTGCAGGTGCCAACCGATGTGGCGATTCTGGGGAACGGAAACAATCCAGCCATTTGCGAGCGCAGCTTCCCGCGGCTCTCCTCGATCGGAACGGCGGAAGACCAGAGAGGCATGGCGGCCTGTGAACTGATGGCAAACCTGCTCGCAGGGGAAAGAACGCCACAGGAAGCCGTGATGATTCCTCCATCCGGAATCACCGTACGCGAAAGCACGGATGTTCTTGCCGCTGTTGATCCCGCCGTCTCTGAAGCACTCCGGTTTATATGGGCTAACATCGCGAAGAGTCTTTCTGTTGAAGAGGTAGCCCGCCACACCGGACTCCACCGCCGCACACTGGAACGTGCGTTTCGCATGTCATTTGGCCGCGGCGTCAACGCCGAATTGCATCGCAGGAGACTCGAGAAATGCTGCGAACTGCTCCGCCATACAGAGATGACCGTCACCGAGATCGCGACCATGACGGGATTCAGATCCGACGATTACCTGTACCGGACATTCCGCAGGTCCTTTGGCGCCACACCTATCCAGTGGCGAAATGAGCATCAGTAGCCAGCTTTTTCCGCTGCGTCCTCAGCAATTTTGAGGGCCAGTCCTTTAATTTTGCTGGTACATTCAAAACCGCCCCGCGCATCGGATGACCTCGCGACGTGGAAAAAAAACGGAATGGGCTGCACGACTTCTCGTTCAGCGCCAAAGGCGTTCAAATGATCGGGGTGATGGGAGGAAGCGTGATCACCAAAGGGTGGTTTGTGAGGACGGTTCTCAGGATGTCGTCAAGCTACGGTTATTGCACAACCGCCGGAACCGCCTCCAGCTCACGGGCGGCCTCGGCATAGTCCGGGCTTGCGGGATCCAGTGACGCCAAGGCCTGCTGGTAATGCTGGCGGGCCCTGCGGTAGGCGGCGGCGGCCTCGGCCTCGCGCCCTGGCACCCCGCCCCAGATATCGCCAATGCGTTTCTCATTGAACCCGAGAACGGCTTCCGTCGGCACAGGACGCCCTGTCATGGGATTGATGACCGGCTCTTTCCATGCAGCCACCCGCTCGATATGCTTCTGGAATAGGGCAATGGCCTCCTCGGGCCGCCCTTCCTGCAACGCCAGATGCGCCATCGCCTTCTCGCTCAATTCGGCATGCCACGCTTCATCATAGCCGGGAACACCTGCATCCACGATCGCCTTCACAGTCTTGAAATCGTTCATGATGAACGCGCCGTCAAGCGCAGCCGCCGCGTAGGCTCCCCGTAGGGAGTCCGCCAGATCCGGGGCCTTGCGCAGAGTCCCGAGAAGATCCATGATCGCCGCGCGGTCGCCGTCCCCGGTCTTCTCGATAAAGCCATAGAACCCTTTTGAAAATGCTGCGTACAATCCGTCGGCAGGGGTACCCCGCTCAATCGCCGTGCGGGTCGCCTTGATAAACCCACCTGCATCTGCGGCATCCGTTGCACGCGTGAGCGTCCACGAGGCTACCCGGTTGCGGGTTACCGGCAACCGGTCCCCCTGTTCATACGCCGACGCAACGAATTGGCCGATCAGGACATCATTGGTTCTCGCCAGGTTCAGCACGGCAATGATCCCCTGCCCTACCACGGGATCGCCCAGCACATCGACCTGTGCTAGGTAATGCGCGAATGCGGCCTCCGGCAACCCGCGCTGAATCAGGTCCAGCCCGATGGATTTCTGCTGTTCGATGCGTTGCTGCCGAGCCTGCTCCTCCGCCACCCTCGGATCCACCGGGGGATCCTGAACCGACGCGTCGCGATCCCAACTCAAGACGACCACGACAATCACCACCGCCAACCCCAACAGCCAAGCCCATTGTTTCATACGACCTCCCGCTTGCAATCCGGAGCAGGATACTCCGGCTACATCAATCCCATCCGGTTCTACTTCAGATCAAACCCGAAATACCCAGCGGCGTTGCGGTAGCAGATATCCCCGACCATGCGCCCGACCAGCTCATAATCATCGGGGATGCGCCCGTGCGCCATGTCCGCCCCCAGCAGATTGCAAAGCAACCGCCGGAAATACTCGTGCCGTGTATAGGACAGGAACGAGCGGCTATCCGTCAGCATGCCGACGAACCGGCTCAGCAGACCGAGCTGCGACAGCGCCTCCATCTGACGCAGCATACCATCGGTCTGGTCATTGAACCACCACCCGCTGCCAAACTGGATCTTTCCGGGAATGCCGCCGCCCTGGAAATTGCCCAGCATGGTTCCCAGCACCTCGTTATCGCGCGGATTGAGCGTGTAGAGGATCGTGCGAGGCAACGCGTCCTCTCGGTCCAACCGATCCATGAAGCGTGACAAGCCCACCGCCACCGGCCAATCGCCAATACTGTCCACCCCGACATCCGGACCCAGCGTCTCGAACAAGCGGGTGTTGTTGTTGCGCATCGCCCCGTAATGGATCTGCATCGTCCAGCCCGCCGCGCTATCCATCCGGGCGGATTCATGATGCATGGCCGATTGGAACTGGCGGCATTCCTCCACCGAGGGCGTCCCGCCGGCCCGCACCTTCTTGAAGATCGCCTCGATCTGCGAATCCAGATAAGGATCGGCAATCACCGTCTCCACCCCGTAGTCGGAAAGTCGGCAGCCATTCGCGTGGAAAACATCATGCCGCCGCTGCAAGGCTGCCAGCAGGTCGGCCACACAGGAAATCGTGATGCCCGACACGGCGGACAGCTTATCCACCCAGGTGTTGAAAAAGGCGTTGCGATGAATGGCGAAGACCTTGTCGGGACGCCACGTCGGCAGCATCTGCACCGTGAAGGCGGTGTCGGCCTTGACGGCCTGGTGATGCTCCAGCGAATCCACAGGATCATCCGTGGTACAGACCAGCGCCACATTGCTCCGTTCCATCAGGCGGCGGGCTGACGTGTCCGGCGACTGGCAGACGGCCAAGGTACGATTCCAGATGATATCCGCCGTCGCGGGCGAGAGCAGCAGATCGTCCACCCCGAAATAGCGGGCCAGTTCCAGGTGGGACCAATGGTACATCGGATTCCGCAGCAAGTAAGGCATCGTGGCCGCGAACTGGTCGAATTTCTCGCGATCGGTGGCATCTCCTGTGCAGAAGCGTTCAGCCACGCCATTACTGCGCATGGTACGCCACTTGTAATGGTCGCCATAAAGCCACATCTGCGCCAGGTTCTCCCAGCGCCGGTCCACGGCGACATCGGCGGGGGACAGGTGACAGTGATAATCCACAATCGGTAGATGCTCGGCATAGCGATGATAAAGGACCCGAGCCTGCTCCCCGTCCAGCATGAAGTCATCATGTATAAATTTCATGACGTCAAACTCTAGTGGATCTTCACCCATATTTCAAGCATCCAAAATGGCCAAAACCCAGCGAGCCGCTCCACGCAAGACGTGGAGCGGCTCTTGGTGCTGACTCCGTCTACTCGATCTTGATCTTGCGGGTCTTGACCTCTTCGCGTTTCGGGATCACGACCTCGAGCACACCATTCTTGACCCTGGCCGCGATACCGTTGACATCGACGGCATCCGAGAGCGTGAAGTCCCGGTGATAATTGCCCACACCGTATTCCTGCCCTGCCAACGTGTAGCCTTCCGGCGGGGTGATCGCGGCTGTGGCGCTGATCGACAGCATATTGTTCTCGACGGTCAGATCAACCCCGCTCTGCGTTACGCCGGGCAGATCGGCAATCAGGCGGATCCGCTCGCTGTCCTCGATAATGTCAACATCCGGCACATAGGTCACGCAGGTCTGGGGTACCGACGTCTTGGTTGTCATCTTTGTTTCTTGTCCTACGCTCATTTCAATATCCTCCTTCCTGGTCTTCGCCTCAGGCTGCGCTGATGGCGATACGTTTCGGTTTCTCGGCTTCCGACCGCGGGATGCTCACCCTCAGGATGCCGTCCTTGAAGGATGCCTTCACGCCTTCGGGATTGGCCCGGAAAGGCAACTGCAGCGTCCGGCTGAACGAGCCTGACGGACGCTCCTGCCGATGCATGACCTCCCGCTTGTCCTGCGGTTGCGGGTTGATCTTGCCGCTGAGGGAAAGCTCGTCGCCCATCACATTGATCTCGACATCCCCGGGATTCACCCCGGGCAGCTCAGCGTCAATGATCAGGCCTTCCTGGGCCGACCAGACATTCATCAGCGGATAGCGATAACGTCGCACATCCGGACGCTCGCGGGACGGTTCCGAAAGGGCCTTGTTCATCGTATCCTGCAGGGACTCCAGCTCATTGAAAATCGACCACGGACTGCGTGGCCATGTCGTTAGTTCAAACATTTCACACCTCCATATCCGTTATTTACTTACCCGTTCTGCTTGCACCGACCTTTCGCAAATCTCACCGTAACCATCACCCTGTTTCATCACCTCCTTCATTGATTCGTGATGATCGCTGCGCCTAATAATAGCATTAGGTATGCCAACATTTTGGATAGCCCTTCAAATTGCGTAATTTCTTGATGATAAATTGAAGTTAGAAATAATTAGCGATGCATGTAGGGACATGCTGGCGCTAAATAAGCATTTCTTCCGGGTTCATGATAGAGACATTATGACGCATTATCGTGCCTTGAGCGCCAGCAGGCAAGTCCTGACAATCAGCGTACCCTTAAGCTCATCGGCGTTGATGTGGTTGAGATCGACGAGCAGGTGCCGGAACTCAGGCTGGTACAGGGCCAGTCCGTCGGGAATATCGATCAGCCCGCTCAGCGAAAGATCGGCCGTCCAGGTAGCGCCGCCCTGGAAAAGCACCAGCGGCAGTACCGGTGGCAGGTAGTTCTGGAAAAAGCCGACGGCGTTCTCGGTATGCGAGAACGCTTCCTTGAAAAGCTGGTCGTGCGGGTTCTGAATGGATTCCTCACTCATCGGGCAATAGCAACCTTTCTGACTCAAATGTCTTTGAATCGTTGATAGCAAATCCCCGCCTGAAGCGCGACAGAAAAAGCAAATAGGGCAAGAGCAGTACTCTGTCCCCGACAACCGCTGCTTCGCTAAGGAGCCGGAATGCCTCAGACCGGGGCATGATCGCGGAGCAGCTTTTCCACCTCGCGGATGGAATTCTGCGAGAGCAGCGACGCGGCATAGGCCGAGGCATCCTCCGAGCTCCAGCTCTTTACACATTGCTGGACTTCCGGCAGGAAATGCGGATCGACACTGAGCCGACGAATGCCGATACCGAGGAAGAAGGGCACATAACGCACATCATGCGCCATCTCGCCGCATACCGCGCAATCGATCTTGCGGTTCAGGGCGGCATCCGCCACCCGCTTGAGACCGCGCAACACCGAGGGATGATGCGGACAGAAGTATTCAAAGACGCGGGCATTCACACGATCCACCGCCAGCATGTACTGGATGAAATCGTTCGTGCCGATCGAGAAGAAATCCGCCGACCGGGCAAACGCATCCGCCAGTTCCACGACCGAGGGCAGTTCCACCATCATGCCGACCATCGGCCGGTTTACGGGCTCGCCGGTTTCCGCCACAAGCGCCTCGATACAGTCTTCCAGGATCGCCTTCACCTGCTCGAACTCATCCAGCGAACAGATCATCGGGAACATCACCCGCAGCCGCTCGCTACGTGCGCCCGCCCGCAGGATCGCCCGCAATTGCTGCTCCAGGATATCCCGGTAACGCAGCATCAACCGTGTTGAACGCAGGCCCAGCGCCGGATTGGGTTCTACCCCGTCGGTCAAATAGGCCAGCATCTTGTCTCCGCCGGCATCCAGCGTCCGGATGGTCACATCCCGACCTTCCATCCGCGTCAGCAGCCGCGTGTAGACGTTGAACTGCTCCTCCTCGGAGGGCAGCGCCTGCCGGATCAGGAACGGGAACTCGGTACGGTAAAGCCCGACCCCCTCCGCTTTGAGCGCCAACGCACTATCCAGTTCACTCAACAGATTGATATTGGCCAGCAGCGTCACCCGGGTACCATCCTTCATCCGCGTCTCCGGACTCATGGTACATGCATGGAGATCGGCTTTCCCGCGCAGCCGCTCACGCTCATCCAGTCGCCGTGCCACATCCACCCCCGGATTGACGTAGGCATTCCCGGAAAAGGCATCGAGCAGGACCGGATCGCCATCGGCAACCCCGAGCAACTGGATATCCTCCGTAATGATCATCGGAATCGCCAGCGAGCGGACCAGGATCGAGATATGCGAGGTCAACCCCCCGCCGACAAGGATGATTCCAGACACCTCAGCCAGGGTGATCTTGAGGATATCCGAGGGCAGCAACTCGCGGGCAATCACGATCCGCCCGCGCCAGTCGACATCGCGACGATCCTCGTCCCCGGCAAGGTTGGACAGCAGGCGCAAGGCCAGATCCTCGACATCCCGGGCCTTTTCGCGAATATAATCGTGCGCACTACTCTCAAAGATGCCGATGTACTTGGTTGCCACCTCGGCAACAGCCCGCACGGCGGAAGCAGACCCTTTGGAAATGAGCTCGCGCATCGCCCCGACAAAGGAACGATCCTTGAGCATCATCATGTGCGCCTCAAAGATCAATGATGCCACTTCCGGCAGCTTCTGCCCGAGCGCCGCCTGCAGGCCGTCAAGCTGTGTCAGCGTGGTTTGAATGGCACGGTCAAACGCCTCCGCGCAACCGGAACAGGGGCCGGCATGTTCGCGACTGATGCTCAGGATCCGTTCCACCGGATGGCGCATGAATTGAACGCTGCGGCCATTGGCGTAGCCCGGCGAGGCCGAGGTACCACTGACAAAGAACGAGCGTTGCACCGGGGGCGGCGGAACGTCGACACGGGTCACGGCGGAGGCCATCTGCAACAATGTCCGGGCGGTCTCGATGGCCGTCGCCAACTGGGAGGTCAAGGCGCGCATCGCCATGACTTCCACATTGCTGAACCGGTCACTGGCCCGCCGCTGCACAACCAGGATGCCGATCTTCTCGACCCCGCGCAGGATCGGTACCCCAAGAAAGGCCTCGAACGGCTCTTCCCCCGCCTCAGGGAAATACTTATAATCCGGGTGGTCACTGGCATGCGCCACGCAAATCGGACGGAGTTCCTTGAGCGCCTTGCCAACCAACCCCTCGCCAATCTTCAGTTTGATCCGCCCCACCGCGTCCTTGGCCAGGCCATGGGTCGCCCGCAGTGTCAACTCACGGGCATCCTCGTCATAGAGATAGATCGAACAGACCTCGGCATGTAGATGGTTGGCCACCATCAGTACGCAACGGTCAAGAAATCCCTGTAAATCGGGACTCTCCGACAGTATCGCACTGATTTCGCCAATATCCGCCAGCAAACTGAAATGGTCTTCCACGGTCTTTGTTGTCAAGGCATCTCCCAAACGATCTTCACATCATCGAAAAAACGGATTATCTCACGGGCGCACCGCTCGCCGGAACGGTTCCCCCATAGCCAAACTGTGTCGAGCCCGGCCCCATCGACGTACGCAGGAAACTCCAGGTTCCGGGACTGCTCACGCCAGATAATCCAGCGGCGTTGTAATAGCCGAGGTCATCCGTGCCATCGCCATCGAAATCGCCAATCACCGGTACGGCACCGAAATGCCCGAACCGGCCAAGGGTCGAGAAGCGATCCGTGCTCTTCATGAAGTACCACTGCCCGGGCGAGACAGCACCAGGAATGCCAATCGCATCATAGCACCCGAAATCGTCGACGCCGTCACCATCGAAGTCGCCGACCACCGGCACCGTGCCGCCATACCCGAAG
>DIZZ01000028.1 GCA_002428045.1 Verrucomicrobia bacterium UBA6015
TAGGGCGAGTTGGTGCCGTCGAAGCTGAAGACGAAGCTGGCCGTGTTGCTGCCGCCCGCCAGCGGCGCGAAGACCACGGTCACATTCGTGGCCGCCCCGGCCGCCAGCGTCAATGGGAAAGGATGAAGGATGAAGGATGAAACCTGAATCCCATTGGTGACGACGCCACTGAACGTCAGCAGCGCGTTGCCCGCATTGGTGATGGCGAACACGTTGGTGAGCGCAGTGCCGCCGATGATCGCCTCGCCGAAGGCTGTGCCAGCGGCAGGCGAGACGCCTGCACCACTTTCCACCACGGCACCGTCGGCGCCGAGGAACAGGACCTGCGGACCCGTCGCCAGGAACGAATTCGTTTTCACCGGCGCCGCATTGTAGTTGGCATTTCCTGACTGGGAGGCCGATATACGCACGTCGCCGATGCCCGTGAAGCTGACGTTTGTGCCGCTGTTGAGCTGGGCGGGGCCGCTAAGCACCGCGAAGGCTACCGCCAGCCCGCTGTCCGCCGTGGCTGAAACGGCTGTTCTGTTGGTCCAGAAGGTATCGCTGAGCGCCGGGAAGGTGATCGTTTGATCGGCCTTGGTGATATCCGCCGAGAGCGATGGCTGTCCGCCCAGGTTGTAGTTGCCGGAATCCGCGCCGCTGATCGTCATGTAGCTGGTGACGGCGATGTTCGTGTCGGCATTCGCACTTGCAAAGGTGCCGGTCGAAGCATTGTCGAGCGTCACGGCGTCGCCACTCTCCACGCCGGACAGCCCTGCCCCGCTGATCGTCGCGGCAATCGTTCCATCGTACACCTTGCCCTGCGCCACTGCGCCGGTGACCGTCAGACCTTTGGCTATGATGTCGGCGGCGAGGGATGGTTGCGAAAGGGCATAATTCGGGGCATCCGCGCCGCTGAGGGTCATGAAGCTGGTCACGGCGATATTCGTGCCGATGGTCGCCTGGGCAAAGGTACCCGTCGCACTATTCGCCAGCGTCACCGTGTCGCTGGGCACCACGCCCACTAATGAACCGCCGCCAAGCATGGCCGCCACCGTGGCATCATAGACCTTGTTCGAGGCCGATGCGCCGCTAACGGTCAGCCCTTTCGGCGTAACGGTCAGGGTGTTAGTGACGTTTAGTGCGTCAACGTAAAACGCATTGCCCGCCTGCGAGGCGACAATATTGCACACGCCGGTGCCGGTGATGTACAGCAGGGTGCCAAGGTTGGTGGCCACGTTCGAGTTGCTGCTCGCATAGCCCACCGTCAACCCCGAACTCGCCATCGCCCCAGGATCGAAGGCCGCATCGCCGTAGGTCTTAGCGGCGATGGGATCGAAGGTAATTGACTGCGCTTCTTTCAGGTACTCATAGGCGTTGCTCTTGACGGTCGTGCCGTAATCAGTGGAGACGACCACTACGTCGCCAGCGCGATAGCCATCGTGTGAAGCGCCGGCCATGACGACGACCTGCGTGGCGCTGTTCACGCTCTGCACGGTGGCCGTCATGCCCGCCAGCGTGACAAGCGTCACGTCCCCGATTGTGCCGTTGCAGAGGTTATCACCGCTGATCGCCACCGGATAGCCGCCCGTCCAGGAGCCAGAGGAGGGTTCGACACCGATATTCATTATATTTCCAAGAAGCTGCAGGCCGTTATTGTAGGCGCTATCATACCACGAAGATCCTCCGGTCGTCGTCCGCCGCCCTTTCACGAAGCCAAACCCATTCGTGGTGATATACGGATAGCTCGAACCGGGTATGGGCCAGGACATGGTAATACCCGCTGTACTGCCTTTGAAGACCAGCGCGTAGTTCGTCGCCGGCTGCAAGGTCCACTGCTCGACATTCAAGGGAATATCATAGTAGGCCGCTGTCGTGGTCAGGTTCACCACCACATCGGTGCTGGTCAAGGCACTGCCAATGGGATCATAGGAAGCATCCACATAATACAGGCCCAAGTTCAACGTATTGGCCCCATTGGTCGTAGTACTATAAAGGCTCATCTTCATTCCCGTAAGCGGCGTCGGGTCGCCCGCTGGTGTTGAAATCACCTTGGCGTTCCAGTGGTTCAGGGTGATGGACCCCACACTAATGTCCAATGAAGCCGTGCCATTCGAGGTGTTATCCAGAATGGCCGTGGTGGCACGCGCCCCGATCCACCCTTGCGGATTGTACGCGTAGGGATTGGTGAGGGTGATATCGCCGTTGTCAGAGGTCTGGACGATGAAATCCACCGCGCCCGCGTTGGTCGCGGCGGGCAGCGTGATCGTGAACCAGTTGGGGCCGGACGACACGAGCGTTGCCGAGCTGGTGCTCAGCGCTCCCAGGAGCACATTCGTGATCGTGCCGAAATGGCCGTTGGTTATGGTGATGGTGTTGCCGCCGCCGTAGGGGCCGACATTGGTGGAGGCAGCGTAGACTGAGCCTGTCAATCCGAATGTGTAGTTCGGCAGAGGGCTGTTGTTGGTGGCGCGGCAGGTCGGCATGAACGTGCCTACCGCTGAGGCGGTGAACACCACCGGCACATTGCTTACCGTGCCCGGAGCCACTGTCAAGCCGCCCAATCCGGTCACATTGAACATCGCCGCACCCGCGCCACTGTTGGTCGCCGCCGTGATGACCAGTGCTTCGTTCCCGCTGTTGGTCACGGCAAAAAGGTTCGTCACGATGGTACCGAGTACCAAATGACCGAACGATGTACCATTCACTGCGATACCAGCCCCCGTGTAGGTAAACGCGTTGGACTTGGTCGTCGCGCCAAAGCTCGCCGAGAACACCTGCACGTCACCGACCACTCCCGATATCGCCTGACCGGCGACGACAACCACCTGCGTCGCAGACTGGCTAACGATGCTTTGTACCGCTACGCCGCATAGGGTCACATTCGTGATGTCGCCGCCGTTGCCGAGGTTCATGCCGCTGATCACGACCTCGTAGCCACCGGTCCACGAGCCGGAAGAGGGCTCAACGCCCACAGTACTAACGACAGATCGGGCTCCCATCGCCACGTTGCTGGCAGCGAGACCATCGGCTGTTGTAAATAGTCCGCCAGCCACAAGTTTGGATCCATCGTGAACAAGCGCATTGACAGCCGCATTCATCCCGCTCCCGAGGCCGGTCCAGTTTGTTCCGTCCCACATCGCCACATACTTTGCCGTCGCGCCGCCCGCATTCGTAAATGCCCCGCCGGCATATAAGTTGGTGCCGTCGTACGCGAATGCGTTCACACTGCCGGTCATTCCGAGACCAAGGTTGGTCCAGGTGGTGCCATTCCACATCGCCACATTATTCGCCGCGGCACCGCCAGCCGAGGTAAAGGCCCCCCCCGCATACAAATGGGTACCGTCATGCAAAAGCGCATTCACAGCACCGTTCATTCCGCTGCCCAGACCAGACCAGGTCGTCCCATTCCACGTTGCCACATAATTGGCGGCAACGCCGCCCGCCACGGTAAAGGCGCCGCCCGCATATAGGGATACCCCGTCATGAGCAACCGCATTCACGTTACTGCTCATCACACCCCCGAGGTTGGTCCACGTCGTTCCGTTCCAGGCAAACACTCCGTTCGTCGAATATAGTCCCATAAACAAGTACCCGGCGTTGTACGCCAAGCACAACGGAAGTTGCGAAACCCCCGCACCCAGAGCACTCCAAGCGGTTCCACTCCAGGACGCTCGATACATGGATGGAGAAGAAAACAGACCGCCGACATAGAGATTCGTACCATCGTGGGCAAGCGTGTAAACATTGCCATTTACCCCGCTGCCAACCGCGACCCAGTTAGTCCCCCTCCAGATGCCCAGGCGTGTTGGACTGCCGCCCACGCTCGTAAAATCGCCTCCGGCATAAAGATTGGTTCCATCATAGGCGAGAGACCTCACCTGATTGTTGAACCGACTTGCCATGTTCGTCCATACGAACGGTCCTATGGATGTTCCGCCGATCGCGCCCGCCGGATTGTAGGTGTAGGCATTCGCCAGCGTGATGTCGCCGTTGTCGGAGGTCTGGACGGTGATGTCCACTAAGCCTGCATTCGTGGCGGGGGGCATTACGATAGTGAAGCTGCTCCCGCTCGATTCCACAAGCGTCGCCGCCATTCCATCCACCAACACGTTGGTGATGATCCCGAAGTATCCGTTCGCAATCGTGATCGTGTTGCCACCGCCGAAGGGGCCCGCATTCGTCGAGACTCCGAAGCAGGGACCATAGAGTCGCACCACGTAGGCCGCTGTCGGCGAGTCGTTGCTGATCGTCAACCAATCGTTGTAAGTGCCCACACTGGTCGGCGCGAATTTGACCGTGAAGTTGCTCACACCACCGACGCCTACCGAGGTCGGAATACCGGCGATCTCAAAGTCAGGATTGACATGTCCAAATCCCGAAATAGTCAACGTTTCGGTGCCGTTGTTCGTGATCGAAAATGTATTTGTCCAGGACGTGTAGGGAAGCAGCGGACTGAACTTCGTCCCATTCGCCACCTGCGCCGAGTCGTCACTGGCAATCACCGCGCCGTTGGTGCCAAGCACCTGAAGGCCGGGCGCGATATAGGTGAAGGCGTTGGATTTGGTGGTTGCGCCGTAGCTAGTGGAATAGACCACCACATCGCCCATCCCTGCGGACGCCGCCTGCCCCGCCGTCACCACAATCTGCGTGGAGCCTGCAATATCTATCACCGCTACACTCACCCCGCACAGTGTCACATTCGTTGCGTCCGACAGGCTTCCATTGCACAGATTCATGCCGCTTATCACCACCGGGTAGCCGCCGGTCCAAGAGCCGCTAGCGGGGGTCACTCCGCTGTTCAGTGTGCTTCCCAAAAGCTGCAGTCCGTTGTAGAAGCTGTTAACGCTCCACGACGATCCGCCGTTCGTCGTTCGACGGTTTGACAGGAAGATAAAACCATTCGTGGTGACATACGAATTGCCCGAACCAGGACCGGCTACGGTCCAGGACATGGTAATACCCGGTGTACTGCCTTTGAAAACCAGCGCGTAGTTCGTCGCTGGCTGCAAGATCCACTGCTCGGTATTCAAGGGAATATCATAATAGGCCGCTGTCGTGGTTAGGTTCAGCACCACGTTGGTGCTGACCAAGGCGCTGCCAACGGGATTATAGGAAGCATCCACATAATACAAACTCAGATCGACCGTATTGGTCCCGGGGGTCGTCATACTGTAAAGGCTCATCTTCATTCCCGCGAGGGGTGTCGGCTCGCCCTCTGGCGTTGAAATCACCCTCGCGTTCCAGTTGTTCAGTGTGAGTGACCCCAAAGAATTAGTCAGCGAGGCGGTGCCATTCAAGGTATTATCCAGAATGGCCGTGACTGCATTCTCTCCAATCTCGCCCGCCGGATTGTACACATAGGCATCGACCAACGTGGTGTCGCCATTGTTGGATGTCTGCACGATGAAATCCACAAAACCCGCACTCACTCCCGCCGGCAACGTAATCGTGAACCAGTTATCACCCGAAGACACAGGCGAGACGCCTGTGCTACCTACCAGCACGTTCGTGATGCTCCCGAAATACCCATTCGTGACGGTGACCGTGTTGCCACCGGCATAGGGGCCGGAATCCGGCGTGACGCTGAACACCTTAATGACGTTGGTGACGCTCGGCGCGGGACTGTAGGTGCCATTACCGGTCTGCGAGGCAACCACTCGCACATCCCCCACTCCGATGAAGGTCAGATTCGTTCCGCCGCTGATGGAGCCGGGCGGATCCGCCGTGAAGGTGACGCCCAATCCGCTCGAGGCCGCGGCCGCTAGACCGACCAACGCGCTTTGCTTTTGCGGAACGATTGGACCGAATGTGATCGTCTGGTCGGCCTTGCCCACCACCAGTGTGCCGGTCGACATTCCCTGATACATGGCCTCATTGACGGTTCCCGTCACCGCGTAGCTCCCGACGTTGGTCGGTGCCCAGGCGTTGCCATCATAGGTCAACTCGATGGTTAGCCCAGCGGGCATCGACGTGGCCGTCACGGTCCGCGCCGTACCGTCGTAGGTCTGCGCCAGATCGCTCAGGAACACCTGCGCCGCCGCCTTCGTCACGTTGAACGTGTTCGTCACGTCCGGTACCGGGTTCCAACTGCCATTACCCGCCTGCGACGCCACGATGCTCACCGCGCCAGTGCCCGTGAAGGTCAGGTTGGTCAATACCGCGATTGTCGCCGGGCCAGCGCCCACCGCGAACGAAACCGGCAGCCCGCTCGACGCCGTCGCCGCTAGGCCGACCGCGTCAGTCGTCACCTTGTCGCCGATCGCCGGGAAGGTTATCGCCTGGTCGTCGGGCACCTCGGTCACGTTGATTGTCATCGTCTTCGGCGTGGGATCAAGGTCCACGCCGCTATTGGCCGTGCCGCCGTCGTCCTGCACCTGGAAGGTGAAGCTGCTGTAAGGAGCGCCGTAGGCGTCGGCGGCAGGCGTGAAGGTCAAATCGATACCGCCGCTCGATGTGTAGATCGCGTTGCCGGTCACCACCGCCACCAGCTTCGAACCGTCCGACGACGACGCCACGGATGTCCATTCGCGATTGCTCTCGCGCGCCGTCCAGTTCGTCCCCGAATCCGTCGATATGTAAATCTGGTTGGTGTTGGCCACCGCCACCAGCTTCGAACCGTCCGACGACGACGCCACGCCACGCCACGCGCGATTGCTCTCGCGCGCCGTCCAGTTCATCCCAGAATCCGTCGAGGTGTAAATCTGGTTGGTGTTGGCCACCGCCACCAGTTTCGTTCCGTCCGACGACGACGCGATGGACCGCCATTCGCGATTGCTCGCGTGCGGAGTCCAGTTCGTCCCCGAATCCGACGAGGTGTAGATCTGGCCGTTCCATACCACCGCGACCAGCTTCGTTCCGTCCGCCGACGACGTCACGGGTGTCCAATCGCGGTTGCTCTCGCGCGCCGTCCAGTTCGTCCCTGAATCCGTTGAGGTGTAGATCTGGCCGAGCGAAACTACCGCGACCAGCTTCGTTCCGTCCGCCGACGACGCCACGCCACTCCACATGCGATTGCTCTCGCGCGCCGTCCAGTTCGTCCCCGAATCCGTTGAGGTGTAGATCTGGCCATTCCTCACCGCCGCAACCAGCTTCGTCCCGTCCGCCGACGACGCCACGGAAGACCAGAGTCGGTTGTTCTCGCGCGCAGTCCAGTTCGCCCCCGAATCCGTCGAGGTGTAGAGCCGACCGTTCCAATCCCCCGCCACCAGCTTCGTACCGTCGGCCGACGACGCCACGGTATTCCAGTAACGACCGGTGTCGCGCACCGCCCACGTTTCGCCGGCAACAGTAAGTGCAACCGTTTGCCCGTTTGTCGCCGCACTCCCGCCGGTGCTAAGCGTTCCCGCGCCAGGCAACGTCGTGATTTTCACCGCCGCCAAGTGGTTAGGCGGAGTATCCGACGGATCGGTAAAGCCGAAGTCCGCCACCGCAAATGTGTACGTGCTGTTCTCTAACAAGGTCACGGCGTTGCTCGCTCCTTCCGGCGCATGATTGGCCGCGGATCCGGTCACCGTATAGGCATTCAACCCGACACCCCCCGTGCCGGTCGTCTTTGACGTATAGGTCTGACCCCACGACGTGACGCTGACGTTGGGATTGGACAGCGCGTCAATCGCCGAGTCACCGCCACCGCCACCGGACGCATAGGCATCGAAATAGAAGGTGTCGCCTGCGGCGAGTCCCAGTGAGGCAAGCGGCACGCTATAAGACAGGGTGCTTTGGACTCCCGCCACAAAACTGAAGGTGCAGGCCGACGGACCGTTCCACGCCGCATTCGTGTAATTCCACAAATGACACCCCCCTCCGCCATCCACCCAGGATCCAATCCAGAAGTCCATGCCTCCTGTTGGTGCCTCCAGGTTGATCGGGCGCCCCCACCCGTTGCCCGTCGTGGTGCCTGCGCTCTTGCCCGAGGCAATCCCGATGAGGAATTTTCCCCAATCGGTGGTGGATATGTCGCCATTAAGCGAGAGCGTCATGTAAACATCGGAAACCGTATTGGAGACTTCCATGCCGAGGATGTCCAGCGTGCCTCCAGCGCTAGATAGCCCCGGATCAATCTCGCCAGCAGCATCCGCATAGGGGGAATTGGTGCCTTCGGCGGCCCGCGCCGAGGGCAGGAAGCTCACCAGACTCATCAGCGAAAACACGCACGCAAACAGCAACCGATTCATGAAAAGCCTCCCCACTCACACATGGAAATCACCCGGAAAAATGAAAGCGATACATATATTCATTAGGTATGTATACAATTATCAGCCCTGCCAATCAACCCAAAATGCCCTAATCCTGCTGTTAGCACCGGGCGAGCCGACGATAATCGTCACTTCCGGCCCATTCACCGATGGTACCGCAATGGCTTTAGGTGATACAGACTCGATTCGTCAGCGTAAATATGGTTGAAATTTGCTGGGCGGATTTTTCTTGCATCGCTGGTGGGTTCATTTAACATATAGTCATAATGACTATTTGACCATTTAACAAAAGAGGTAGGTTATGTCGCCGACGATTGAAGTTCCGATTGCCGAAGTGAAGAGTCGGTTTTCCGAGTATGCGTCGCGTAGTGCGCATTCCCATGAGCATTTTATCATTACCCGGCGCGGAAAGCCGCTGGCCGCACTGGTGGGGCTTGATGACCTGGCACGGATTGATAGCCTTGAAACACGCCGCGGGCTTGCGCAGGCCATAGCAAGCTGGGAAGGCGCAGCCGAAGTTCGGGAGGGGGCAGAAGAAATCTATTCCATGCGCAGCCGGCAAGCGGAAGGGCGTCATGTATCTTTTTGATACCGATACGGTCATTGCACTGATCAAAGAGGCGGGCAAGGGAACCCTGACTGCGCGGATCGGGATAATTCCCTTTCATCAGCAATTCCTGTCGGCCATCTCACTATCGGAATTGGTATATGGTGCCCACTGTAGCGACAGGAAAGAGTATCATCTTGGCATGATTCGCGATGTGCTCCTACAAAACGTGCAGCTTGTATCATTTGATGCTCCTGCCGCTTATCAGGCAGGCCAATTGCGTGCCGATCTGCGAAAACAGGGAACACCTATCGATTTCCCGGATCTACAGATCGCAGCCATTGCCCTGGCGCATCGCTTAACCCTTGTCACCGGAAATGTCCGGCATTTCGAACGCGTTCCTGGTTTGCAGGTTGAGAACTGGATTCGATCCACCTGTAGCCGCGCTCGATGAGCGCCCCCGCATGACGCGCTACCCACTACGCAAATGAAGCGGCCGCCTGTCTTGACTCTGTGTCAATTCGAGGAACGGTCGATTTCCCCCCGCAACTGGCGATACAGCGGGGCAAAACGCCCCGCGTTCCGGGTCCCGTCATCAGCAATCTCCATGGCTTTTCCGGGCTGTCCTGTCTGTATGTAGGACGTCATCAGGGCCTGATCGCATGCCACCCGATCTTCCGCCAGCATACGCGGGCGGGCAGCCAGCAGATACGGGATGGCCTCGGCCCATTCCCCGCGCAACTGGTACAGACGCCCGATGTAGCGCTCAGCAAAGCCGGACGTGGCCACACCATGCTGAACCAGGAAAATACCCTGCCGGATGGCGGTGGCCGCTAACTCGCGGTCGGCTTCCGTCAAGCCGGACAGTCGTTCCCGGCAAGCCAGCCTGAAATAGATATACTCCAGATGCCAGGACGTGAATTCGGGAACCTGCCGGGCGGCGATCGCATAGAGCTGCGAGGCCTCCTCGATGCGGTTCTCGCGCAATAGAACGCGGGCCGCCATACCGGCAATCGGACGCAAGGCCCCCGCATGCGGGGTCTCCGTCTGCCACTGGCGCACCGCCTCGAGAACACCGGGCGACATCTGCGTCTCCGCCCGTTGGCAGGCGCGTTCATATCGATCAAGGATGGATGGATTGGAACGGCGCATGAACGGGATCCCGAACAGTACCCGCAGGGTGTGGTTGACTCGGTAATCATCATACGCATTCGCGCCCATCCTGCGGATCAGGACCGAATCCTCCGGAATGCGGGCACACGCCTCGGGGGAAATGCGTAAAGACTCCGTCAGCGTTTGCATCGCTTCCACGATTAGGCGTGCCGCCCTAGCCTGCCCGGTCAGGGATAAGTGTACATGGTCATCCATCAGCGCCCATCCTGTCGCCCCCTCGATACTTTCTTGCCGGAACAGCTCGGCAATATCGCATAAAACCGTATTTCGCTGCCGCGCCGCGAGGCGAATCGCCGACTCCGTCCCGGAGACCGGCCGCCACGGCATCGTGTCGAGATCACGCGCCGCCAAGAAGGACTCGCGTGCGCCTTGTCGATTCCCTAAAGCGACGCAAGCTCGCCCTACCAGGAAATGCGCGGTTGCATGGCGTTGAGCGAGATCAACCGCCCGCTTGAATAGCGCCTGCGCCTCGGCGGGGTTTTCCGCCAGTTGCGCGATGCCGTCCCGCAAAAAGGACTGGAGCTCGCCGAGCTGACCTTGAGTCAGCCCCGTCACATCATCTTCCCCCAAGGGGGCCAACCCCGACTCGTTGCTTGCCGTGGTGCAGACGATAGACGGAATACCCGCCGCCGCGACCTGATCCAGCATATCGCCCAGAAAGACGGATAGATTACGCCCGGCCGCCTCACGCAAACGGGATGCCTTTGGAATAACGACCTGCCCGATCATTTCCTCCATGAGCGTCTGATCGCTCTTCTTCCCCTCATGAATCCAGTCGTTACCCCACTGGACCAGTGCAAGCCCCCTGAGCGTACGCAGGGTACGCAACGCCCAGGGCGGCAACGTACCGGCGGCATTGATCGAGCCGGTTCCATAAGCGCCGAAAAACTCATTGTTGCCGACATAGAACACAACCAGGTCCGGATCGAATCTCAGGGCATCCCGCACCTGATAAACCAGGGGGAAGCTAGCGACCGCCGTGGTCCCCAGGTTAATCACCTCGATCCTCCGGTCAGGCCAGACGGATTGCAACATCTCCTGCATAAAGGCCGACAAGGAAAGGTTGCGAGGCTGGGGATAGCCCTTGGCAGCCGATTCCCCCACCACGAAAATCCGGATAACCTGATCGGGCTTGGGCATCACCAGATTCGACTGCTCGGCATACCCCGGACGGTCTGGATTGGCAAAGAAATAGGGTTTGAAGGCCGCTGGCTCCACAATATGAAGCATCTCGCCAGACGCCAGACGCCCAGCCTCCCGGATAAACAGCGGATAGCCACCCAGCCCTTTGAGGCGAAGCAAGCATTCGATGCTCAACACGACCAGGAACGGCAGACTGGCGGCACACGCCTTGAACAGGCGCACCTTCCTTCGCGACAGGGATTCCTCCCGTGATTTTCCAGACCCTCCCAGCATACGTTCCTCCCAATCCATATCGACGGGACGATACCGATTCAACAACGCAGCGTCAACCGTCTTTGGCTTTTGACATTTTGAACTGAACGCCTAGAATCGGCATCGCATTGCAACCGAAGGATAAACAGCATCATGCCCAAACAAGCCGCCAACATCATCTGGAACTGGAAAACCTCGCGCCATACGTCCGAGCAAGCCAAATCATCGCGACGGAAGCGACGCTGGCTGCAAACTGCGGGGATGATGGTGGCAAGCCTCCTGCTCTTTCGGTTTGGCGACCACCGCGTGTTCCCCATGCTCCTGTGGTCAGCAGCCGCTGTGGCACTGACCGGCCTTTGCTTCTCTGACCGGATTCTCCAAGGCATCGACAAAACCGAACGTGTGCTGGCGCGGTGGCTTGGCACCGGACTGACCTGGCTCCTGCTTGCCCCTTTCTTCTATACCGTCTTCGGGGTGGGGCGGCTCTGCCTGATCCTCACGCGCAAGGATCGATTGCAACGCCAATGGGACCCGCAGGCAGCAACCTATTGGTGTGACCATGGCAACACAAAAGAACGTCCCCGCTACCAGGAACAATCCTGATGAATATTATCGGAATTAGCGCCTACTATCACGATGCCGCCGCCTGCCTGGTGCAGGACGGCCGGATTGTGGCCGCCGCGCAGGAGGAGCGTTTCACTCGCAAGAAACATGACGCCAGCTTTCCCATCAACGCCATCCGGTATTGCCTGGCCGAGGCGGGTTTGAGATCGGGCGACATGCTCGATGCGGTCGCGTTTTATGAAAAACCGGTGCTCAAATTCAGCAGGATCCTTGAAACATACTTCAGTACGGCACCCAGGGGATTGGCATCCTTTCTCATGTCCATCCCGCTCTGGATGCGGCAAAAGCTCTGGATTCCGCTGGAGATCGAGAAGCAGTTCGATCAACTGGGCATCCGAATCAGGGACGAGGTCTACTTCCCGGAGCACCACGAGTCGCATGCCGCCAGCGCGTTTTTCCCGTCGCCGTTCCAGGAAGCCGCCATCCTGACGCTCGACGGAACGGGCGAATGGGCAACCAGCACCGTTGGCGTCGGTAAGGGGAACCAGATCCAGATTCTCAAGGAAATGCGGTTCCCGCATTCGCTGGGACTGCTTTACTCCGCCTTCACCTATTTCACCGGATTCCGTGTCAATTCGGGCGAGTATAAGCTCATGGGGCTGGCACCCTTCGGCAAGCCCGTCTATAAGCAACACATCCTGGATCATCTGCTTGATCTTAAGGCGGATGGCTCCTTCCGACTCAACATGGGTTATTTTGGTTATCTCGACGGACTGAAGATGACCAGCAAACGGTTTGAGGATCTCTTCGACGGACCACCACGCCAACCGGAATCGGCGATTTCAGAAAGGGAAATGAACCTGGCACGCTCCATCCAGGAGGTCACGGAGGAGATCGTTCTTAAGATCGCCTCCTACGCCCGGAACATCACGGGCTGCGAGGTTGCCTGCATGGCGGGAGGCGTCGCGCTCAATGGCGTAGCGAACGGGCGACTACTACGCGAGGGGCCGTTCAAGGACATCTGGATCCAGCCTGCGGCGGGCGATGCAGGCGGCGCACTCGGGGCGGCACTCTCGGTCTGGTACACCTGCAAGAATCAACCGCGCACCGCCGATGGACGACATGACCGGATGCAGGGGGCTTTCCTCGGTCCGCAGTTTGACGACGATCAGATCGGTGAATTCCTTGCTCATCATGGCTATCCGTCACACATCCTGCAGGGGGATGCCGAGCGCGCCCGACGGATTGCGGAACGAATTGCAGAAGGAGCGGTCATCGGGTGCGTTCAGGGACGAATGGAATTCGGACCGCGGGCACTCGGCAACCGCTCCATTCTCGGCGATGCACGGTCCCCGACCATGCAGTCTATCATGAACCAGAAGATAAAGCATCGCGAATCCTTCCGTCCATTTGCACCAGCATGCCTCGAAGAGCGTGCCGCTGCGTTCTTCGAGCTGGACCGGCCATCCCCCTACATGCAATATGTTGCCCTAGTCCGGGCGGAGCACCGTTATCCCGAGGACCAACAGACCGCGCATGATCTGGGCGAACGCATCCGCCAGGTTCGCTCCGACATCCCTGCCGTCACCCATGTTGATGGCTCGGCGCGCGTACAAACCGTGAGCTTCGAGTCGAATCCATTCTTTTACGGTATCATCAAGGCCTTCGAGGAACGAACCGGTGTCGGCCTCCTGATCAACACATCCTTCAATGTGCGCGGGGAACCGATCGTCTGCACCCCTGAAGATGCCTACCGCTGTTTCATGCGAACGGGTATGGACTGCCTTGTCCTTGGCTCCCGCATACTTTATAAAGCCGAACAACCTGCCTGGCAGGAACCGATGAAGGGATGAAACCCATGCGCTTTCTAAAACACCTTGCAAGACTCCTTCGTGAGTTTCTCAGCTTCGCCATCCATCATAAAGCCTGGTGGATTATCCCGATCGCCATCATCCTGCTGCTGATGGCCCTTGTCATTTTTATCGGCCAAAGCACCGCACCTTTTCTCTACCCAGTGTTCTAGGAATCAGGAGCATCAAGAGACCGTCCTTTTGGGAACTTGCTCCCTGTTCATGACTACACTACACGCTTTTCTTGCCCGGCAGCTTGAAGGGCTGCATGGTGGCCTCATCGCAAATAGTTTTATTACCAACAAATCATGCAACTGCGGAACCCATACATTTTCCGATGAGATCAGGACGTCTGAATCACGCACCGCCATGCGGAGTGAGGGTCAGCAGTTATTGGGTGCCCTATCCTACCCTCAACACGGTCGAGATCGCACCACTGGCCGGATCATCCGGTTGACCACCGCCGACCGAAATACGGAAATCACCGGGCTCCAGGAACGGCGTACCATCATCCGTATAACAGACAAACTGATCCGGCTTGAGCGTGAAGTTAACCGTCTTCGTCTCACCCGCCTTGAGCGAGACACGCGCAAACCCTTCCAGATGATGCCGCGCACCGGGACCGTAAATCGGTATAGGCAAACTGGGTGTCGCTCAGGCAGACTGATCCTGGTGCGGTCGCCGCCACCATCAGACAGGGCCACGCCACCCTCCTCGCCTTCCAGCTCGGTCGTATTACCCAACACCACGACAAGGGCATCGGTTAGCGGACGGATCCTCGCCCATCGCCAGGTAGACCGGCATGACCCTCGTATTGCTTTGCACAACATGATCCGTGGAAATGCAGCGGCCGGCGACCAACAGGTTAACCACGCCTTTTGGCGTCAACGTGATGTTTTTCAGGGAGAACCCGCTTACCCGATCACTCGTCGCCGGCCAGCGACTCGATCGCATAAAGCACCAGCTCGCCATTCTCGGGCCATGGCTTCTCGCGCGGAAGATCCCTATTGGAACCTAATGTTTCCCAGCGCAGCGTGTAGCGCAGCTTCGGGGTTGGGGCCTTCCCACTATCTTCGCGCCACTGGACCCCCATGCCCGGAAACACTGAATTGACGTTTATCAATTCGGCAGGATAACGTGCTGGCTTCTTTGTGGCCAGCTCAACGCCAAGCGGTTTCAAGGTCGTTTCGTCGAAGACCAGCAGTCCGTTGCCGTGCTTCCAGTGGGAGAACCCCAACGCCAGGCGATCCTCACCATAACATTCGACCGTTCCCAGACCGATGGACGTACCGTACGTCGAAGGGCCCGATCCGCCGCCCTTGAAGATATGGCGCTCCTTCCAATCGGAGACCTCCGAGATCTTCCACATTCCCTCTTCAAACCGGGCGACGTAGGCCTGCGTGTTCCCGTCCTTGTCATGCTTGTGATAGCTTATGACCGGGCGCTTGCCGCTGTCGAAGCCGATTCTGTGAACAGTGTTCAGCAAGCCGCCTTGTTGCGGAACGGGGTCGATGATCGTCCCTTTGCTCTCGATGGTAATGGGCAGCGTCAGTGTTTCTCCCCCTGCGGTTTCCCAGTGCTTCAGATCCCGACTGCGGGCATAGGAAAGGTCGTGACAGGTAGAGGCGTCGGGCGTNNGTCGCCCGCCACATCCACAAGAGGTGGTACCATCCGTCCGGCCCCAGGTTCGGTCCGTTCTGATAGGCATTGTCCTTCCCCAGTCCATCAACGAACGGGGTGTCGAAGAAACGCTTCCAGGTCTTCGTTTCGAGGTCGTAGACGTTGTAGATCTCGTTGCCTTTGCCACTGCCACCATCGCGGTAGTGGAACAACAACTCACCGTCGGGTGCCGTCATGAAGTGGGGATAGGTGGTACGCATTTCATTCTCCCCAAGCATCGCGTCGATCTGCTTCATGGTCGTCACGTCGCCGGGTTTCTCCATGCGAAAATAGGTCAACGGACTCGCGTGCATGTTCCCGGAGAGATGGAGACAGTCGGCCTTGTCGACCGCCATGGTCAGGTAATTGTGGGAATCCCATCCCTGAATGGTGCTGCTTACTTGGCTTTCGCGGGGTAGCTTGTCCGTTTTCGATGGTAGGACAAATTTGGAGAACGCCTTATCGCCCAGCCTCCGCATGCCGACGACGGTCCGCCGATCGGCATTGTAATAGGCGACGTATTGCACGTCGCCATGGGTCAGCAGGCAATATCCGACGCTGACGGCCGACCATACCTTATCGACGACGATCATCTCCTTCACTGCTGGCGTATTCATGGCCGTCTCCTCCCCGGATTGAAGGTTGCCTCCAAGAATCAATGCAACCGTTGTCCACACACAAACATGCCTCATCGGTCAATACTCACTTTCCTATACCGTACAACACCAACACTCGAACGGGGGAGATTCTGGCCTAACATCGATTCCTAGGGGTCGTGGGAGATCGCCAATTGCGTTTTTGACAGTCGTCCAAGGCTGAAGATTTCTGTCATTAAATAAGTCGCCGCCAGATTTTAATTTTTTCGGATTAATGTGCGTTGGACGGGGTAGCGATATCGGATTCGTTTTTGATGCCATAAGAATGGCTCGTTTCCGAATCTCAGGCACCCCGTAATTGGCGGAAATCAAAGCATCATATACAACATGCTTAAAGTTAAGTGCATACAGCGTCGTTAGTATCTCTTCAAACTCAAGTGAAGTTAGCAACTCGGGTACGTTTTCCATCACGATCACAGACGCCCGGGAAAGCTCAACGGCACGAAAATACTGAACCCAGAGGCGTCTGCGCGGATCGCCTTCCCGTTTTTTTTTGTTCAAGAGCGAAAACCCCTGGCACGGCGGACCGCCAATAACAACGTCAGCAAACGGCACAGGGACCATTTCACTGTCAAGCAACGAAATAATATCACCCTCAACGGTATGTTTACCTGATGGGTCAAAGTTGGCCTTGTATGTGGATACGGCATCTGCATTGAAATCATTTGCAAAAATGGGTTTAAAGCGGGTCGTGTCTGTAAAACCACGCGTCATGCCGCCGCAGCCGCAAAACAGATCGACAAGAGTAAATTTCCCGTATGACATAAACTCGGACTCTATTCCATTTCGGCGCTCAAATCCAGCACACTTTTATAGCCTGGGGTAGTGGGCTTATGAACTTACCCCCTTCTCCAGTAGATTCAAAATCAATGGAACATCAGCAGGTGCCCATTTAAGGGATTGCCAATTCGTGGCAGAAACCCAACGCATATCGACATGCTCTGTAAGTGTCAACGTCGGGTGACGTTCACAGGCACTTTTGAATGGTAATAAACGGATCGATCCGAACGCATACGTATGCCGAACCTCAAGCCTGCAGACCAAAGGGTAAACGCAAACGACCAAGGCTGGAGAGGTGTCGGAAATGAATCCACTACTGTTCGTCCATCTTCAATTTCATGAATAGTGGGTTGAGTATTTTTCCATGGCCTCCATAAGGGCACAGACATTCTCAAGTGGCACTCCGGGGTACAGCCCATAGATCATCATCAAGCCGCCTGCTTTGCTACCCAGCTTCTCAACCTCCTCTCTAATCAAGTCGTCAATCTGCTCTGGCGTGCCGCGTGCCGTGATGGCCTGTCGGTCAATGTCCAGATCAATGCATATGCGACCGGCAAACTTGGCTGCTATCCAGTCTATTCCGTTGACTAGGTCCTGGAGGTTGATCACCTGCACACCGCCGTCAACAAGGTCATCTACCAACAGGCGGATGTCCCCGTCCGAATGCATATGCACGATGCACCCCGCGTCGCGTGCGGGTGCCATCAACTTCTGATAGACAGGCTTGATGAACTTGCGGAAGTCATTGGGACTGAGCATCGGCCCGACCTGCATCCCAAGGTCCTCCGGGAAGCTCATCATGTCCGGCTCCAGTTCCATCCATTTCAGCACAAAGCGGTAGTTGAATTCCTCAATCATTTCGATGAGCGACAACAGCATGGGCTCTTCATCGACCATGTCAAACATTAGGTTCTCATACCCACGCATGTCCTGCAGTCGCAGAAAAGTGTGACCGTGCGGAAGTCCGCCCCCGACGAGCTCGCCATTCTTCCTCTGCCGCTGAACGCGTTCCTCGATCTTCTTCCAGTCGATGGGGTACGTTCCGTCTGTCCTATTCGGGTCGGGAGCTGTATAGGCTGAGAACGGGTTCCAGTCTGAAAGTGGGTGGCCATGAACGGAACCCGTAATGCCGTCTTCGCTCGTCGTCCAGATGCATCCCCACGGGTCGGTATAGGGTTCATCCTTGCGTTGAGTGAGCCCGAACTGCGGGTTCACGGTCTCCCTGCGAGTGAACGCCGGAAAGAGAAAGGGATGAGCTTCTATTAGATCCTGCAGGGCATTCTGGTCATAGTGACGCCAACAGGCTCCATTGATATGGAAGCTCATGGGGATGTAGTCCGGGCTATCAAACCGAACTGCCTTGAGTACGTTCTCCCTGTGGTTCATCGATCAGTCCTTCTCTTGCCGAACGCCGCGCTCACCGGCCGTACCCGAGCGCAGCGAGGGTAACGGTCCGGGGCAGTGACTTGGGTGCCTATTCTAGACCCATTTTCTTCAAATTGTCCCTCTGTTCCTTTGTCAAAGGCTTGTCGTTGTCTTCAAGACAGCGCTTGAGTTCGGCTTCAAACCCATTCATGAATATCAAATGACGCGTATCCGGCCATAGGGTCAGGTTATTCGTGGCGGAGGGCCTCGATGGGGTCGAGGCGGGCGGCACGCAGGGCCGGGTAGATGCCGAAGACCATGCCGACGAGCATGCTGACCCCCAGGGAGACGATGACGCTGAGCGGCGTCACCAGCGTGGGCATTCCTGCCGTGCGGGTGATGATCCAGGGGATCAGCACCCCGAACCCGACGCCGATCGCCCCGCCCGTCATGGAGAGCACCACGGTCTCGATCAGGAACTGCGCCACGATCTGGAGGCGCTTGGCACCGATGGCGCGGCGAATGCCGATCTCCCGCGTCCGTTCCGTGACGGACGCCAGCATGATGTTCATGATCCCTATCCCGCCCACCAGCAGGCTGATGCCCGCGATGGAGCCGAGCACGATGTTGAAGTTTCGCTTGGTGGTTTCGGCCTGGCGAAGCAGTGCCAGCGGTACCTGCAAACGGTAGCTTTTCTTCTTGTGGAACCGCGTGAGCATGGCCTCGATCGCCTGGGCCGACGCCTCGACGTCGGCAAGACTGGAAGCCTCGGTGATGATCTGGTGCAGTTCGACCAATTCGCTGATTTGGGACCCGTCGGAGCGCTGTGTGTAGATGTCGCCGAACCGCTCGCGAGCTGTGGTCAGCGGGATGTAGGCATCGGTATCGCGGTCCGGCGTCTGCATGCCGCCCGCATTGCCGCTGTCGCTCTGAATAATGCCGATGACCGTAAAGGCACTGCCGCCGATTTTTACCACCGCCCCGAGGGTCTCCTCGGTGGCGAGCAGTCGCCGGGCTCCGTGCTCGGTCAGGACGGCGACATTCGCCCGATTTTCAAGATCGGCATCGGCCAGTGCCCGCCCCGCCAGCAGCGGTCGTTTGACGAGGTCGAACCACGCGGGGGTCGTTCCCACCAGACGCAGGGATAGCGTCTTGCTGCCGAGGCGGCCTTCCTTGCGGATGATCTTGACGGGGACCGTCCGCTTGATAGAAGGGATGCATTCGGCAATCCGCAGGACATCCTCATATTTCAGGCCGTAGATGCTGATGCGGGTTCGTCCGGCACTGCTCGCGTCGTCATCCGAGGGCTTGGCGGTATCGATGATGATGTTGTTGCTGCCGAGCTTACGGATCTGGACCAGCGCCTCGCGGCTGGCTCCCTCGCCAACCGCCAGCATGGCGATCACACTGCCGACACCGAAGACCACCCCGAGCATGGTCAGCAACGAGCGCAGCTTGTGCAGCATCAGGGTCTTTACCCCAAGGTGGATATTGCGGAGCAATCGGGAGTTTTTCACAGGCGACCTTCCCCGGCGCTGGCGATGCGCCCGTCGCGCATGACGATGCGGTGTTTGGCGATATTGGCTATCTCGGGTTCGTGGGTCACCATGATGATGGTCTTTCCCTGCGCGTTCAGGTCGCCGAGCATGTCCATGATTTCCTTGCCGGTGGCGGAGTCCAGGTTGCCCGTCGGTTCATCGGCCAGCAGCATGACCGGATCGTTCGCCAGCGCCCGGGCAATCGCCACGCGTTGCTGCTGCCCGCCGGAAAGTTCGGATGGACGGTGGTGCAGGCGCTCGCCAAGGCCGACGCGCCGGGCCAGTTCGCCAGCGCGTTGCCGGGCGCGGTCGGGATGCCAGCCAAGGTAGTAGAGCGGAAGCTGGATGTTCTCCTCGACGGTAAGCTGGGCAATGAGGTTGAAGCTCTGGAATATGAATCCTAGGTATTTAAGGCGTATGTCGCTGAGGGCATCATCGCTTTGCGTGCGAGTATCGTTGCCCCCCAGGAGGTATCGGCCGGAGGTGGGTCGGTCCAGGCAGCCGAGGATGTTCAGCAGGGTGCTCTTGCCGCTGCCGCTGGCACCCATGATCGCCCAGAAACTGCCCGGTTCGAAGGTCGCACTGACACCGTCGAGCGCATGCACAGCCTGGTCACCCATCTGATAGGTACGGGTGATGTTCTCGATGCGCGTAGCTTGCAGGGTGGCTGTACTCATCAGGGTTGCTCCTGGCCGGTACTGGGGCGAGGACGCTGGCGACGTTCCGCGCCGTCCTTGGGCGTCCGCTTCGGGCGTTTGGTTTCGCGGTCGGCTCCGGACTCGGGTGCGGTCAGGTCCGGGTTGCCATGGCCACGGGGATTGCCGCCGGCAGGGTTGATCGGGGCGGCGCTAGCGGGGGGTTCCTCGGACGACGCCGCAGGGGATTCGTCCCCGATCGTGTCCAGCGGCGGAGCCAGCAGCACCGGCTCGCCCGGCACCAGGCCGTCGAGGATATGCACCATGCGGTTATTGTCCTCGCCGATCATGACCTGCCGCTGGACGGGGCCGTCCGGTGTGTTGACAAAAACGATGGGCTGGCGGTTGACCCGTACCACGCATTGCACGGGCACGTGAACCGCCTCGGGATAGGTGGCGATATGAATCGTTGCCTCGCAATTCATGCCAGTGCGCAGCACGTCGCCGCCTCCCTCGATCCGGATTTCGGTGTCGTAGAGTTTAAGATCCGCATTCATGAAGGCGCTCATGGCATCCGGCAGCGGGGCGATCGAGGTGACGGTCCCCTTGAAGCTCATCCCCGGCAGCGCATCCGCCCGCAGGGAGACCGGCATGTCAGGATGGACTTTCTTCAGGCTGGATTCATGGATCTTGACTTTCGCGATAAAGCTCGATGCCACCGGCAGGTGGATCAGTTCCTGGCGTTCGCGGATTTCCTGGCCTTCGGCGAGCGGTTCTGAAGACCCGCGCCAGCGGAATTCCCCGCTGGTGGCGTAGACCACCAGCCCGTCGCGCGGAGCGGTGATGCGGGCCTTTCCGATCTGGGCGATCAGCTTCTCAAGCTGGCTCTTGTTCTGCGTGAATTCCGATTCCTTGGCACGCAGGTCGGCTTCCGCCTGGATCACATCCGCCCGTGCCTTACCGGTCGCCCGCACGAGGGCCATCTCCGACTGGCGAACGTCACTCTCGAGTTTGGTGATCTCGCGCTTGACCTCGAAGTCCTGTAGCAGTTTCAGGTTATTCTCGGCCAGTTCTACATCCAGTGCCGCCTTTTTGACGGAAAGCTCGTCGGCACGGATCTCGGACTCCGAAAGATACTTTTCCTTGAAAAGCACCTGCGACCACTTCAGCTTCTCCTCGGCACGCTGTTTCTCCTCGCGGGCCAGGGTAATGCGCGCCTCGAGTTCCTTAAGCTTGTTGGGATATTCGCCCTCCTTGTACTTTTCCAGGTCTTCTCGGGCAAACTGCAGGGTCAGTTCCGCTTTCTCCACATCGCTCTGGGCCTGGCTCTTGACTACATCCAGGGTCTCGCGGCTGCGGATAAAGGAGGCTTCCGCGTTTTCCGCCAGGATCGACTGCTCGATGCGCCGGTCCTCGAGACTGGTGACATCCAGCTCGACCAGCAGGTCGCCCGCCTTGACCTCCGTGCCTTCACGGATCAGGTAAAGGATCGTACTGCGTCCCTCCAGTTCGCTTTTCAGGATGAGCTGTTCACTGGGGCTGATCGTACCGGATTCCGTGACGGTGATCTCCAGCAGTCCCTTGGCTGCCTGGAAGACAGGAGTGGTGTCCGTTGCCGCCGGTTTAAGCCGCCGGTAGGCGGGTACGGCAATGACGGCAACGGCGACCAGCGCCAGCAGCGCAGCAGCCAGCGGACGAATCCCGCCACGCCGGGAGGCCAGGCGGGGGCGGCAGGATGGAGGGCGAGGCTGTGCCGAGCGGGCGGTAGCCGGGTTGGAAGCGATGTGCATCTCACATTGCATATGCATCTTGGAATGACCTTTCATCAGGGGGTTTCAGGGGCGAGCGGTTGAGCGAGGGAGGGCATGTCGGCGAGGATGATCTCACGGAGGCGACCCTCGGCGGAGACATCAAGCATATCAAGATCGCGTTGGAATTCGAGTTCGGCGATCCGCCGACTCACGACAGCATCGGTCAGGGCGTTCTGGGCACTGATCAGCGCTTCCTGCGCTTCCAGGACATCACGGATCTCAGCACGGCCGGCCTGCAGCAGCATGTCGGTGCTGGAAACTCGCCGTTCGGCCAGTCGCACCGCTTCGCCCTGGATGCGGAGGTTCTCGCGGGCGATCCGCAGGGTACGGAAGGCATTACGGATGTCGAGTTTGACCTGATCCTCGACGGCCTCGGCCGCCCGCTCGCGGGCGGCCAGGGTGATGATGCTCTTGCGGTAGGCAATCCGTTCCACCGTGCGATTGAAGGGCAGATCCAGCGTGAGCAGGGCGCTCGAGCCCAGGTTATCCAGCGTGGAATCATCCTCGTTGGCGCTAGCGGCGGAACGGCGGCCACCGCTCTGGACGCTGCCGAACAGTGTCAACTCGGCGCGCAGGTTGTCCTCGGCCACCTTGATACGACGGCGGGCGTCCTCGACCTCCATCTCGGCGATGCGCAGGTCCAGCCGGTTGGCGAGCGCGGTGGCGATGGCCTGTCCATCGGTCATGCCAAGCGTATCGGCGGGGGTCGGGACCGGCACCGCGAGATCCACGGGGGCATCGGCAGGGGGGATGTCGGTGGCCGCGGAGATGTCCCTGCTTCTGGCGGCGGAGCCCAGGATGCTTTCGTTGAGTTGGCTGAGAATGTCCTGGTCGAGCGCGATCCGTGCGTCGGGTGGCAATCCGAGCAGGATGACGAAGCGATCGGTGCGTTGTGCCAGGTCGTCCAGCGACTGGATCCAGCGCGAACGGGCACGCAGCTCGTCCTGGATCGATTGATCGTACTGGAACTCGGGCAGGCGACCGGCATCGGCCAGCCGCCGGGCCCGGCGCGTGGCGGTGATCAGGCTCTTGTAGTTCTGCTCGGCATTGCGGATCTGCTGGGCTGCCTGCAGGACGCCGATGTAGTTGCTGATGATGCGCACAGCGAAGTCGCGCTTGAACCGTTCAAAGGTATAGACGGCATACAGCAGATTCCGCTCCGCCTGGCGCAGGGGCTCGGCGGCGATCTCCCGGCCTGCCCCGCGCAGCAGCGGGATGGAGATCCCGGCATCGGCCATCAGCCCCAGCGACGAGGCTGACCCTTGGGTGAGCAGAGTGGCCAGATCGACGGCGATACTGCCCGACATCTCGACCCCGTTGCGGAACTGTCGCGTGGCCTTGGGTGATGCCGTGACCTGCGTTGATTGGACGGTTTCGCTGCCAGGGCCATCCGCCTGGTTATAGGCACCGCTGAGCATGGCGGTAAAAGTACGGCGGAAAGCCGCCTGCTCCAGGTCCAGATCCAGCGCGGCCCGGTAAAGGGTCTCCTTGGCCTCCTGGAATTCGCGACTGTTGCGGGCCGCTACCTGCAGGGCTGTTTCCGGTGTCAGTGTGATGCTGGCGGGGACAGGGTTGCTGGCAGGGGATTCGCCGCTCCCGGTGAGGGTCAGTCGGGTGGGCAGTGCCTGATCGCGTAAGAGGCGCTGGCGAAGCTGCTCCCCGGCCGTTTCGACGGGTACCGGCTCCTCGCGCCCGAAGGCGGCAGACTGGGTGGCGGCGATGTTGCGGGTCGCCGCCTGATCGGCTTTCTCGCGATGCCAGGCTGCCGACCGGCAGCCCGCGTTACCAATGAGGATGGCGAGCGCAGCGGCACCGCCACATCGCCACCTGACTATAAATGATCGTGATTTTGACATGATCTAGAACAATATGCAGATAGCGTTGCTGTCGTCAAGATCCTGTGCAAAATAATAGCAGCGCGGTTGACTTTGCCTGACGGTCGCCTTAGGCTCTTTTGCAGATGCTGAAGCAAAAAGGAAAGACTTAGGCGCGAAGGAGTTTCCAGTATGATCTGTGTTGATTTGCATTCCCACACGTTGATGAGTCAGTGCGGGATCCATACCCATCTTGAAATGCTCAATGCCGCGCGGGATCGCGGCCTGGCCGGGCTGGCGATTACCGACCACGGACCGGCATTGCAGGGGCGGCTTCCAAGTCCGGTGTATGAGCGGCTGGACCAGCCGTTGCCGGGCATCCGCCTGATCAAGGGAATCGAGGCCAATGTGACGGATGCGGAAGGAGCGGTGGATGTGCCGGCATGGCTGCTGCCGATGCTGGATATCGTGCTGCTCGGGCTGCATGTGAAGTTTCCCCGTTCGCGTAACGATGCCGATTGGACAGAGGCCATGCTGACCGCCATCCGGCGGAATCCCTGGGTGGACCTCATCACGCATCCCGTGGACGAGAACTTCCCCATGGACATTGAGCGCTTGGCGGTGGCAGCCAAGGCGCTGGGAATCGCGCTAGAGCTGAACAACTCGAAGGTACTTTACAAGCGCACCTCACCCGAGCGAGTGCGCCGCTTCCTGGATATATGCCGCGAGACAGGCTGCCGCATCGCGGTCTGCAGCGATGCACACACGGTGAGCGAGATCGGCGGGGATGAATCCGTGCGTCCGCTGCTGGAGGCCAGCGGGATTCCGGAATCGCAGATTGTCAATGCCACGCCGGGAATGGCGTTCGGGTTTGTGGCGGCACGCCGCGCAGCGCGGCTGGCACACCTGCGGGCCACCTCGGCATACGATACAACATCTTTAATATGCTGAACTCTAATTAGTGGGAATGCTAGCGCAAGCAGGAAATCTTGCGCAAGCGCATTCGAGGGGTTGACGAGGCGGGTGCGGACGCGGACTGTTCTGAAGAACGGGGGGTGGATGCAGGCAAAGAAGGATGACGGTACCGGGCCCGGTATTGGCCTGGAGGGATACCCACGTGGCGAGTGAAAAGCCGCGTGAAGGAATGGAAACTCGCGTACCCAAGCTCAGCGGCGATCGATTCAATCTTTCGGTTCGTATTAAGCAGTTCCTGGGTCGCGAGTTGCATGCGCTGACGGATGACCAGCTCCCTTGGTGACACGCCGAGTTCCTGGTTGAAGAGGCGGGTTAACTGGCTGACGGACAGATGCAGCCTAGCGGCCATGTTCTGCCGGTCCCATGGCTTTTGTGGTGCCGCTGTCACGTCGTCTACGAGCCGATTAAGGGCGGACCCTTCTTCGGAGCGCTTCGATCCCCCCCTCCCCATCTCAAGACGCAGAAGATCGATCAGCATCCGTGAGTTTTGCCATGCACGCCGGATGGTGTCGGGTTGGTGCGACGCCATGGCATCCAGGGTGTCCCGCAGCAAAAGGAAAAGAACCGGTGCGGATTCAAAGGAGCGAACGTAGTCTCCGTGTTTCTTTAAAGGCTCCCAATCGGACCGGTCTTCAATAAAGAAATACAAGTACCGTGTTCCCTTTCTGCCAGCCGAACACCGCAGCGGTGTTCCGGTGGGGCAGGCCATGAGGTCGCCGGGCTCCAGGTCATACGTTCGCCCGCCCATCTCCACCCGCATCTCTCCCTGCAGCAGTAGGCGCAAGTCGTGGTAAGGGCGCGGTTTGAGGCCGCTGTCATAATTCCTCCGCTCCGTGATCGCCGCAATGACAACGCCGGCATCAAACAGTGGCTGCGCCACCCGTTGGGCCAGCCGGTCATCGCAGGGTAATTGCTCGCTGAATTTAGGGCGGATCGTGTGTGGCCGGAAGCTCACGTAGGGCGTGCGAATAATTTTATTCATACCTTCTTTTTATCAATCGCCGGCATCTGGTGCAATCATAAAATGCGTCATTTGGATAAAACCATGCGCTGTCAAGGCAATGACTTACCTATTGCTGTTAGGTCCTCTGTTCATATAGGATACGAGACTATGGAAATAAAATATTGGTTAACGTCAGCGTGTTTTTTTGTGGGCGTCTCGGCGGCGTTTTGTCACGCCGGTGAAAGCCGGTTTGTGGATGCGCATGTTCATTTCCAGGATCGCAAGCCTGGTGATCTGGAAAAGGTGGATGCATGGATGCAATCCAACCACGTGGCGCGGGTCATCAACCATCCCCTGAGTCAATCCCGGTGGCGTACGGAGGAAGAGCGGTCGCAGATGATCGCGAATTACGCGCCGTTCAAGGGGCGCATTGACCGCTTCACCATCATCTTTTCAGACGAAGTGAGCACGGAGGAAGAGGCCGTCACGCTGCTTGCCCGCGAAAAACAGGACGGCGCGATCGGGTTTGGCGAGCATTACGGTGGTGATAAAGGGGATAATACATTCGACAGTCCCGGATGCATGCGACTTTTTGCGGCGTGCGCCAAGGTCGGACTGCCGGTCATGTTTCACATGGATAGGCACCAGAACCTCGATGAAAAAGGGTTGCCGTGGCTCGAGCATGTCCTGAAGACGTATCCAAACCTGATTCTCATCGCTCATTCGGACTGGTGGAGAAACCTGATGGACGGCACGTGCGACCGGCTCCTGCAGACCTATCCGAACCTGTATGCCGACATTTCCTGCACCGTGCATCGGAGCGTCATCGGTCGCGACAAGAAAATCGCACGTGAGTTTTTCATCCGCAACGCCGACAAGCTGCTGTTCGGGACCGACTCTGGCTGGTGGTCGCTGGGCAAAGCGCCCGCGCCGGAGTACGCGCTCATCGATGAATTGAAGCTGCCGAAAAACGTGGAAGACAAGATCTGCCGGGGCAATGCCGAGCGGTTGTTCTGGCAAGACAAAAAGAAAGGTGAATAAATGATTACATTACGAAAATCAGTGTCTCTATTACCGGTTTTGGCGATCTGCCTGTCATGCCCAGGGCTAATGGCCGAGACCAACAAGCCGGTCAAGGTGTTTGTCATTGCCGGCGACGAGAATTGCCTGGAGCAGGCGACGATTTCCGCTCGTACCGACGGAACGCAGGTGAGTTTCTTTACTGATGTTACGCCGATCAAGGACGAGAAGGTGAAGCATGTCAATTGTGCGGTCTACAAGGGTGCTTATGTCGCCAGTACCGATTACGAGAAGCTTGCCCCTGAGGTAACCGGAGTGGTGGAAGTCGGGGAGCAACGGACGGAACGGCGACCGGATAAGCAAAAGGGCAGGATCCCCGTGGAGATGACGCCTTTCCCGGAATTGTCCCGGCAGGACGGTTATACGACGGTGCTGCGCGGGGCGCTGGCAGTGCCGATATCGGGCCGGCATGAAGTCTTGCCGTCCGGGTTCAATGTGACCTTGGTGGAGGGCAAGGAAGTCTATCGGCAGGAACCGGGACAGTCCACGCCGACCATCACTCCGATCCAGCTCGACGCCAATAAGCGATATGCCTTCACCACGGTGTTTTTCAAGGCACCCGAACACGGTTTTCGCGTGCCCATCATCAATCGTCCTGGTGCGCTGGAGACGGTGGTGGCGGAAAACCCGAAATACGCTTGCCTGAAGGATGCATCGGGGGCATGGGTGACGCGCGATGATGTGGTGCTCTATGATGCCCAGCCAATGCACAACAATACCAGGACGCCGGGGCATCCCCTGCAGGTGGGCGACATCGCGTACGGGGGGCAGAAGGTCTTCAATGCCGTTGGCCCGGAACTGATGTTGGGGCATGTCCTGGGCGACTGTGTTGAGGAGCCGGTCTTCCTGTTGCGCTTTGCGACCCGTCACTACATTTGGTTTATGCGCGGCAGCCGCTCGCTGGGGCACGATTACCAGCCGCCCTCGAGCGGCGGGGATCCGGATCTGAAAGGCAGTTGGGACGTGATCCATTTCAACTGGGGCGTGTGGGATGCCGGGTACAAGGAGGTGACTTCAAAATACTATCAGGGGCACGGGAACACGACATCCGTCGCCGATTTTGAGAATAATCTCCGCACGTTGGTGGCGCGGATGAAGCAGACCGGCGCGACCTTGATCTGGGCCAGCGTGACTCCGGTCTGGAAAGGCGAACCGGACAAACCGAACGGCGACGTGGTCGCCTACAATGCCGTGGCGGAGAAGGTGATGAAGGAAAACGGGGTGATCATTGATGACCTGAACTCGCTGGTTCCCAAAGGCTCCGGGAGTTGGGTGGATCCGAATGTTCACGCCGTCGGCAATCTCGCGCCGAAGGTGACGGAGACCATTCTCGCGGCGCTGGCAAGTCGCAAGGAGAAAACCAAACCGCTGCCGCGGGTGCTGATGATTGGCGACTCCATTACCGGCAGCTACCTGGAAAAGGTGACACAGAATCTCGACGGCAAGGCCGTCGTATACAAAAATTCCGGCAACGCGGAGAGCACCTGGACCGGCTTGAAGAAAATTGATGAATGGCTCGACCTCAAGCAATATCTGCAAAATGGTCAGGAGTATCTGGAGCTGGTCAATGGCGTGAATGACGTGCTGGCTCATCCTGACCGGTTCATTCCGGGTTACCAGAACCAGGGCGTGGAACTGGCCGGGCTGACCTGGTTTCAGGGGATTGCGGACAGCCAGTCGCCTGCGCAGACGGCCGTATACGAAAAGAATCTGGCAAGTCTGATACGGGATCTGCGGAAGGACCTCAAGGCGCCGCAGTTGCCGGTGGTGGTGGCGGCGGTGGCCTTCGGCGACGGGAAGATCCACGACGCGCAGATGGCCGTGGGCGATCCGGCCAAGTATCCGGAATTTACGGGCAATGTGAAAAGCATAGATACCCGAATGTTTGTGCCCTCCCCTGGACAAGTAGGCAGTTGTTACAATGAGAACGCCGGGACGTTCCTGGAGATCGGCGATGCGCTGGGGCGCGCCATGCTGGAGCTGATGATATGGGGTAAAGAATAATGAGAATACATTCAATTTCGTTAGTCGCCAGCACCCTCGTGGGAATAACGCTCCTAAGCGCGTTCTGTCAGGAAGTCGTTCCACCCCCCCGAACCTCGGGTAACCCTATAATCAAGCATGTCAGAACGGCTGACCCGTCGGTGCTCGTCGGGAAGGACGGCACCGTTTGGTTGTACACCTCTCATGACCAAAATGACGCCGTCGATTATAATACCATGGATGGTTATCGCGTGTTTTCCTCCAGCAATCTGGTTGACTGGAAGGATCATGGGGAGATCCTTCATTCGAAGGATCTTTCCTGGGGTGATCGGTCTGGATTCATGTTTGCTCCGGACGCCGTGTTCAGTAAGGAGACTTACTATCTGTACTTCCCTCACCTCACCCAAAAGATGGGGTTTAAGATCGGCGTTGCAACCAGCCAATCGCCACAAGGACCCTTCAAGGAACAAGGGTTTGTCAAGGGACCGAAAATGAAAGGCGGCTTTGATCCAAGGTGCTTTATCGATGACGATGGTCAGGCATACCTATACTGGGGTAGCGTTTTCGACACGAAGGCGCCGATGGTAGCAAAACTGAAAGAGAATATGATGGAACTTGCGGAAGAACCCAGAATAATCGATTATGGTGAAGGAGACTACTTCTCCAAGAACCTGAAGCGTCCGGGGGAAGGCATTTACATGCACAAGCGCAAGGGTGTCTACTATTTCTCCTTCAGTGCCTTTGACGGTTACGCCGCGATGGGCGACAATCCCTACGGTCCCTTCACCCGGTTACACAAGATCGCCGAAGGCGGCAAAGGAGCGCAGGATCATCACTCCATCATCGAGATCGCTGGAGAATGGTACTACTTCTACCACCTCGGCAATTTCCATGACGGCAAAGCCGATGGGAGTTTGTACCGTCGGAACGTTTGCGTGGATAAGCTCTACTACAACCCTGACGGAACTATAAAGGTTGTCACAAAGTCGGACCAGGGGGTAGAGATGATTGAGGGGAAAACAAATCCGGGTGCAGAGACTGTAATGCCAGTTTCGAAGGATATTGAATCCGAAATTGAAGAAATCCTGGCGGTGAACCGCGATGGCATTGAAACGAACCGGACAACCATGATCACTCTGCGTACAGCACCCGGTGCAACGGTAAAGGTGAACCAGACCCGTCATGCCTTCGAGTTTGGAACCGCTATCAGCTATCATGCCTTTGTCCCCAACGATCGCATCGGGGAAGCGGATCAGGAAAAATACAAAGAGATCCTGAAAGCCAATTTCAACAGCGTTGTGCACGAGAATGAAATGAAGTGGTATTCCAATGAAAAGGAGCGCGGCAAGCTTACCTTTGCCGATGCTGATGCCATGTTGGACTGGTCTGAAGCGAATGGCTTGTACACCCGAGGGCACTGTGTCTACTGGGACAAGGATGCGCATGTTCAGCAATGGCAGAAAGAACTCGACAATGATTCGCTGCGTAACGCGATAAAGCAACGTGCAGCAGACTACATGGGGCATTTCAAGGATCGAGTGCATGAACACGATGTCAACAATGAGATGCTTCACTACAATTACTACGGCAAGCGGTT
>DIZZ01000132.1:0-10506 GCA_002428045.1 Verrucomicrobia bacterium UBA6015
GAGGGATATTCGGAATCGAAGGCCCTGAAGTAAAGCTATTGACGCAGTTAGTCAGATGCTGGTAAATTTTAACACGTCGTTTCCCTTCTAGGTCAAATAAACAGAGAAAAGGAGTATATCATGATTCATCGTTCAACCGGTTGCATCGCCGTCTGCGCTCTGCTCGCTGCCTGTCTCTTCAGTCCCAACCTGCAAGCTCAGGAGCAGGCTGGCGGTCTGCGCTATTCAATCACCGTTTCCAAATTCGCGAACGAGGCCAACTGGTCCGGTCGCTGGGATATTGGCGATGCATTTACCACCATAATGACCGATGTGCTGAATCAGACTGGCAAGTTCATTGTTCTCGGCGACAGCGAGATGCGCGGTGCCGCGATGGAGGAGCAGGATTTTGCATCCAGCGGCCGCGTCGCGGGTGGTAAGAAGGCACCGCAAACCGGACGGATGACACCCGCCCAGCTCCTGGTTCGCGGTTCCATCACCCATGTCCAGGAGGTCGGTGGCGGTCAAGGGGGACTCAACTTCAAGGGCATCAGCCTGGGTGGCAGCAAGGCCAGTGCGGAAGTCAATATGACGATCTATCTGGTCGATACCACCACGGGTCAGGTGGTAGCCTCTCAAAAGGCCGTCGGTAAGAGCGGCAAGCGCGGTGTGGGTGTCGGTTATTACGGGTCAAAACTCGGCGGCCTGACCGGTAATATGGACGGTTTCACGAGCGATAATGTGGGAAAAGCTTGCGAGGAGGCCGTTTCCGAGTGTGTCAAGTTCCTGATCGGGCAGCTTGAGAAGATCCGCTGGCAAGGCAGTGTCGTACTGGCCAAGAGTGATCGCGTGATGATCAACCGCGGTTCGCGCGAAGGGGTAAGCAGCGGCATGTTGTTCAGCGTTGGCACGGTGGAGGATATTGTGGATCCCGACACCGGGGAGCTGCTGGACAGCGACATGACCGTAATCGCCGAACTTGAAGCCACTGAGGTCAAGGAGAAGATCACGACCTGTAAGATCCTGTCCGGTAGCGGCATCGAAAAGGGTATGGCCGTCTTCGCGAAATAAGGAAGACGTCTTTTCTTTAGCTGTGATACCTTCAGATATCCATGCTGGCGAGTGCTGTCGCCCTGCCCTTGAGGAACCAACCGACCGACTCGGCGATGTAGGCATCGGCATCCGAGGTTCCCGGCGGTAGATTTATCTGCATCGAGAAATAGGCCCAGCGCTGCACTTTCCCCTGGCGCAGGCGATCCCAGCCCATGCGCAGGATGCGGCTCCAGTTATATGGGGTTTGCGCATCAGGACCCTCGAACCAGTAGATGAAAAACTGGTTCGGGCGGGAACTGTCGGGCGCTTGGCGAGGGAACATGGGATACAGCGCCACCTTGAAACGGTGGCCTTGGGGATCTGTCGCCGTCAGGTAGCGCAGCGATCCGATCCGCACCCCCTGGGCTGTCAAGCACCAGTCCGGACGATGGATTCCTTCCCGTGAGGCCCCGTTGACAAGCATGATCACATGCCGGTAGGCCATTCCATCATCCTGCCGGTACTCGCGTCGTTCAATCTCGACATCCGCTGGCAATAGCCTCCGCTCCGCCGCCGATATTGTGGCCAGCGGCGCTCCACTGACCGGACAGATCCCCGGCTGCACAATATCCTTAGTCCGGAATGCACGGGTTACGGCGGGATCGGTGGAGTAGTAGAGCCGTTCCCCGTGCCAATCCCCGATGGCATCAGGCAGGCGCCAATGCGCTGGCAGCGGATCGGCCGGTTCCACATGTCCTGCCCGGTGCAGCAGCGGTACGGACGCCACCAGCAGCACAAACCAGAGCGTCATCGGCCGCCGGGCTTTCGATAACAATGTGTTCATCCCCACTCCTTGATCATTCCGGATGGCAGATCAGCCAGCCTGGCAGTTGAGCTTCCACGCCGCCAGGGCCGCTTGATAATCCCGCCCGCAGAGCGTTCCCAGCATGATCATACGTCGTGCTTCCTCCGTGGCGTGCAGGCGCCGCGAACGTTCGGCCAGGAGCAGGGATTGTGCGGGATCATCCCTTAGTTTTATTGCGGCCACATCCAGTAATTTCCGGGCTTTGTTGAGCGTTGCCTGGTAGAGATCCAGATCGGCCTCGCACCGATCGCAGGTCGCCCCCTCCGTATCGGACAAGAAGTCATAGCGCCGCCCGCAGACTGGACAGGGCAACAGCAGATCATCGGTGTCAGAGTCCATGCAGGCGTCCCGTCTAGGTGCGTTGTTCAGCGAAAAACAGGATATCCTCAATGCCTTCGAGGGTTTGCGCTTCTGCGGTCTCGTTGCTGGCGCGCCTTGCCTCCCGCAGCTTTTCCAGCAACCGGTCGAGATCCTCGGCATCGACCGCGTCCAGGTGTTCACGGCACCGGTCAATCCGGGCCAGCAGGTCGGCATCCCCAGGATGGACCTCATCGGCATCGGAAACATCCCCGTCATCATCCCCATCCGCCAGCTCGACGTCCGGGAACATCTCGGCGATACGGGATCGCGACTGCTCCAGATCCGCCTCGCTGACTTTCTTGAGACTATCCTCGATCACCACGGACTTGTTGAGTCCCGTGTGCTGCTCGATGGCGGTCGCGGTGAGGATGCCGTCCAGATCGAGCGCCATGTTGAGCAGGATCTCGCTGCCTTGATCGGCGCCCTCATCCAGATCCTCGACCATGAAATCGCCCACTAGCACATTGCGGCGGGCGTCCTGGTTGTCGCCCTGGAAGATGCGCACATTGACTGCGGTCTGGCCGGGAATCGCCGTATAGAAGACCTTGCCGCGCCGGGCTGGCAGCGGGGTGCCGGACTTGATGATCGGCACGAACTGGTGCTGGCAGTGTTCTCCGTCCACGAAGCCCAGGCACGAGGTGCCGAAGGTATAGGGCGATATGTCGACCAGGATGCGCTGATCGTTGGACCCTGCCAGCCGCGCCGCCATGACTCCGGCCCCATAGGCGACGGCGAGATCCGGATTCACATCGCGCCGGGGGCGCTTGCCGATCTCCCGCTCGATCAACTCCTCGATGGCCGGAATGCGGGTTGAGCCGCCCACCAGCAGGATCTCATCGATATCCCCGGCATGAAGGCCGCTTTCGGTCATGACATGCCGGATCGAGGTCAGCGTGCGGCGAATCAGCGCCTGGGTGATATCCTCGAACTCGGACCGGTTCATGTCCATGGAGAAGGTCACGGTGTCGCCATTCTCCAGGGGAATGCCCACTTCGGACAAGGAGGCCATGGCCTGGCTGGAAAGATCCTTCTTGAGCTGCTCGCAGGCCATGCGCAGGCGGCTTTCCCCGATGGTTCCGGGGCGCTGGCCATGCTGCTCCTGGAACGTCGCCAGGGCTCTCTCCAGCAGGAGTGCATCGATGTCGTCGCCCCCGAGGTGATTGTCGCCATGCGTCGCCCGCACCTCGACCACATCCCCGGTCATGGTCACGATGGAGACGTCAAACGTACCCCCGCCGAAGTCATAGACCAGCACATTGCGGCGCTTGGAGACCCCGGCCGCCTCGTAGGCCAGCGCGGCTGCCGTCGGCTCGTTGAGGATGCGCAGGACCTCCAGCCCCGCCAACGCGCCCGCCTCGCGGGTGGCCTGGCGCTGGGCGTCGTTGAAATAGGCGGGCACGGTGATGACCGCCTGGGTCACATCCCGGCCCAGTGCCTGCGATGCACGATTCTTGAGCTCGCGCAGGATCATGGCCGAGATTTCCTGCGGGCGATAGGTCTTATCGCCCAGCGCCACGACGTCTTCCGTCCCCATCTTGCGCTTGATTGAGCGGATCGTCTGCTCGGGCCGCCAGGCATATTGGTTTCGCGCCGCCTGTCCGATCAGCATCTCGCCAGCGGCCGAAAGTCCCACGCAGGAAGGCAGCATTGGCGAGCCGTCAATCGATATCACATCCAGTTTGCCATCCCTCACCACGCAGACCTCGCTGTTGGTGGTCCCCAGATCAATCCCGATAATCATAATCCTCCACTCCTATTCTTCCACCATCACATGGGCTGGGCGCAGGATGCCCCCGGCCACGGAAAATCCTTGTTTCACCACCGTGCTGACATGTCCCGGCGAGACCCTGCCCGACCGGGTAACGCCTTCCGCCGTCATGCACCGGGCATCGAACGGCATGGCTTCCGCCGCGATCGGCTTGACCGCATGCCGTTCCAGCGTGGAGTCGATGCGTCGCACCAGCACGTCCAGATCCTCTCGCTGGCGCACGATGCCGAGCGACGCCCATCTCCGTTGCGGAAGATACCAGGGGCGCACCAGCAGGGATGTCTTGGACGTCACTTCCCGCAAGCCCTCGCGCAGGTCGCCGAGCTCCAGCAGTAGCGGACTCAGGACGCCCCGCGTCTCGCTGGTGCGGGCCTCGCGGTCCAGCCGCCGGATCTCATCGGCCAGCGGCACCACATTGGTGGACACGTCCTGCGAGACCTGCTCGACCGTCCGCGACAACTTGCCGGTGCCCCGGCTCATCAGCTTCACTTCCTGACGCAACGCCGTCATCTCACCGACCAGACTCAACAGATCGGCATCCTCCACCTGCTCGGCATCCTCGTCGCCCGGTAGCGGCTCATCGTCCGGCAGCGCATCCAACCACGCCTTGAAGTCGGCCAGTACGGCATCCTTCCAGGACACCTCGCTGCATTCACCGATTTCATCAACGGATAGATCATCGCTCATGATAGCCGACTCCTTGCCCAGTTTTTACGCGCCTCACGCAGCCAGACGTCACGGCCTATGCCGACCGAGGCATGGCGATCGACAGGCACATCAAAATACCCCGCCAGCTCAGCGGGGGAAAGGCACGGGGGAAACAGCCGGCGCCGTACGCGCTGCTCCTCCGTGCGGATCGCCTCGTACGCCTCGCTGGTCTGTGCGAACCGCTCCGGCTCACGTTCCGGCGGATACTTGCGCAACGCCGCATGAAACGCCGCTGTGACGTCGCTATCGGTCACATTTTCCTTGAGGCCAAGCAATAGATAGGGGTCCTGTGTCTGCATCAGAAGGGTACCTTGTCCTTTTCTTCAATACGCTTTGCCAGCCGGTTCCGCAACCGACCCTTGGCGGCGTCGGAGAGTGTTGACGTGTCGATCTTGCGCAGCAGGAGAAGCTTATCGTCTGCATTGCCGTCTGCCGCCATCTTCTCGATCAACGCCTCGAACTCAATTTCACTGTTCGGGTAGCACTTGTTCAAATCAAACTGCGGAACCGGCGCACGCACACGGGGGACGGCTTTTTTCCCGGGGGTTTTCCGCTTCGCTGCCGGTTTTTCAAGGGGCTCATCAAACGGTACCTCGCCCGCGCCGAAGCCCTCCCCGTCATCGTCGTCCATGCCCCCCGGAAATCCCATGATTCGAGCGAGTTCCGCCACGGGATCAACCGGCGGCACACTGCCCTTTGTCTTGCGGCGGCCCCGCCGCGCCCGTTTCACCGAGGAAACGTGTTTGAAGAACGCATCCGGGGTCAGGATCGTGCATTGCTGCCGCCAGATCGCCAGCGCATCGATCTCGCCTGCCGTCTCAGCCCCTTCGCGGGTCGGGAACCCGACCTTATCCTCGACGTCGCGCACGATGCCCTTGTTCTGGGGATTTGTCGCCAACTGCCTGATGGTCTTTAGCAAGATGCCCGAGATTCCCTTTTGTTCGATCTCTTCATCGATCTCGGCGTCTTCATATAGAAGCACCCGGAACGCCAAGCCTGCGACGGCCGCAGGAGAGGGTTGATCCCCCGAATGGAGCAGGCGGGCGGTTATCGTCAACAGCGAGGGCATGAAATCGCAGGTCAGGTCGATGAACACGTCATGCCAGCTTTGCAGCAGCAGCGCGTGCAGGCAATCCTGCACCTGCGTCAAGGGAATAACCGGATTTTCAAGCGCCGTCAGCAACGCCTTGAACAGGCTATGGTCCTCCCAGTGGATACGGGAACGTTCCGGGTGTTGCGTCAGCAGGAGGAAATCAGCCACCACCAGGGAAGGGTTTGCCTGTAGCGAGGTTTTCAGGGGGGCTGGCAATATCGAGGCCGTGATTTTCTCTTCCGCCAAATCATACCGCCACACGGCGGCAAGCCAGGGATGGCCGAGCGCCGCCAGAGCTTCACCACTCTCGCGCTTCTGATTCTTGCCTGACGCTCGCATCAACTGCCGCACCGCGATCTCCACCTGTTCGAAGGGATTGTCGCCCTTGTAGGCCTCGGCAAGGGATTTCACCGTATCATAGGACTGCTCGCGCCTGCAGGCGTCGCGCACCTTCTGGAAGGTGATATAGGAGGTCACACGGGAGCAGAGCTCCTGCGTGCCGGGCAAGTCGGCCAGCGAGGCCAGGGCGGGGGCGCATTCCTTGAATTTACCCAGGACCGCCAGGCGGCATACCAGACGCGACCAGGCGTTCGGATCCGAGGGAAAGGCATGAACCTCGGCCGATTCGGCATGGTGGGTCTTGTCGTATCGCTCAGCCCAGCACCAAGTGGCGTAGATATCGCGCAATCCGGGCCACAGCCCGGTCGCCTGCCGGCACGACGCCTGGATGGTCCGCAAATCATCCTCACCGTCCTCCTCATCGGAATCATCGTCATCGAAACAGACATCGGATTCAAGGTTCTGCCGCATACCCTGGGCCTGCTCGAGCAGGAGCACGGCCCGTTCCTGCGGCGACCACCCCCCGTGCCGCAAGAGTTTATCCAGCTCGTCGCCCCACTCATCCCTTGGAAAATTGGCCAAGCCGCCGCAAAGGTACACATAGTGTCCCGGAACCCCGGCTCCACATATCTCGTCCAGAAGCACAGGCTCCAAACGCTTGTTGCATACCGAGGTAACCACCAGATTGGCGGCAGATGGCCGACGTTCGGCCAGCAGCGGCTTGAGCAACAGCTTCATGTTCTTTGCTAAATCCGAGGTGCGCACTCGTTCCTGTTTCATCGCAGCGGACAAAACGCTGGCCTGTGTCGCCAGATCGGATGCCGGAACCGCAAGTGCCTGGGCCAGCTCGGTCTCGGTAAGCGCCGCACGATCCTGTCGCAGGCAGGCGTTGAGCAGCCGCCCCAGCCCCGCCGCCGGGGTGCCGGGCATGATCCGGGCCAGTGCGGCATCCATCTCCTGGGCATTTCCCTCCCGTGCGGCAATGCTGGCCTGCAAGAACAGGCGCCAATCAACCAGCAGGGACCGCCGCCCGATGCTGGCGATCAAGGTTTTTGCTGTCGGCAACGGGCCGCTGTCGGCCGTTTTCCAGGCCTCGCATACCGCCTGGGCATCGGTGGCGATATCGGCCACGGGGCAGCCCAGCAAATCCGCAGGATCAACGAGTTCAAGGCGCAGACGATCCCGCCAGGCGGCATCCTGGCTGACAGCCTCAAGGTCGTCAACCAGCCCCAGTCGCACATGCAGGCTCAACGCCCAGTGCTTCCCCATCTCCGGTTCCTTGCCGATGACCGAGCGGGCATGATCCTGCGCGGCTCCGGTATGGCCACCCTCCAGCATTTCGCGCACATAGGTCTCATGGGCCGCCGCCACCAGCTTACCCCGCCGGTCCGCAGCAATGCGTTCATCCTGCCTGATCTGGCGGGCCAGCACAACGCTGCGCCGACCGCGCAAATGGTATATAGAGCTTTCCAGATCAAGCAAATCAGCAGCACCCCCACCGCTCGCTGGCGATGCGGATGGCCTAGAACCACTCTTTTTCTTCGGTCGTTTTCCCATGGTTGTTCGGCATTGTCGCGATATCCCGCGAAATGTCAATTCCTCACTTGGCCCAGTTGGCCAGTTGGGTGTACACCGGTTTCCACAGAACCAGCCTCCGAAGTTCCCTCCGCCCCCTCCTGTAAATTTATTCCACAGGAGAGACAGGAGAGACAACAACTGAGCGATTCCTCGCCGTGATGGGTATTGGGTAGGGGCAGGCGTCCTCGCCAAGCCGCGCCCGTCAAACCACCGCCTATGCCACGTCCGGCTTGCCCGGAGGTCTGCGCCCTACCGTTGGTCTCTCTCCTAATCGTAATCTTAATCGGCTGCTGGGTTCGACTGATATTTACAGCCTGCCCCCGTCTTTCCCTTAGGCGGCTTGGAGGGATGCGATCTCCCAGCCTGGGAAAACAAGCACTGCTGGATGACATTTCAGCGCTATGGCGAGTGCCTTTGCCCGCTCGACGCCGAGGTTGATGCGATTATTCTCGATCGCGGAAATGGTCGATTGCGCGATTCCGGTGAGCGCGGCCAGTTCCGCCTGGCTGAGTTCCTGTAATTCCCGCATGATGCGGACAGACTCCCCGACAGAGACCTCAATGGTTTTGCGTGCCTTGCGATAACCTTTCACTTTATTTCCTCCGATAGTCGTGGGCCGTCAGGTTGATAACCTGAACGTAGTATTGCTGATTCTCTATTTTGTAGATTACCCGATACTGATTACCAAGCCTTGATGACCGATATCCATTCCACTCGCCCCTAAGTGCCTCATCATGGAATCCCTTGATCAGCCGAAGACCATCGGGGCCTGATATGATAACAATATCCTTCCATTTCTCATACCGCTTCAGAACCTCTTCAGGCATTCGAGAAAGTCGCCTCACAAGATTATGATGCTCATAGATCTCCCACATAACGAAACAGTAATATACCATATAAGGTATGTCAAGCAATGGAATTTACCCTGATTGGATATCCCTCAAGATGGCGCGGCCATTCCTGTCTGCGAGCGCATGTCAACCCCAATAAGTATTCACAATGAGCCCCCCCGAGCACCAGCCTCCGATGTTCCCTCCGCCCCCCTCCTGTAAAATTATTCCACAGGAGAAGCAGCCGAGACAACAGCCGAGCGATTCCTCGCCGTGATGGGTATTGGCGCAGGCGTCCTCGTTGTCAAGCCGCGCCCGTCGGACCACCGCCTATGCCACGTCCGGCTTGCCCGGAGGTCTGCGCCCTACCCAATGGAAACCAGCAGCAACAGCAAGAGCCATCACAGGCCTGTCTTGCCAGGCAATCGGGTAGCGGTTTGATATTCGATCACAAGAGTGGCCCCATCGCCCTTCAGATTTCCTGATCTCGACAAGGATTTGGCAGGGTTTTTAGGAAAATGAATTGGCACATAATTTCGCCAATATTGTTCTCGGCAAAGGTGACGATGGAGTTTGTTTCGTTGCCGTTAACGGCAATGTTCACGATGAAGTTTGAAATATCTCCCCTGTGCCGTAAACGGACTCGATTTCCCGATCAAAGACACGCCTTTAGTTGCTATTTACAGCCTGCTACCACGATAAGAAAGGTTAAACAATCTTCCGTTTTGGAATTACACGTGGACATAGCCTCACCAAACGGGATTGATTTTTTTGCTGTTCAGATTGCAGGTGGGCAAGGTATTGATCCGTAGTGCTGTATTTCGTCTCCATTTCAAAACGAACTTTCCGAATTTCATCGATTATTTCGTCATTCATGAGTTAAACCTCCATTAATTCCTCGGGGGTACAGATAATCGGAGTTGCATAACCGTTTGTCAAATTAACCGACTCGACAATTCCACGAACTCTCGCGGACGCAATGTGACTGCAGTTCCAGCTTACCAGATAATCCATGCCATTAAGTGTTGCCACCGCAAGATGGAGCGCATCATTGCGGGCTTTTTCCGGAATACTGATGGCTTGGAAATACTGCTCAGCCAGCATCACGACATTGGCCAGTCCTTTTTAATTTCTGAACAGGCGACTAGAGGCGAAACACCTTGAGCTTTAATTCCTTGATGTGCCTGAAGTGCTTGGCGCTGCTTGAGCAAAGTGTCATGTTGTTCTCGGTGGCGGTTGCAGCAATGAGTGCATCGCCAGCCCTGAGCCCGTGGGAAAGGGAGTACTCCTCAATGTAGACGGTCGCCCGATGGCCGATCGTCTCGGTAAGCGGGAGCGTCCTGAATCCAAAATCCCTTAAGAACTGTTTGGTGCAATCATGCTGCGCCTTGTTCTGCACACATTGCAGCAACTCCAGATAGGTCTGCACGGATATGAAACGTTCTTCTTCCTGTTCAACAAGGGTGGCTGCCTTGGGGTTACCCCGCTCAATCCAGATGAAGATGTCCGTATCAAATATCACGAAAGCGTCCCCCGCGCAGACGATCCATTTCTGCATCAACGGATGACTCGGTGCCTCGCATGCCAAAGAAAGGATGTGCTTCGACCTTTGTGCAGGTCCTGCCAGCCGTCGCGACCAGCACGCCTTTGGTCTTACCTCGATAGAGGATGTCAACATCCTCGTTCCGGTCGAGAGCCTTGAGGACATCGTTCATATGGTATCGTAGATCGACAATGGTTGCCTGCATCATATCACCTCATTCATGTATAGTGCCACTATGCATGATCAGGATCATCTTGTCAAGCAGTCGAACCGAATGATTCGATACTTTGGGTGCATCCGCCGCGCATGACCGCGCAACAAATCGCCCCCCCCTCCTGAACAATTAGTCCACGGGAGAAACAGCCGAGAGATACTCGCCGTGATGGGTATTGGGTAGGGCGCAGGCGTCCT
>DIZZ01000132.1:10568-10736 GCA_002428045.1 Verrucomicrobia bacterium UBA6015
CTAATCGTAATCCTAATCGGCTGCCGGATTCGATTACGATTACGATGAGGATTAGGATTAAGATGAATCCCCCTCGCAACCCGTGGCTGTGGTCGTTCACCGATCCCCCCGAATGCCTGCGCTCTTCAGGAGCACGAGGGTGGCCCCATCGCCCTTCGGGGGCTGATG
>DIZZ01000230.1:0-315 GCA_002428045.1 Verrucomicrobia bacterium UBA6015
GTCACCTGAAGGGACGCACGTTACGGTCGCTTGTTGAGGAATTCGGACCGGCGCTGCTTGGCACTGACTCGACGGAGACCTCCTTCCCGCTGCTGATCAAGCTGATTGATGCCCGCAAGGACTTGAGCGTGCAGGTCCATCCGGGTACGCAGCATCGTGGCGATGGCGAGCCGAAGACCGAGATGTGGTATCTTCTCGATGCCCCGCCCTCCTCGGTGATCTATGCCGGCCTCAAGCCGGGTGTCACCCAGGAGCGTTTCATGGACGCCTTGTCCAACCAACGCCTGGAGCAGGATGCGCTAGCCGCCGTTCCCG
>DIZZ01000230.1:364-16282 GCA_002428045.1 Verrucomicrobia bacterium UBA6015
ATCCAGCAGAACTCCAACACCACCTATCGCGTCTACGACTGGAACCGGACGGACGAGCAGGGCAATCCCCGCCAACTGCACCTTGAGCAGGCCTTGGAAGTGATTGACTGGGAGCATGCACAGCCCGAGGTCACGTCACCTCACCCGCTTCCCGGTGTCGGCAACAACAGCCACGCCACGATCATCAAGAGCCCGTTCTTCGACACCCGGCGCATCGTCCTGAACGAGCCGGAGACGGTCCAGCACGACGGCCGCAGTTTCCACGCCGTCTTTGTGGTGAGCGGTTCGATACTGATCGGTGCCAACGGCATTGTCGCCAATGCCGACAAGGGCACCTCATGCCTGATCCCGGCCTCCACCGCCTATACCGTAAGCCCCGTGGGCGGCCCCGCCGTTATCATCCAGATCACACGCTAAGGTATCTGCGGCAGCAGCACGGCGCGGATGATGTTGTCCTGCGGACGAATATCGGCAAGGCCTGCAGGGCGAACGTGGATGGTGACGTCAAGACCATCCTGGTCGAGCACGGGGGCCGGCAGGTCGAGGGTATGCACCGTGATGTCAGCGACACCGATATTGCGGAATCGCAGGGTCTGCACCTGTCCATCAAGGGTTATCTCCATGATGACCTCGGGCAGGACTACCGTGCCGCGGTTCTGACCGATGACGTCGACACGGATCCGCCCGGGCGGCGGATCGCTTTGCAGATAGGGACGATACGCCGTCATGTCAACAAGGCCGGGCTCGTTCCTCGCCAGCAGCCGTCCGGCATCCAGAATACCGGCACCGGTGGCATCATCCCGCCCTGGGGCTTCGGCATCGTTGCTGTAGCCCTGCAGCAGGGCGAGCAAGGCCGGCGGAGCCAGCGAGGGCGTCTCCGCCAGCAGCAGCGCGGCCGCCGCCGTTACAAACGGGGTTGCTGCCGAGGTCCCCGAGAAACTGGCCAGTGCACCCTCTTGTGCCGCAGGCACGGCGATACCGATGCCGGGAGCACTCAGATCCACGGCAGATCCCGTGTTTGAAAAGTACAAGTGACGGCCCGCAGCATCCACCCCACCAACCGCCACGACACCCTCATAGCCAGCCGGATAGAGCACCCCGGGACGACCGTCATTACCCGCCGCGGCAATCAGCATGACCTTCCGCTCGATCGCATACGCAACGGCCGCCCGCAACACGGGGCTATCACCCCGGGTGCCTGCGGAAATGTTGATGAGGCGGGCCCCGCGATCAACGGCCTCAATGATTCCCCTTGCCAGCGTGAAGGCATCGCCCGAACCGCCATCGGTCAAGACCTTGATATCCAGCAGTTCAGCACCGGGCACCATGCCCTGCAGACCGCTGATCAGCGAGGCGACAGCCCCCCCGTGCTGCGCTTGCCCGAACCCGGTTCCGGTCAAATCGACACGGTATCCCACGCGCCCCGGGAATGCAGAGGGGATGCCGGTATCCAGCACCGCCACGCGAATACCGCGCCCCCAATCCGATGCCGGATCGGGCACGCCGAGCCAAGCCAGAGCCCCGTTGCCAAAGCCGGTATAGGGGACGTCCGGGGCGGTGGCCGCAGGGCCTTCGGGCAGCGGAGGCAGGCGCACATGGATATTCGGCAGGAAGGTCAACGGCATGGGTGCTGCCTTGAGGAGCGCTCGCAGGGCATCGGCATCGGGGGCGGTAATGCGCAAGGCATTGGCGACCGCCAGCCGGTCAATAATGCGGATACCATAACGCGATGCCATGGCCTCAAATGCCGCTCGATCACGGGCATTGAAAAACGTCAGCGCATACTCGCCATCAATCGCCTCCTCGACACGAGCACATTCATCGGCAGGTGCTTCAGCCGGTGCTACCGCCAGCGTACCCCCGGACACCGCGATGTTCGGCGCTGCCGGTCGTGGCGGTCGGATGAGGTGCGCCTGATGCTGCGACGGGGCTGTTGGGGTCGGTACCGGCACCGAAACAGGAGGCAGCGGCACCTGGCGTGATGGCATTATGGATAGTGCCCCAGCCACCAGCAGGAACCCCAACAAAACGCCGAAAAAACCGATGAAGCATGAACGTCTCATGCAGTTCATCATGCCCGATAGGACAACCGCATGCAACGCTTAAAATCCGGTTGCCCTTATCGTCCAGGTACGATAGATTGCACAGCGTGTTCAGCGTGTCCATCAGAACCCACGGGATCGTTCATGAAATGGTTGAAATATGGAAAGTCCTTGTCGCATATAACCGAACTCGGGATCAAACGGTTGTCATCAACCCCGTGGATTCCCCTGGTGTTGCCTCTGGCGGCGGCATGGCTGGCCTATGGCGGTGTGGTTCATTGCGATTTTATCGGGCTGGACGACGACCTGTATGTCTATGAAAACCTAATCGTCCAGCAAGGTCTGACGTGGCCGGGGATCCGCTGGGCATTTTCGGCATTTTATGCCTCCACCTGGCAACCATTGGTATGGCTGAGCTATATGACGGATGTATCCTTGAGCGGCGTTGAACCTGCCGCCTTGCACCGTACGAACCTGCTGCTGCACCTGATCAATATCATCCTCGTTTATTCCTGCCTGCTGCAACTGACAGGGCGCCGCGTCATCGCCCTGGCGACCGCCCTGCTCTTTGCCTTGCACCCGGTGCATGTCGAGTCGGTAGCTTGGGTCGCCGGACGCAAGGATGTCTTGAGTACGCCCTTCTGGTGGGCAGCTATCCTCGCCTATCTCGCCTATGCACGGAAACCATCGGTCGCACGCTACCTCGCGGTTCTCCTGCTGCTCGTCCTCGGACTCATGGCCAAACCGATGCTGATGACGCTGCCAGCCATTTTGCTGCTGCTCGACATCTGGCCACTGCGACGCGTTTCCATGGATGCCCCCGTCAACTGGCGAACGGTGCTGATCGAAAAACTCCCGCTACTGATGCCTGTGCTCGTCTCGGTCGTGATCACCTTCCATGTTCAGGCCACCGGCGAATCCCTTCTGGACATGGAAACCATCTCTCTCTGGGGCCGCTTCAGCAATGCCAGTGTAAGCGTCTGGCGCTATATCGGCAGCCTCCTCTGGCCCGCCAACCTGGCCGTCCTGTATCCGCATCCCGGGGCATGGCCGATACTCGTAACGATGCTCACCTTGGCGGCCAGTGCGGCGGCAATGGCCGTCGCATGGAAACAACGGCAACGATGTCCTTGGCTACTCCCCTGTCTGCTCTGGTATTTGATTACCCTGGTACCGGTCATTGGACTCGTCCAGTTCGGCTGGCATGCCATGGCGGATCGCTTCCTGTACATTCCTGCCATCGGTCTTTATACACTGGCAGCGATCGGATTTGATGCGCTTTGGCGGTGCTCCCGGTCATGGCAGCTTTCTCTGGGCATCGCCGCCGTTGGCTTGACACTGGGGCTGATCGGATTGACGAATCAACAGGTCAACCGATGGAATGACAGTTTATCACTGTTTTCGCATGCGGCCACCGTTACTCGCGACAACTGGATGATGCATAACGGGGTGGGCACGGCACTGAGCAGGAAGGGACGCAACGACGAAGCGGCCCCTCATTTCGAGAAGGCGATCCAGATCAAGCCGGATCGGCCAAAGTTGCATTTCAACCTCGGGCATGTCCGCTTCATGCAACAGCGCTGGCCAGAGGCGATTGCCTGCTTCAAAAAAAGTATTGAACTGAATCCGACCGACCGGGCCTATTACAACCTGGCTGTTGCCCAGGCCCGCAGCGGCGATCTGGGTGCTGCGGAAGCAACGTATCGACAGATCCTGGAGACGACACCACAGCATATCCCGGCCATGGTTGGAATCGCCACCCTGTGCCGAGCAACCGGTCGCCTGCCACAGGCGATAACCATGTACCGGCAGGCACTGACCTTGGACCCTGAGCATCGGATGGCACAAACCGGACTAGGCATCGCTCTTCTGGATGTTGGTCAGACCGTCGAAGCACTCAAGCTTCTCGTCGGCGTGCTGCAACAGGAGCCATCAAACACCGAAGCCCAGAATGCCGTCAGGCGGGCCATGCATCCTGATTAAAACCGGAGCGTTTTTTGTCTGCGAAATTTGGCTGCGAAAATATTGACAATACCAATGGAAGCCGTTATGTTCTTTGGAAGTTTGATTAGCTGCACGGAGGGTTGGCAGAGTCCGGTTGAATGCGCATGACTCGAAATCATGTGATGCCGTAAGGTATCCGGGGGTTCGAATCCCTCACCCTCCGCCACTAACCGCCTTATTTAGAGATAATTAAGACTAATACATCGGCAGCTCATGCAAATCTCCACCCGCTCTCATATTGCTCATTATGGCAGATTTAGGCAGCGAAAGCGCAATGTAAAACGGCTCGGATCATACCCATCCGGCGTCGGGATATGAACCGTCGCCGTGCAGTTAGCCGGTCCCTGCCCAGCCCGGATCCCACCTCATGGGTGGCGAGATGATCGGCAAACCAGGAATGCTGCAGGTAGCCGTGGTCTTCTGGTGCGGGATACCGCGCCGCCAAGTCGCATTGCGGAAAGAGCAGGTCGCTCGGCTTACGACCGGAGAGATCAGGCAGCATCCGTTTCCCGGTCCTTTCAAGGTAGACCAGGTATTTCTTCATGTGCGGATAAGCGGACTCCAGGAGGCGACGGTCGCCGTAATGGAGATAGTGCCACCAGGGGATCAGGATGAAGGCAGCGCTCCAGACCAGATCCTCGCCCCACCCGGGCAGGGGGCAGATATAGCCGACAAGGCCGGATTGCTCATCCTGCTGGTCATGGAAGTCGAAAATCCACTTGGCCCAGAAACTCGGGGTGTTCAGATTGTAGAACGACTCCTGGGCATAGCTCTAGGCACCTTGCACAGCCGATTATATTCCGACAGCATGATCTTGTAGCTATCCACCGGCATTCCGTTGAAGATGCAATTGGATGTGGAGAAGATGTAAGGCTTGCCTATTCCTCCATGCAGCATGCAATACTGCACGGATTCGCGAATCTTCGCTTCATCGTCATCCTGCAGCATGTTGCACGCCACATTGCCCATCAACAGCCAGTCGGGATACCGGGCGCGTATCGCCTTGATGTCCATGCCCCCCTGCGGGTCAACCGACTGATAACCGTCTATGCCAGTCTTGTGGATCTGGTCCAGGATCGCCGTGAGACAACCGTCACTGTGGATAATCAGCTTGCGGCCAAGATCATGCGCACAAGCAACCAGCTCGGTCATATAGGGGACCACGATCGCTTCAAATTTTTCGGGCGAAACGAACGATTGCGTATTGAACCCCATATCCCAGGTGCCCAGAAGGATGTCCGCACCGGCGTCGACATGCCGGCGAAAGGTCTCCTTGGCCCGGTTGCACTTCTCACGGGCCTCGTCCTGGATCGACTCCGGATCCTCGTAGAGACGGACCGAGAAATCCATGATCGCATGCCCCTCCGGCATATAGAACACACCATCGTAATCAAATCCGACGACCAGGGCACGATTCCCGATTCGTTGCTTGCGAAACGCCAGCTCCTCAGGGTTGTAGCTCCCGGGGATTGCAGCCCAGCCGAGCTCCTCCACGCATCGCTCATAGACATCGACGTCGTAGTTCCAGAGCGCCTCTTTGCGTTGCTGCTCGGAACCATAGGTCGCATTCCGTACAACATGCCGAGGGGGCATGCCGAAAAACGGTTCCTGTATCTGGAAAACCAATTCCCAGGTTGGCGGTACATCGGGAATACCACCGTCAAGTAATGTCTGCAACCGCCGCCTGCTGTTCACCTCACACCTCCCATTCTGCCTCCCCTCCAGCCTCGATCTCACGCTACCCACCGAGCTTGCCTCGGAAGAAGCAAGCGCCGAGCATACAATACCCGATCCCAGGCAACCAACAAGATTATATTTATTCAGCCCTGTGTGACCAGGGCTGAGATCATCTCAGCCCTGACTGGACATTTCAGAGGGAATCGGTTAGCCTCCTCGCCGTTTTAAATAATTTAGGACAGCATGAAGCATAATAACCTGGAAAGTTCCGAGAAATTCCTGATTCGCCTGATTGAACGCAAGGGTGCCGACCAAGGGCATTCGAAGCGTATACGGCTGTTTCTGTGGTTTCTCAAGCAACTCTCGCGTATTTACCGCAGTATCATCCAACTACGTCTCTGGTGCTACAACAAGGGTATCCTGCGGCATCACACACTGGGGTGCCAGGTCATCAGCGTCGGCAACCTGACGGTCGGCGGAACAGGAAAAACCCCCGTGGTGGAAATCTTTGCACGGGAACTGCAGGCGGCGGGCCGCCGCGTGGCCATCCTGAGCCGTGGCTATAAGAAGGCCCAGCCGCCCTTCCTGCAGCGACTATCGCAAAAACTGACGCTTCACGAACAACGCACGCCCCCCCGCATCGTCTCCGACGGCAACGCCCTGTTGCTGGACTCCGCCATGAGCGGCGACGAACCCTACATGCTGGCCTCCAACCTGCCCAACGTGGCCGTCCTGGTGGACAAGGACCGCGTCAAGAGCGGGCGCTATGCAATCAATAAACTCGGCTGCGACACGCTGATACTGGACGATGGGTTCCAATACCTCTCGCTCAAGCCCCGTGTGCAAATCGTGCTGGTGGACAAGACCAATCCCTTCGGCAACGAGAACGTGCTACCGCGCGGCATCCTGCGCGAGCCGATCAAGAACATCAAACGGGCGGACTTTATCTTTATCACCAAATCCGATGGCAACGGCACCGAGGAGCTAAAGGCGCAACTGCGTCGCCTGAATACCAAGGCGGAAATCATCGAATGCCGCCACTGCCCCCGCTACTTGCAGCATGTCACCAGTAGAGACCGCAAGGAGCTAGGCTACCTGGCAGGCAAGCGAGTCACGGCGCTCTCTGGGATCGCCGCCCCGGCAGGGTTCGAATCCTCGCTGGAATCGTTTGGTGCCTCCATTATCCAGCACTGCCGTTTTGCCGATCACCACCGCTATAGCCAGCAGGAACTGATCGATATCATCAACAACGCCCGTCGCGAAAAGGCGGACGCCATCATCACCACGGAAAAGGATGCGGTCCGCTTTCCCAGTCTCGGACGCTATGACGTGCCGATCTATTTCCTACGCGTGGATATCGATATCCTGCAAGGCGAAGCCGACTTCAGGGCCAGCATTGCCCGGATCTGTTTCCGCGATATCGAAAAGAGTCCGGCATCGTGAACCCCACGTCATCCATCCTGATGGTAGGGGTTAACTGGCTGGGCGATGCCTGCATGACCATGCCAGCCCTGCAGGTTTTCCGACAGCGACATCCCCAGGTGCGGATCACCCTGCTGACCAAACCACCCCTGGAAGCACTCTGGCGATTGCACCCGGCGGTGGATGACGTCATCCCGCTCGTGCCCGGTCACGCCGGTGTCTGGCGGACCGCTGCCGACATCCGTCGCCGTGATTTCGACCGTGCCTATATTTTTCCAAACTCCTGGAGATCCTCGCTGATCCCTTTCCTTGCGGGCATCCCACACCGGATAGGAACCTGCGGACACGGACGCCAGCTTCTTCTGACGGAGCAGGTCAGCCTTTCGGAACGGGCTCGCCAGGGACATCAGCAATGGGAGTACGTCGATATCCTGCAATTAGACGGAACCACGGAGCTGCCCGCGCCCAGTATGAAATGCTCAACCCTTTCCCATCCCCTGCCCTGCCCCGAATCGGATACCCGCATGATCGGCCTCATCCCCGGCGCGGCCCGGGGCGTATCAAAGCAATGGCCCGAGGCGCATTATATCGCCGCCGCCCGAATGCTCCGCGAAAAGTCAAAATGCAGATTCGTCATCTTCGGCACGGCGGCGGAACGTCCCGTCTGCCAGCGCATCGACGAAGCCCTGCAACCCGACAGCCAGTCACTGGCGGGCCAGACCTCCCTACCCCAATTGGCCGCCGCCCTGGGCACCTGCGACACCGTGATTTGCAATGACAGCGGCGGCATGCATCTAGCCGCCGCCGCAGGGACCCCGGTCGTTGCGATCTATGGTTTAACCGATGCCAGGAAAACTGGACCGCTGGGGGCCGGGCACCAGTGCATTCAAGCCGCTGACGTCTGTGTTTCCCGCGACATTGCCCGGAATGATACCGCCGCCACACACGCGCTGGCAAGCATCACGCCCGAGCGGGTTGCGGCTGCCGCCCTCGGATCACTGCAAATCCCATGAGCATCTTCCGTCACGCCGCCATAGTCGGATTTTTCACAGGCATGAGCCGCTTGCTTGGGTTCGTACGCGAGATCATCATGGCCCGCTATTTCGGTATCGGCCTCGCCAAATCAGCCTTTGAAATCGCCTTCCGAATTCCCAACCTGTTCCGCCGCCTGTTCGGCGAAGGAGCGCTGTCCGCCGCTTTTGTGCCGGTATTCGCGGAGGCCTTGGAAAAGGACGGGCGCCAGAAGGCCAACCAACTGGCCGGTCGTGCACTGGGACTGCTGGCCACTTTCCTGACACTCGTCACCGGTGCCGGCATGATGGCTGCCGCACTGGCCATGCGCTATGCCCCGGACAATGGCCGACTGGCGGCCGTGCTACCGCTGCTTATCATCATGCTTCCCTACATGGTCCTGATCTGCATCGTGGCCCTCTGCATGGGCATCCTGAATGCCGTAGGGCACTTCGTCGTCTCCGCCGCCTCGCCTGTCCTGTTGAACGTGGTCTGGATTGCGGCGGTGGTCTGGGTGTGTCCCCGCCTGGGGGATACCCAGGACGAACGGATCGTAGGCGTCGCTTGGGCCGTGCTATTGGCGGGGATTCTTCAACTGGTCTCGCAACTGCCCATCATGCGTCGCTTGCGTGTGCTACCACGGATCTCGTTCACGTGGCGCGATCCGCATATCCGCACGATCCTGTGGAGACTGGGACCGGCCGCCGTCGGCATGGGCGTACATCAGATCAATGTCATCGTCGACGGCGTCCTCGCCCTCTGGGCCGGAGACTGGGCTCCGGCGGCACTCTCCTACGCCGAGCGCCTGATCTATCTACCGCTCGGCATTTTTGCCACGGCGTTGGGGACAGTGCTCCTGCCAGCCTTTGCCAAGCAGGCTGCCGCCAATCGCGAGAGCGAGATCCCGGCCACGCTCGCGCGGTCACTGAACGGGTTGATGCTGATCATGACCCCCGCCGCCGCCGGGCTGATGGTCCTCGCCACGCCGATCACTAGACTGGCCTACGAAACCGGCGAATTCGATGCCGAGGCCACCACGCTGACCGCCCGAGCCCTCGTTGCCTACGCCCCTGGATTGGTGGTCTTCAGCCTTTATAAAATGCTGACCCCGGCCTTTTACGCGATCAAGGACACTCGCACACCGGTGCGGATCGGCCTGCTTTCCGTCGCCATTAATTTGGTCCTGAATGTAATCCTGGTGGTCACGCTGCCGACCTATTACAAACATGCTGGCCTGGCCTTTGCCACGGTGGTGGCCAGCGGCGTGAATGGAGCCATCCTGGCGGTGATCCTGACCCGCCGGATAGGCTCTCCGGGCTGGCGAAAACTAGCCAGTACCTTTGCCCGGGTGATCCTCTGCACTGCGGTTATGGCGCTCGCCATTCGCACCACCGAGCACTGGATTACCCCCTTGGCACGGTTCACGACCGCCACGAAAACCGGCCAGGGGATGAGCCTGGTGGCGTTGATGCTGAGCGGCACCATCGCCTATGCGGCGGCTGTCCTGCTGTTCTGCCGAGGCGAAATCCGAGGGCTCAGACGCTCCCGCTAAAGATCATATAGCGCGGCATCGTGTCGCGGGGCACCGCGCTGGCGGCGTTCGCGTCCGCCCTGCTTTCCGGGTTTGGCACCGCCCTTGACGACAAAGGGATTGGCATCATCCAGCACATCGCCCATTTCCGCTTCCACATGTTCGGGATCCTCCCCGTTCTCCATCCGCTGGAGCGCCTGCTCGATGCCCTCGTTGAACTCCATCCCCGCCACGTTGGAAAATTTGCGCATGAGTTTGGCTGCTGCACGCGGGTCATCCTCGTTCAGGTGCTCGGCCTCCGAGGCCATCAGTTCCATCGCCCGTTCCATCTTGTGCTCATCCATACCATCTAACCCGTCCATGCCTTCACCGTCGCCCCCTGCCCCCTCGGAGGCCCCCTTGCGCCCGGTGGCGAAGAGCGATACCTGGCGCGGAAGCTTGCCTTTGCCACAATGCGGACAATCAGGCTGCCGCGATGGCGAGGGCGTACGGGCAAAGAAATTCAGGATCATGTGACAGCGTTCACAGTAATATTCATAAATAGGCATTGTTTCCTCCGTTTCATCGTTCATTCAGCAAGGGTACGAATCCTCACCATTTAGGCATGGCGTGTCCGTCGACAAGACCCTTTAGTCCCGAGCCCTTCAACCAGATCAGCCAGCCGGCGCGTACCATCGGAAGGCACCGCATGGCGCTGCGCCTCCCGCATGGTCTGCAGAATCTGCGGTTGAGCGATCAGCGCCTCGATTCGCTGTGCCATGGTCTCCGTTGTAAAATCCGCCTCGGCCATCACCACCGCGCCACCCTGCCGTGCCAAGGCCTCGGCATTACGCATCTGGTGATTGCGCGGGGCATGGGGCAATGGCACCAGGATGCAGGGCAATCCACAAACGGCCAGCTCCGTGCAAGTGGCCGCCCCGGAGCGCGCCACGACGAGGTCAGCCTGCGCATAGAGCGTCGCCATATCGGACGAAAACGCAAAGACCTGGGCATTCACCTTGTGGTCACGATAAGCGGCCTCCACAGCATCCGCCGACTGGCGTCCGGCCAGATGCACAACGCGCACCTCATGATGTGCCTGCAACGCGGAGGCAACCCTCGGCATGCGCTCGTTCAAGACCCGTGCGCCCTGACTGCCACCCATCACCAATAAAGATAGCGATTTGCCAGCCGTACGGGGAGCTGACGGGGCGAACCCCCGACGCAACGGGAACCCCGTCACCACCGCCTTGCCACGAGGGACATACGCCAACGCCTCCTCGAAGCCGACGGCCACCCGGCTGGCGAACCGCGACAGGAACGAGATGGCCCGCCCTGGCACCGCATTGGCCTCGTGCAACACCACCGGAATCCCGACACAGCGGGCCGCCAGACACGGGGCCACCGAGGCATAGCTCCCCATGCAGAGCAACACGTCCGGCCGCATGGCCCGCATCGTCAGCCATGCCGAACGGAATGCACCGAGCAAGCGCCAGACCGAGACCACCGCCACCACGATCCTGCCCGAGGGAAAGCCGGATGCACGGATCTTCACCACGCGCCCCTGCCACCCCGCGATCGACGACGCCTCGACATCACGCCCCGCCAGCCACAACGTCACCTCATGCCCGCGCCGCTGAAGTTCCTCCGCCGTTGCCAATCCCGGGAAAATATGTCCACCCGTACCACCACAAGCTACTGATATATTCATACGCTAAATATAAGAACCCACACGCTAGATGCAAGCACTGAACATCCTGAACTCCGCCCCTTGCGCCACCCCCTCCGCAAAGGAGGCAGGCTGCCAGTGCGTCCGGTGACCTCCTGTACGCCCTCTTCCAGATCCGCCTGGCCTTTCACAACCTTCCGATCGATATCGTTTTCCCTGTCAAAGGGCCCGGCTATCGCCCAGTCATGAGGGACTTCAACCGATGCCCAGGATGCATCGTCGCAAGATGGCAAAAGGGCATCGACAGCGGCGGTCCGGGTGAATTTCCAATGTTCGCGCAAACGGGTAATTGATCTCGTCATCATAACCATTCTCCAATTCCATTCCGATGCAATCAACCATCCAACATCAACAACAATAAATCAACACCTAAAGCAATTGACGTTTACCATATCTCGGACTAGGTTGTCATCCATGGTGATGGTATGTCGGCGTGATCAGCCATCCGGGTTCGAAAATAAGGGGAGGTGGCGTGGTGGCATTACGCGTCTGTGTATTGGCGAGTGGCAGTTCAGGTAACTGCATCTATGTTGGCGGGAACGATACCCATGTGCTGATCGATGCGGGCATCAGTTGCAAGGCGACCACCGAGCGGCTTGCCGCACTCGGGGTTGACCGCATCGATGCCGTCTGCGTGACCCATGCGCACGAGGATCACAAATCATCACTCGGCCCTCTGCAACGCCGCTTGAATGCGGGGTTGTATGCCAACTCCGAGACCGTTGCAGAACTCGAAAAGCATGCGAAATCAACGGGACTGTCCTGGCAACGGTTCGTCACCGGCAACGCGTTCCCGATCGGGTCCTTGAAGGTCGACACGTTCAGCGTGCCGCATGACTGCAAGGAACCGGTCGGGTATTTGATTACCGAGGGAGAACGCAAGGTAGGGATTGTGACTGACCTGGGGGCTCCCACAGAGTTGATCCGCCAGCGGTTGAAGCCGTGCCAGGTGATTGTGCTGGAAGCCAACCATGACGTGGATATGCTGCGCGATTCCGATCGCCCCTGGCCCTTGAAACAGCGGATCGCCTCGCGACATGGGCACTTGTCCAATCACGCAGCAGGCGAACTGCTCTGCGAAGTGGCCGGCCCCCACCTGCACACCGTATTCCTTGCACACCTAAGCCGCGACTGCAACCGACCGACCCTGGCCCTGCACACGGTCAGCGAGGCACTGCGCAAAAAGGGACTGTCACACGTCACCCTGCGGATGACCTATCCCGACCACGCCAGCGACGTGGTTGACGTCTAGGGTCAGCGACGAAGGACGGGGATTGAGAGAGACGAACGGTCGGGGGATTGAACTATCCATCAAGATCACTAAGGATGATGTTTTGCAAAGTCACCCTCAAAATCCCCGCACGAGAGATGTGCGCCCTACCCTACCCGAATGCTTCGTTTTAAGTTTTATTCCGACGGACAATCGGCTATGCTGCCGACGTGAATACAGTAGAAAACAAGATTCATCTGCTCCCGATGCAGGTCGCCAACAAGATTGCGGCGGGCGAGGTGGTGGAACGTCCGGCCTCCGTGGTCAAGGAACTAATGGAGAATGCGATTGACGCCGATGCCATGCAGATTGATGTGGCGGTGGCCGTGGCGGGACGTAAGCTGATCAGCGTTTGCGACAACGGCTGCGGGATGTCACGGGATGACGCCCTGTTGTCGATCGAGCGCCATGCCACCAGCAAGATCCGCGATGTCGATGATATCGAAAAGATCCATACGCTCGGGTTTCGCGGGGAAGCCATGGCGGCGATCGCCAGCGTTTCCCGCCTGCGCTTGACAACCGCCCTTCACGATGCCGAGGCGGGAACGGAGTTGACCGTCATTGGCGGGGTGCTGCAGGATGTCCGCGATGGCGGGTTTCCGCCCGGCACCCGGATCGAGATTCGCGATCTGTTCTTTAACGTGCCAGCCCGCCGCAAGTTCCTGCGTACGGAGCAGACGGAGCTTTTCCACATTCGCGATGTCTTCATGGTGCAGGCGCTGTCGCATCCGTCGATCGGTATGAGTCTGACCGTCGATGGGCGGGATTTATACCGGTTGGCTGGATCCGGAACATTGACGGATCGCTTGCGGGACCTGTTCAGTGTCGAGCTGGTCAGGCAGTTGAAGCCGGTCCAGTGTGAGCAGCGGGGGGTCCGAATACATGGGTTTATCAGTCCGCCAACCACTCACCGGGCCGACCGTAACGAGCAGTATGTCTTTGTCAATGGACGCCCCACCAGCCCGTCACTGCTGAGCTACGCGATTGGCGAAGGGTATCGCGGGGCGCTGGCAAAAGGGCGATACCCATCGGTGTTCTTGTTCATCGATATGAAACCGGAGTGGGTTGACGTCAACGTCCACCCCACGAAAAAAGAGATCCGTTTCCGCCATCCGGGCGATGTACGCGATGTGGCTATTGCAGCCATCCAGGCGTCGCTGGCCATAACGCCCGTTTGCGAGGATCCCCCGGTGTCGGTCGAACGCCCCATGCCGTCCGCCTTGCCGCCAACCGAAGCGGTGCTAAAGATCGATGACCTGCCGCCATCGCGCACCTTTGCCTATCCCCGCCGCCTGCCGCCTTTTGATGCGCCTGCCGGAGGCTTTCCGGTCGACGAGGTGTTTGCGTCACGGTCGGTTGATCCGATCGCGGCGACGGGAGCCCCCCCAGCGCCCCCGATGCCTGCACCGATCCCCGCAGCACCGATGGCAGCGAGCGGAAAAGGTTCTGCAGCCGGGGATGTCACGCCCCGAGCCCCCTGGGCATGGTGCCGGGTCCTGGGGCAGATTGCAGGATTTTATGTCGTGCTCGAAACCGAGGGGGGCATGGTGCTGATGGATCCGCGAGCTGCCCATGAACGCATCTTGTTTGACCGGCTGATGGGTGCCGTGTTGGCCAGGAAGGTCGAATCGCAGACGCTGCTGATTCCAGATACCGTTGAGTTACCCGCTCGTGACGCAGCGCGCGTGAGGCAGCATGTTGCCCTTTTCCAGCACCTGGGGTTCGGGATCTCAGAGTTCGGCGGCAATGCATTTGTCGTGGATGCGGTTCCGTCCTGTTTTGACAGCGTCCCCGTCAAGACGTTGATTTCGGATATGGCAGGAAGCCTGGAGCTGGCAGGCACACGCGGTGGGCAGGAGGCTCGGGAGGATGCCCTGGTGCAGTCGGCGTGCCGGGCTGCCGTGGGGTGCAGGCAGCGGCTGTCCCTGGGGGAAATCGAGCAATTGGTGGTTGATCTAGCCCAGTGTGAAATGCCCTATACGTCACCGCGCGGACGTCCCACCCTGATCTTTACATCACTCAAGGAACTCCATCGCAAATTCGGAAGGGAAGGACAGTAGGGCGTTTCAGATCTCCATCGGGGCAACGGCGGTTGTGACCGGACGGTTGTTCTGATCCAGCACCGTGACCCGTGGCTTGTGGCTGGCTACTTCCTCCTCGGACAACTGCGCAAAGGCAAACACGATCAACCGGTCACCAACCGTGCCCTTGTGCGCCGTGGCCCCATTCAGGCAGATGACGCCGGACCCCCGAGGGCCGGGAATGGCATACGTCTCGAACCGTTCACCGTTGGCCATGTTGGCTACAAGGATTTTCTCATAGGGATTGAGGCGCACGCCATCCATCAAGTCGCGATCAATGGTCAAGCTGCCGTTATACTCGAGCTCGGACTCGGTCACCCTCGCATGATGCAGCTTCGATTTCAACATGGTAATCAACATGTTCAATTCCTTCGGTTACATGTGTCGTGGCAATCCGCTTCAGACGCATTCTGACAACCGCAGTAAGGTAGTCTGTCTCGGCGACTGGTGCAAGCGGAATTTAAAATTCAATAGTAACCCCCGAATCCTTTGCGAAGGATTCGGAAGAAGGTAGCTGTCCTCGGAGCATCCTGCTCCGGACTGAGGAAGAAAATGGCAAAGCCCAAGGAATGAAAAAGGATTGGTTCATCTTTATCCGTTCTCGTCGCCGTTCTCGTCCACCGAACCCCGAAAAAGAGCTTATGCTCCTTTTTGAACAGCCCAGGGGTGAACGGCACTGTCTTTCGCTTTCCCATTGGCTCTGCCAACCGGAGCAAGATGCTCCGGGTACATTCTGGCAATGGCTTGCACGACGCGGCCAACGTTGAATCCGGCCCTCCCCACGACGCGGACGGGGAGGAACCCGCTCTTTGCATCCCACACTTAATCGCCACACTTTGTCCCAACCCTTAACCGGATACCCTTACCCGACCCGCTTAAACGATTTCATAATCCGTTGAAAGAGAGTCGATTAAGCGTACCCTAGAAAGGGTTGCGGTGAAGTGTGGCGATGAATTGTATCCATAACCCATCGGGTGGTTTGGTTCAAGAACGGTTTTAACCCTTCATCACGGTTTTCCCAGCTTCGCCTAGGACTCGGGAGGCAACAGCATCTTTGCGCTTGCGATGCGATTCCCGAGCCGTTAGTATAAGCGCCATATTGACTCACCGAGCGTTTTTATCAGGCCCCGTTAACTTTCCGATTTTGGAGACTATGCCATGCCGACACGATC
>DIZZ01000230.1:16331-16520 GCA_002428045.1 Verrucomicrobia bacterium UBA6015
CAGACGCATTTCCTGCATCTGGCGAAGGAACGCGGACTGCTGGAAACCATCTTCCAGTCCATCCAGGAAGGCATCCTCGTCATGGATGCAGGAGGTCTGCTGAGCTATGCCAACCGGGTGGCCGGGCAGTTGCTGGGGTTCAACCCGGAAACCGTGGCCGGGCGGCCCATCACCCGCTACATGCAGGCC
>DIZZ01000230.1:16528-16715 GCA_002428045.1 Verrucomicrobia bacterium UBA6015
GAGGGCGACTGGTCCAAGCTGATCACGCGGGATGTCGAGATCACCTACCCCATGCATCGAATCGTCAGCTTCTACGTGGTTCCGCTATCCGCCAATTCCCCCAAGGACAGTGGCGTGGTCGTCATCCTGCGGGATGTCACCAAGGATCGACTGCAGGAGGCCTCCCTGCTGGAGAGCGAGCGGATGA
>DIZZ01000230.1:16742-16923 GCA_002428045.1 Verrucomicrobia bacterium UBA6015
TCCGTTGAACGCCCTCAACATCCATCTGCAACTGCTGGACCGGGATATCCGTGCCGTGCGGGAGGAACTGACGCCGCCGGACAACCTGCAGAAGGTCGCCGAGCGCTTGCCTGACGAGCTGGACAACCTGCACGAGCTTGTCGATGTGGCACGCGCCGAGGTCTCGCGTCTCGCCTTGATC
>DIZZ01000245.1 GCA_002428045.1 Verrucomicrobia bacterium UBA6015
GCGCCCAGCATCGCCACCCGGTGGGAAACACTCTTGTCCCCCGGCACCCTGATTTCACCCGCCACCTGACTTGCAGGCCCGACTGTCTTTACTTGTAACGACACAACTTCTCCGCTTATTGATAACACAACGGGAGGTAGAGCGGCTCGCTGTCCGCCCGCCCGCCTAACCCCGTCCGATTGCTCAGAACGATTGCGCCACTTTATGCGCCTCTTCGCCGGCCTTGTCAATCGTTTGTGCAACCGCATCGGCCCCGGCCAGTGTCGGCTCGACCAGGATATTGTGCTGCTCTGTGATCCCGATAAAGCCCAGCAGCCCACCCAGGGTCCTGGTCTGCAGATCGTAGGCTTCGGCACCGGTGCCGGGTCCGTAGGCCCCGCCGCGGGCATACACAATCACGGCCTTTTTACCCGTCACCAGACCCTGATATCCCGTCTTGGGCGAGAAGCTGAACGTCAGTCCCGGCTGGATGATGATGTCGAAGAAGTGCTTGACCTTGTAGGGGATCGAGAAGTTCCACATCGGCACCGAGATCAGATACTTATCGGCCGCCGCGAACGACGCCGCCATGTCGGACACCGTCTTCCAGGCCGCCGCCTGCTCCGCCGTATGTGCCTGCCCGTGCAGCACCGCATACTTCGCGTCCAGCATGTCGCCGTCGAACGTCGGCAGACTGACCGACCAGAGATCGAGCGTCTCGACCGAGTCCTGCGGATGCGCCACCTGGTAGGCCTTCAGGAATGCCTGCGCAACGGCCGTTGATTTTGACCTTTCGCCACGGGGTGAACCTTCGATATAGAGCAACTTCGCCATGACATCCTCCCTTTAAGTTTATTTCACTATAAGTATAACAGGACCGCGAAACCTTACAACCAGACTCTCGGTACCGTGCATGCCTTCATCATTCTCTCATCCAATCAAGGTGAAAATATAGCAAGGCCACCACCACCGCCGACTCCTGGCTTCTGCCAAAGGAGCTCAAAATCGCCCCCGTCGAGATTCGCCCGGCCAATGGCCCTGTCGTTCCATCTCTCGGTTCCGTCAGGAAGCACTCCCGCCGTAAGAGACATATACATCTTTTTGTTTTGAAGATCCAACTCCAGCGTTGCGCAGTAGTTATAAGGCAGCGGTGACAGCCTCAGAATAGTCTGGGAATCCGTGCCGTCCAAATTGGCACGTTTGATCTCGACAGACCGCGAACTCTGATCCCCGTCGGTGAAATAAAGATGGCCGGCAGGCAGGTCAAGAGCCATACCATCACCATCGTTGGCGCGGATGATCTTGATCAATCCGGTTCCATCATAGTTCACTCTCCAGATAAAACGCAAGGGATCAGGCGTGTAGCCGTTGTAGGCTGTTCTGAAATAAACATGCTGATTCTTGGAATCAAGCTGCAACTGACCACGCTGCCCATGCATGGGCGAAAGCTGGGACGATTTCACGATATGCTGCCATGTGCCGGACTGCTGAGCATCCAGGGCGTAGACCCCGCGATAATAGAGACCAACGAAGAATTTTGACAGCGCCGGATCATACCCGAGCCCCTGACCACCACTGCCGAGGCCATTATGAAGCTGGCGGAAGGGCCCACCCGCTGCGATATCATAACCGAGGATATCTGAATTATCCCATGTGGTCATGTAAATCATTTTCTTGGCAGGATCCGCCACCAGTGATCGCGCCCCAGAGACACCTGTAGCCACAACAACGCAATCCGTACCGTCCATGTTCATCCGGTAAAGGGAATCGCCGGCAACGAAAAAGACACCCCGTTGCAGATTAGCTCCCGCCGCCGGTTTACTCGGAGCAGCCACCTTCGCAGGAGCGACCACAGCCTCAGCCAACACAACCCGGAATCCGCGATGTGCAAGGGGCATCGGCGGGTCATCAGGCCCCCGGTTCGCGCAGCGCAGGTCACCACCACGGCAGCTATCAAACGCCCCGCCGCGCAGCACGCCATAAGACGAATTGCCCCTGAATATCGATCCATGAGCACCCTTGCGATCATATCGGTCATAGCACCATTGCCACACGTTTCCCAGCATGTCCGCCAATCCGAAACCGTTACGTCCGCTTGCCCCGTAATAATCCACCGGTGAGGTGAAAGCAAAGCCGTCTTCCCAATCGTGATGGGCGGGCCACGTTGTTCCATTCGGCAACTTGTCTGTTCCTGCGCCATTAAGCCGTCCACGCCCGTCTGACAACTCGTCGCCCCACCAGAATTTAGTGCCCTCGCGCCCGCCACGGGCACCATATTCCCACTCTGCCTCGCCAGGCAGCCGGAATTCCTTACCGGCAGGAAGCCTACCCGCGTCCCGCTCAATGCGAGTTAACCACTCGCAGAACGCCATGGCATCGGCCCAACTGACGCACACAACCGGATGATTATCCTGCTGCGCGAACCCCGGTGTGCGCCAGCTTATGCCCGGCGCAGCACCAAACACATAGCTTGAATTCCATCCCCAAGCCATCCCACTTTTTTCCGCATCGGTCCGGTACCCTGTGGCTTCGATAAAGCGCCGAAACATAGCCATCGTGACGGGGGTCTTCCCCATCCAGAAACCGTTGGTCATATTGATATCAACCGGATCGCTCTCATCGGTGTACCAGGTGGCTATCCCTTTTCCCTCTGCTCCCACGGCCCAGTCGCGTTCGGCTTGCGTGCTCCCCATCCGGAACCGCCCCGGTGGAATCCAGACCATTTCAAGCGGCACCCCGTTCCCAAGGTCAATCATCTGCGTTTTGGTCCCGCCCTGCTCATAGAGCTGCGTTATCTCGCTGTCCGTCAGGGCACGGTCGAAGAGCATGACCTCATCCAGCCATCCATCAAACGCATGATCGGCATTCAACCCACCACTGCCAATATAGAGTTTTCCTGAGGAGGTCGTATCGATTTGCATTCCAGTTTCTCGAACGGCTAGATTATCGCTGATGCCGTCGATATAAAACCGGTGATCATTTCGCCCGCCGTAGGTGTAGACAACATGATACCATCGATCAGTTTCAAGTTTTGGTTTTGCCACATTGACGACACCATGCATTCCGACACAAATGCTGTTGCGGCCAAGCCGCCAATCCATCCCGAGTGTAAGCGACTGGTTGGGACGCAAGGAACCGTATGCGACGGGGTTTGAATAATTGCGGTTTTCACCAAGTTTCATCCAGAAAGCGATACTGCGCGGTGCATCCCCCATCGGCAGTCCATCATCCGTGGCAACCACGTATGACAGGTCTGGGCCGAACCGCATGGCACCACCGACTTTTCCGTCCGGTATCCACTGCGCATCCACGACCTTGCCTTCGCGCTTCATGTCGCTCTGGTCCGAAACCCGATTCCCTTCGTCATCCGTAAACGAATAATAGGCCACAAGCCCTTTTCTCAAGTCAGGGGCAACGGGAGCGTCCACCTGCGGCGGCGCAAGAACAGCCGCCGCAGGTTCAATACGAACAGCAGCTGGCCTGACCGGCTCAGGCATGGTAATGATGGGCGGCGCCGGTGGTGATGACACAGGGCGGATCATAGCCCGTATGCCGGCCGATCCGGCCACGATTGCCAAACCGATCAGCATGAACATTCCAGACAGCAATAGGCGACGTCCCTGGCTGGACAGTTTGGCGTCCTCGTGCCCCACCGGAATGCAGCGCCCGTTCCCGGTGGCTTTGGAGTCGAGCAGCGCCAGTGTGTCCGCTGCGGAGTCATGCTCCTTCTTCAGGCGGTGATAGGCTTCCCGATGGCTACTCGCGTCACGTCCAGCCCGGTCGATCTGCTGTTCGTAATCTAACGCCATTTTGGCATGAAACGACTCTTGCTCCGATGCCTCACTGGCCTCGTCACCCCGTCCGTCCGTCACATGATCCTGCGCCAATCGCCGCGCTTCAGATGCTTTTTGCTCATGGTGCGCCTGGCGTTTCCTGAGTTCCTCGATGTGTGCCTCAAGCGATTTCATCGCGTCCCGCGATACCATGGAGGCCGCATAAAGCTGCCCGAGCTTGCGCCGCTGCCGGCGATGCGGATCCGTCAATTGCGCCCAAGCCTCGCGCGCCACCTTCCTGATCGTCGCCTTCCGCCGCCAGGTTCGCCTCGCGGCGGGATCAACATAGAAGAAACCGGTGCCGGTCGCCTCCTCATTGTAGTCGCCGGCAGGCTGTTCCGCCCCAAGCGTCTCGAAATCGAGTCGCAGCCGGATCTTGTCAAGTGCCTCGAAGAGCGCTTGCCCGTTGGCATAGCGCGCCCCTTTCTCCTTCGACAGGCAGCGCTGCAGGATGGCAACCAGATCCTCCGGGACCCCGTCCCGGTAGCGCCGCAGCGGTGGGTAAGGCTCGCTGACCTGCTGCATCATCGCCTCGGTCGGCGTGGAGTCACCAAACGGGTGCAGGCCAGCCAGCATCTCATAAAGCAGCACCCCGGCCGCATAGACATCGCTGGAGCCATCGAGAACATCGCGCCCGCGGACCTGCTCCGGCGACATGTAGTACGGCGTTCCAACCGCCGCCATGGTCATGGTCAGGCGGCTGTCGCCGCCGCCCTCACCAAGCCCCGCCACACCGAAATCCGTCAATTTGGCAAAAAGCTTATCGTTCACCAGGATGTTCGAGGGTTTTACATCGCGGTGGATAATGCCCTGCGCGTGGGCCGCCCCCAGGGCGGACGCCACCTGCGCCACCACATGCACTGCATCACGAATGGGCATTGGGCCCGTATCCTTCAGTAGTTGCTCCAGGGTACGACCCTCGATAAACTCCATCGCAATGTAATGACGACCGTTATCCTCGCCAATATCGATAACCTGCACGATATTGGGATGCGCGATTCTCGCGATGGCCGTCGCTTCGCGTTGAAACCGGGCCAGGGCATTCTCCTGAAGGGCCAGATGTGAAGGCAGCAGCTTGAGTGCCACATCGCGTTGCAAGGACTCCTGCCGGGCGCGGAACACCACACCCATGGCACCCTCGCCAATTTTCTCCACAATCCGATACTGCCCGATTGTCTTACCGGTCATTCCGCTTGCCTTCCTGGGCACCAGCCCCCCTCGCGTTTACACGCTCCCTGATTAACGCCAGCCGCTCCTCCACCAGCGCCCGATGAGTAAGTGATCGCAACTTTTCGTCAATCGATGAGGAACGGGGGACATCAACCGAGCGGCGGATTTCCGATAGGGCCTCCTGCTCATCCAACTGCGTCTCGATCCGGGAGACCTGTTCAAGCAAGGAACCTGTGCGATCCCCGATTTGCATCAGTTGCCGCTGGTTGCGGATATCGCGGACTCGCCGCAGGATCTCGCCCTTGCGCGCATGCAGCGCATCAATCTCGCCCTCAAACTGGAGACGCGCATCACGCGCATCACGCAACGCCCGCTCCGCAACCTCAACCGCACGAACATGCTCATCGACAAGGTTTTCCTCCCGGATCTGCGCGGCAATGGCCTCGCGAGCCAGCACTTCATCGGCCTGTTTCAGCGCCAACTCCGCCCCCTGCTTAAGTCGATGCACGCGTCCCGTGGACTGGTCGAGCCGGCTTTGAGCGGCCACAAACGCGGTTTTCGCCTTGGACTCGGCCAAGGCCGCATCACGGCAACGCGCCCGGAGTTCCTCAATCAGACGAGGAAGAACCAATTCCGGATCCTCCACACTGGCTAGGAACAACTCAAGTCGCGCCTGCGTAACTCGAAGAAGACGATCTATCAAGCCCATGCTGAAAACTCCTCCAACGGATCATACAGCCTGAACCGGGGAGCCCGGTTCAGGACCATAAGATAATCGCGAGAATTAAGCCGCGGGAGAACTGAATTTCTGCCGCTTCAGGGCTTCAATCTCGCGTTCAATACGATCTGCGGCGCTTTGCTGATCAAGACGATCATCGAGGACGCTCATCTCGCCACGGATTTCCCGATCCAGCTCGACAACGGCCTCTTTTTGCAGAACGGCGTCCTCAAACCTTGAGAAATCAATATTCCCGTCCGCACTCCCCTTGGTAGCGCGCGCGCCGAATTTCTGCTGGGCCTTTGCCGCACGATCACGCGACTGCAATTCCGCGAGCGTGGTTTGCGCAGCCTTGAGGCGATCACTAAGCTCGATCACTTGTTGCTTGAGCTCGGCATACGAATTGGCACTATTGACAAGCAAAGGCTCAAGTCGATTGATCCGCTCCTCCACCTTGATCCGCTCGCCTAGTGCACGCTTCGCCAAAGACTCATCCCCAGCCTTCAGGGACGCTTCGGCCTTGAACTGCCACTCGTCACGCATGCGTTTCATCTGTTCGAGCTCCTTCTCATTCTTCTTGTGTATCACCGCGAATTCGGCAACGGCATCCTTCGCCTCCTTCAGGTTTGACTCAAGCTCGAGAATATGTCCCTTCAGCTCCAGTTCCGGTTTATCGACTTTATCCAGCAGCTCGCTGAGATTCCCCTTGGCTATACGTTTTATCCGCTCCATGAACGACATGATCAGTATCCTCCCTTTGAAATATAATGCGTGAATTCCTAAACCCGCTTCAGAACACCTACCTCTGAAGCAAGCAACAGCGATGAAGCACCGCCCGGATATGTATCCAGACGGTGCGGTTCATACCGGATCAGACGGTTCCGGCAGCCTTCTGTTTCAAGGCAGCCAGACGTTTCTCGATTTCGCTCATCTGCGCCAGGTCGCCCAGGCGCTTATCGAGGGACGGCTTGCCGATGCCATGACCCATTTCCCGCCTAACCTCAATATGTGCCTCGGCCTCCTCGATCCGAGATTCAAGGTTAGCGACCGCATCCAGGATACTGGCGGACGAACTCACCGGTCCAAGCAGGGTTTTTTCAACCTTCTGGCGGCTCTTGGCGACGCGTGCGCGCGTCAGCACTTCATCCTTCTTATCGCGCAGCGTTTCAAGCTGACGCTGGATATCCTCGCGGGCGGTTTTGGCCTGCTCGCAGGTCTCTTTGGCGCGCTCGAGCGCCTCGGTCTTGGTCTTGAGCACCGACTCCAGTTTAATCTGGGCCTCGACCGCCTCGCGGGCCGTCGACTCATCGCCGCTGGTAATCGCGAGTTCCGCCCCTTGCCCCATACGCTCCAGCTTCTCCTGGACATCATCCAGTGAACGCTGGGTGGCCTTCAAGTTGGCCAAGGCTTTGGCTTCGGCCTCAGTCGCGGAACGGACCTGCCCTTCCATCTCACGAATGAGCTGGGGGAAAAGAACCTCCGGGTCTTCGACCGTTGCTAGGAAGTTCTCGATTCTCGACACGGTCAACCTGTGGATGCGCTTTAGTACGCTCATCACACCTCTCCTTTCTCTGTAGCTCCCGGGATTGTCCCGGAATCACCTGCGACGAAGCACGGAACACCGGCTTCTCATCGCGATAGGCACTTATGTTTCCCCGGCAACCATGCCAGCACAAGTGCTAGTAACCGAATACTGTCTCCATACTAGGGAGCTCTGCATA
>DIZZ01000173.1:0-8158 GCA_002428045.1 Verrucomicrobia bacterium UBA6015
CATGTCTATGATATGGTCTATTATATTTTCTCTCTGCTCTTGTAAAGCAGGCATAATGTCGGGCAATATACGAATCATGCAGTTATTCAAGTACAAGGCGGGATCCACGCCCTCAGCGCCGATGTTGTTCTGCGCCCCGATGGCGGGCGTGACACACAGCGCCTTCCGTCGCCTTCTCGCCGATTTCGGCGGCTACAGCGCGATTTATACCGAGTTACTGGCAAGCCGCCAGATGGTGCATGAGGACGCAGGCAAATCCCCCTATCTCAAGCGCAGGGCGGAAGAAGGCCAGGTGATCTATCAACTGCTGCTGACGGGGCAGGACGCTATTCCCGAAATCATGTCCAGCGTCCTGCCGCTCAACCCGGCAGCGATTGACATCAACTGCGGATGCGGGGGCAAATACGTGCGCCAGGCTGGAGGCGGTGTGGCCCTCTTTGAGAATCGCCAAAAACTGGAAAAGGTGATCAAGGACGTGCGGCGCGAGTACGCTGGGACGCTCATGCTCAAGATTCGACTTGGGCACGACGTGCCCGGCTGGCGTGAGCCTTTTCTTGAACGCATCAGGATCATCGAGGATGGCGGAGCAGACGCCATCACCCTGCATCCCCGCTTTGCCGGTCAGCATATGAAGAGAGGCGCCCGTCATGAGATTTTCAGATGGCTGGCCGACAACACCAGGCTGCCCGTGATTGCAAACGGCGACATCCTGGGACCGGCAACCATCGCTAGAAACCCTCACTACTTTGAAAAGACGGCGGGCATCATGGTCGGCCGCATGGCGATCATCTGTCCATGGCTGTTTGCTGCGTGGGACAATCCCGGCCTCAATGTTGATCATCTTAAGACGTGGCTGACTTTCTACGACTACCTGCTTGATGATTTTGGCGACAAGCATGCACTCAGGCCACTTAAGCTCTTCACCAAGTACTATGCGCAAAATTTTGCTTTCGGGCATACCCTCTATACGGCCACACGTACCGCGTCAACCGTGCAGTCCCTGCGGGAATATGCCGTTCGCTTCATGTCTGCCCAACCGGCCATGGTAGGCCCCCCAACCCTTCCCGTTATCTATTGAGTCTCACGGCAAACGGTGCGTGGGTCAAGCAGGTCGAGCATGCGCTCAATGTTTGTTATCCCAACCTCGTTAAGATCACCAATTGCGGCGGCAGCGGCAAGTACTCGGCGTGGGGTGTGCAAAACATCAAGGAGAAAGTCATCGCCCTCAAACCGGATGCGGTGTTCATCGAGTTCGCGATGAACGACTCGGTGGAGCGTTTCCAAATCCCAATCGAAAAGGCAAAGGCGAACCTCGAAACGATGATCGATTGTATCCAGATCGATTTAGGTATCGTTCACCGGGAAGCGCTGGTTTTCTTGAGTTGGCCGCTGGTCCATTCGCCGTCGCGGACGCATTGGCATTCCTCGAAACCCAGGGGCAGGTAGGCCGCGCGGACCGCGTCGTATTGCGTGGTTAAGATCCCCGCCAGCAGCAGGGCCCCTCCATCGGCCACCGTCGCCGCGATCGACGCGGCATGTTCGATCAGCACCGGGGCCAGGATGTTGGCCGCCACGATGTCAAAGGGCCGATCCAGGGTCAGGCAGGCCACATCGCCGGTGGTTACGCGGATCTGATCCTGGCTGCCGTTGATCGTAATGTTTTCTACTGCGATGGTCACTGCCTCCTCGTCGATATCCAGTGCCAGGACCGGCTGGCAGCCCAGCTTGGCCGCCGCCATCGCCAGAATGCCCGAGCCGCAGCCAAGATCCAGGAACCCGGGCGGTGGCACCAGCCGTTCACCGCGCATCAGGGCGTCCAGGAATCGCAGGCAGCCGCGTGTGGTCTCGTGCTGCCCAGTACCGAAGCTCATGCCTGGATCGATCTGGATGACACAGTCTCCTGCCAACGGAGTGTAGGGCTCCCAGCTCGGGCGGATGACGATCCGTTCCGATACGCGATCGACATGGAAAAATGCTTTCCACGCCTGGCTCCAGTCCTTCTCGGGCAGGGCGGCCTGTGTGATCGACCAGCCGGTGGTGCCGCCCGTCCAGTCCATCAGTTGCATCGTCAGCGCATTGGCGGCACGGGCCGCATCCTCGGCGGTCTCAAAATAGGCCTCGATGATCACTTGGTCGGAATCCACCGGCTGCCAGCAACTGGAGGATTCCGCCAGCCGTTCCAGCGAGAATTCCAGGCGTTCGGTGAGTTCGGATGGCGCGGCGATGCGTAGGGTCTCTGTGACGTTTTCAGTTGAGGACATTGATGGCTAGCTCCACGTTGCCGAACGGAGCGCTGACCTGGAAGCCAGCGACCGCCGAACTGATTTTATCCCTGATCTCGCGGGCGATCTCGCACCCCACCCGGATGCCATCCTCGCGCGTGGCACAAAACCGCATTCGCTCCAGCACCGAGTCCGGCACCTCCACCCCCGGCACTTCATTCTTCATGAATTCGGCATTCTTGAAGCTGACCAGCGGCCAGATGCCAGCCACGATCGGGACGGTACGGCTGAAATCCGAGGTCGCGTCGATAAAACGGAACAGGGCCTCGGCATCAAACACCGGCTGGGTGATGGCATATTCCGCCCCGGCATCGATCTTGCGGCGGAAGCGCTCGATTTCGTTCTTCAAATCTAGGGCGCAGGGATTGATACCCACCCCGATCAGGATTCCGCAGGGCGGATTGATGGGGTGCCCACCAATATCCATGCCCTGGTTGAGATTTGAAACCATGCGCGCCAGCCCGATTGCATCAACATCGAAGACGCCGGTCACATCCGGGTAATCGCCGATCTTGGGTGGATCGCCGGTAATGATCAGGAAATTCGTCAGGCCGGCTGCATAGCCCCCGAGCAGGTCGGATTGCATTCCGATCAGGTTGCGGTCGCGGCAGCAGTAATGCAGGATGGGCTCGATGCCGACCTTCTCGCGGATGGCGATCGAGGCAATCATTGGCGAGACCCGGGCACTGGCCCGCGGGCCGTCGGGGATGTTGATGGCGTCGATCCCGGCCAGGTAGCACTGCCGGACTTTCTGCAGCATGGCGGAAAGGTCGCAGGAACGGGGTGGCAGCACCTCGATCGAGGTCACCCGCTCCCCCCGCGCCAATTTTCCGCCAAATCGTGATTTGGCAGCCATCGGGATGGGGGCCACCGCGTTGGCCGGGGCAACCGCCGGTTTGATCTCGATATACTTCTTCACCCCGCCAAGGGTATGCACCGCCTTGGCCAGGTCGCGGATATGTTCAGGGGTTGTCCCGCAGCAGCCGCCGATGCCGCGCGCTCCGATCTCGATGAATTTCTTGCCGTAGGAGGTGAAGTATTCCGGCGTTGCCAGATACAGCATGCGCCCTTCCACCTGCTGGGGCTGGCCGGCATTGGGCATCACCACCACTGGCTTGGCGGTGCGGTTGATCGTCTTCTCGAGCACCTGGAAGAGGGGTGCCGGACCGCTGCCGCAGTTGACCCCGATGGCATGCACATCCGGCGACTGGTCCAGCCGGGCGAGGGTGTCCAGGACGACCCGTTCCTGCTGCGCGGCATCCCCCATGGACAGGGTGAAGGAGGCAATCACCGGGAGTCCGGTCCTAGCGGCAACGCCAGCGGCCAGCAGTAATTCGTCAATGTTGGTAAAGGTCTCAAGGATCAGCGCATCCACGCCGCCCCTCGCCAATGCTTCGGTGCATTCGCGGAAGGCGTCCGCCAGGCGGTCGCTGTGCTCGGCGGACAGGATCTGCCCGGCACGCAGGCAGGGCCCGACCGAGCCGGCGACATAGGCCGAGGCCCCAGCTGCCTCACGGGCCAGGCGGGCCCCGGCCAGATTGATCTCAACCGTTTTCTCGGCCAGGCCATAGCCTTGCAGCCAGATCCGGTTGGCACCAAAGGTGTTGGTCTCGATCACATCGGCCCCTGCCCGGAGGTATTCCTCATGGATGCTGCGGATCAGATCCGGGGCCGTCAGGCTGACCTCGTCAAAGCAGCGGTTGATGAACACGCCACGGCTGTAGATCACGGTGCCCATGGCACCATCGAACACGACGGGCGTCTCGCGCATTTTTTCAATCAGGTTTTGCATACGCTTCAGTCCATCGGGTCAAACTGGTCTTGCGACACATAACAGATCGGGCAGACCCAGTCGTCGGGCAACTCAGCAAACGGAGTACCGGGAGGGATGTCGCCCACCGGGTCGCCCTCGGCGGGATCATAGATATAACCACAGTTGATACAGACATATTTCATAGGACCAACCGTATACCCTTTTCCCGATCAAAGCGCAAGCGCGAGTTGCAGCGGGCGCCCCATCACGATGCGCTTTACAAGATGACCGCCGCTTCGTATGGTATCCCGCAGATGTTCAACCCTGAGTGAGGCGTTTATGCGAGATCCGAATTCAAAATTGTTTTCATGGGAGGCGATGCGCACGGAGCGTGCCCGCCTGAAGGCCACCGGTCGCCGCCTAGTGTTCACGAACGGATGTTTCGATATCCTGCACGCGGGCCACGTCACGTATCTGTCCTTTGCCCGCCAGCAGGGTGACGCCCTGGTCGTCGGCCTGAATGCCGATGTCTCCGTCCGCCGAGCCAAGGGACCCACTCGCCCAGTGAATCCGCAGCAGGACCGAGCCTTGGTGCTGGCCGCCTTGGAAGCCGTGGACTATGTGGTTATTTTCGATGAGGACGAACCCATTTCGTTGATCTCAACCCTCCTGCCGGATGTCCTGGTCAAGGGGTCGGACTGGGCGCACTACGTCAGCGGCCGCGATATTGTCGAAGCCAACGGGGGATGCGTTGTACTGGCCGACCTTGTGCCCGGCCGGTCGACGACCGGCACGATTGCCCGTATGCAGGCCCAGGCATCACCCCCGCCCGCCGAAAGCAAACCATGAGCGATACACGCCCCTTGATCATCACCGGTGGTGCCGGCCTGATCGGCAGCAATCTGGCCGCCGAGTTGAACCGCCGAGGGTTCACCAACCTTATTATCGTGGATCATCTCAACCACCCCGACAAGTCGCGCAATCTCGCCAGACTGAAGGTTGCCGACTATGTCGACAAGGCCGAGTTCCGCCAGCGGTTCCTCGCGGACAAGCAGGCCCCGGCCGCCGCCGTCTTCCATCTCGGTGCCTGTAGTTCCACCACGGAAACGAATGCGGACTATCTTGATGACAACAACCTGCGCTATACCCAGCAGCTCTGCGAATGGTCGCGCCTTCACCAGGCCCGCTTTATCTACGCCTCCAGCGCGGCCACCTACGGCGACGGAAGGCAGGGGTATAGCGACGACGAGTCGGCGATCCCGGCACTCAAGCCGCTGAATCTTTACGGCCTCTCCAAACAGCGTTTTGATGAATGGGCCCTGGAGAAGGGACTTTTCCGATCCATCGCCGGGATCAAGTATTTCAACGTGTACGGCCCCGGAGAGAATCATAAAGGCGACATGCGTTCGGTTGTCAACAAGGCCTTCCGTCAGATCGAGGACAGCGGTCGGCTACAGCTTTTCAAGTCGTACCGTCCAGACTATGCCGACGGCCAGCAGGAACGCGATTTTGTCTACGTCAAGGATGCCGTGGCGATGACGCTGTTCTTTTACGAGAATCCCGGGGTATCCGGCATCTTCAACGTCGGCACCGGTCAGACCCACACCTGGCTGGACCTGGCGCGGGCGGTCTTTGCCGCCCTGGGGCGCGAACCGCAGATTGACTTTGTCGATATGCCCCTTGCCCTGCGCGACAAGTACCAATACCATACCCTGGCCGATACCCGCAAGATCCGGGCCGCTGGCTTCAGCCAACCCATCACCTCGCTCCAGGATGCCATCAACGATTATGCCCACTGCCGCGAGCAGGGATAAGGCGAGCGAGGGCAGTTGCTGCGGTATGCTTATGATCAGATCGAGAATTTCAAGGATGCGGTGGGCTTTTTGTGCGGTGGGATTTTCCGGGGGTATGCGCATTTGGAGAAGCATTTTTCGGCGTCGGGGATGATTGACCGGCTTGAGCCGGTGGAACAGTGGTTCTGGATGCGGGATGGGATGTTCGGGGAATGGCAGTATAACCGCGTAGGGTCAAAAAAGTCATCCGGGGTGATTCTGGGCTGAAAATGCTGTGTTTGCGGTGCCTTTCTGGCGGTTTTGGGTTTGAGAAGATGCCGAATCTCATCCGGCGCTGGCTGAGTGGCTGCCGGCCTCGGGATAGATTGCTGGGGTTGCTGGCGGTGGATTGATGCTGCGGGATCGTGATTCGCTGGTGATCACTAAGGAAAATCGTAGTGAAAAATGGGGATTCTCCCGATTTACAAACGCTTGGGAAGTCAGTACGCTGCACAACCATTGATTATCGCGGCAAAACGATTTCCGACGGCTGTCACACCGTCAAGCTCTACCAGAACGGCGTATACATAGGCGAAGCATACTACGGCGGCATCCTGATGCCGATGATTAAGAAGAGGCAGGGGATAGATGAAGAAAACACATATATTGCTGACTTTGCTGGCCGTTACCTACGGTGTCTGCGCCGGACTTCTGTACTCAGCCTGCAACTCCGAGGAGCAGGAGGTTAACTACGACCTTGATCCTTCAATATCGGGTGCTGCGCTGGTGCCACAGGGGGAGGACAGCACCTACACCTGCACGCTATCGCAGGTGTGGGGTGTATATGGTTGGTTTACTCCTGATGCTGAGATGAGCTGGTCTGGGGGAGGAACACCTGAAAGCGGGTCGGGTTCCGAGTTTACGACCAGTTGGGCATCCTCGGGTTCAAACACACTGACTGTGCTTGTTGACGGGTCGGACACCGACACGAATATTCAGTCCGGCACGATAGAGTGCACTAATGTGGCGGAGCATGTTGTTACGGTGGTCAAGATCGCCAGCGCGACAGCCAGCAACGATGTGATTTGCTACCGTAACACGTCGACAATAACGGGCATACCCGATCCATTGCCCGACTTTCCTGCCGGTAATGCCGTGTGGACGAACCTGTCCAGCAACGGGGGTATTAATCCGGGCACGGGCGACACTACCATCTACACCCCGTCAATCCCATCCGCCACCAACAACGACATCGAGATCAAGGGCGAATGCGGCACGTCATCGAAATCAGCTTTTATTACCGCCGTTGGTGTCACTGGTATGACGTTTGTCGTTGTGGGGGCAGGAACGAATACGCCCGCCGACACCCTCGGGTTTACTGATGTGGGCACGGCCACCGCGCTTGTTTCTCCAGCTAACCGGCCGTTGACATGGTCTTGGACTCTCGAGTATCAAGTTCCGAACGATCCCCCGGTTAATATCACCCTTACTCCCGCCGGCGATACCCAGTCGGCAAGCATTGCGGTTGTTTCGGGCTCTGGCAGTGGCAAGATCCGTCTCACGGCCGTTGACAACGATACCCACTGCGGCTGGTACAGGATCATCACCATCGGCTGCGCCGGTTGCTCTGCTGGTTTTTGCCCGGCTTTCGGCAACGGGGCAATAGACGTCCACAGCGTCAGCGCGCGGTTCTCGCTCGGATCGGGATACCGCGGCAGCTCGGCCGGTTTCCTGCACATCAGCTCGACCGAGATGTCCCCCGAGCTTTCACGTCCATCTTTGGATGCTCTTGGTTCTTCCGATGGGCCTGTACATACAGATGATTGCGAAGGAATAGAGAAGGGCCATGGTTCGTACTCAACAGCCTCTGCCGACTACCTGACGGCGGCGGGGGATGATAAGCTGCTTCGACAGGTCAGGGTTCCCGACCGGCTTGTCGATATAGTGGTGTCAAACGCCTTCCGCTACGACATGGTGTTCTACCCGAAGAGCGCCGTCGGCCCGAAAGGCCAGGGCGGCTATTACACATTCACTGGGGCTCCGAGCGTGACCTACATCATCGAGAACCCCGACGCCTCGACCAACGTGTATAACCGCCTGAGGATCAGCAAGGTGACCGGCAGCGAGACCAACGTTTCCGAGTACGTGAATACCGTGGAGGGCGGCACGAACGCCTGGAAACTGGCAACCGGTAATGGCCTCAAGCGCGAGACCGTCAATGAATATTGTGCCGGTGGCTATACCAACACTCTCCGCACCGTGACCGACGCCTCCAATAATATCTTCTCGGCCGTACTGACCAAATCCATGCAGTTCCCCTGGGGCCTGGCGCGCGTCGAGCAGATTACCGA
>DIZZ01000173.1:8204-8885 GCA_002428045.1 Verrucomicrobia bacterium UBA6015
CGCGCGTAGCCATGCAGGTCAATCCCGACGGCTCTTGGCAGAAACACGACTACACCCCGGCAGGGTATCCGCTCTCCACCGTCTCCAGTTATCTGGATGCCTCCACGAACGCAACGGCCGCCGAAGCCCGCGCGACCTACTACGACTACACCCCGCATGCCGGGGAAACACCCGGCTACCGGCCATCGACCGCCCGTACCGTCATCGAGACCACGCTCGGGGTCACCAACAGCATCAGCTACCGCGCGTTCACCACGAACGGCAACGGGGAGCGCGAGGAGATCACCGAGCGTGCCGCCAGTGCGAGTGCTGCCTATGGGGACTCCAACAACCAACGCAGCGTCTCAATCTACTATGCCGCCGACGCGGCCGCCTCCAATGCAGGTCGCCTCAGGAGTACGCAGACGTACGATGGACGGCTGACCACCTACACCTACGAGAACGGCCTTTTTGAAACAAATGCAAATCCTGCGCTTTGCAGCTTTACCGCGGGCGGAACCAACCAGTACCTGCGCACAACCGTCACCCACGGCACCGTGGCCAGCCCTGCCGGCATCGCGGGAAAAACAACCCGCGAAGTCACCATTGAGAGCCCGCTGGGCGGGCAGCTCATGAGCGAGACCTATGCCTATACCGCTAATGGATATGTGCGGATCAACTGGAGCGTGCAGATCCTCGACG
>DIZZ01000257.1:0-19463 GCA_002428045.1 Verrucomicrobia bacterium UBA6015
GCGGGGAAGCGGTTGAAGTGGGTCTTGGGGGATGGGGATCGGAATTGTCCGAGTTGTTCGGGGTTGGCTGGGCAGGTGCATTCTGAGGCGGACTGGGATGCGGCGGGGATTCGTCCGGGGGCAGGGTTGCTTTATTGCCAGGGGCATTGTCATTGCCGGTTGGTGGAGACGGTTGAGGCGGTTAGCGGGAATCTGGCCGCTGTTGTTGTTCGTGCTGAGGTGGGGAATCGGCAGGGGGCAAGACTACAGACTGCAGACGACAGACTGCAGACCGCAGACTATAGGCCGCAATACAGGAACTTATCGCAGAGGCACGGGGATTTGGTTGATTTTTCGGCTTCTGGTAGAGGGCGGACAGGGGAAAAGCTGAATGCTGAAATGGGATCTGGAACAGCAAGGGGGTTGATGATGGATACGGATGCTGATGGGGTTGTCGGGGGGGCTACGGTCGAGGAGCTGGCGAATGCGCTGCGCTTCGAGCGGGAGAAGAATAAGGTGTTGATGGATGAGGTTGTCGGTCTTGAGGGTGAGCTGGTGAATCACCGGATCGCGGAATACGGCGACCTGATTGATGCGGAGTCGCGGGACTTCTGGCGGGGTCAGCTTTTGACGAACCGTGAGCAGGCCGACAAGGTGCTGAAGGCGATGGCGGCCCGGACTGCGGCTGCTGCTGGCCGGGGTGCTGGCGTTGTTGCGGGGGCTGCTGATGGGGTTGCTGCCGGTGGTGTTTCCGCTGGCTGCGAAGTACGCCCGAAGCCGATGCATAACCGGGCTACGGCTAAGCCGGTCCAGCCGGGTGCGAACGGGGCTGCTGTAGCCGTGGTGGATGACGGCAAGGCGGGTCAGATCCGCAACCGGGCGCATGAGCTTTGCAAGGCGGAGGGGGTGCCGTTCTCGGTCGCATTCCGGAGGGCGGAGCGCGAAGCGCAGGGCGCTTCGCGAGACTGAAGACATCGGGGAGGGACTGCAGACTGCAGACCGCAGACTGAAGACTGAAGACCGAAGACTGAAGTGTTGACCTGATTGACCGGGTTGACCTTGATTACTGAAATAAGGAAGGGGGCGGGTGATGAGTATGGATACGCAGAATGATACGCGGGTTGGGGATTTGCCGTTGGTGGCGGGTGAGGATTTGTCGGGCAAGGAAGGGATGATTGCCAAGATCACGAATGCGGCTGGCCAGGTGCTGGCTAAGTTGCCGGATGATCCCGGCGACATTGCCGTGTTTGTGGTCATCGAGGGTAATGTCGCGGGCAAGACCGTGAATGTGCGTCCGCTGGAGCAAGGTCGCAATGTGCGGCTGCGGCTGAGCAGGGATGTGAAGCCGGGTGATGTGCTGGTGGCGTCTGATCCGACTGACCCCCTGGTCCGCGGCATGGTGACGCCGTTGACGGGTGCACCGGGCACGTATCGCGGGATCGCGATTGCGGAGGAGTACGGCGATATAGGGCAGCTTGTGCTGGCTCGGCCGGTGGCGATTGGGGAGATTGAGGTTGTTTAAGGGGAAGACTACAGACTGCAGACTACAGACTGCAGACTAACTGGCGATTAGGATTAGGAACTAGGGAATGAGGGAGGTTTGAGATGAGTCGTTTGAGTGATATTAGTGCGAGTCCGACGCTGCGGGAGTATGCGCAGGGTGCAGCGCAGGATGCGATTATGCCAGTGGCTGATTTTCTGGCACCGACTGTCGAGGTGGCCACAAGTGTCGGCCGCTTTAAGCGGTACGATGATCGGAACCGTTTCCGGATTCCGAATACGCTGCGGTCGCTGGGCGGCCGGGCCACGGAACTGAAGTTTGACGTGAGCGATGCAACCTACAACTGCGAACCTCATGCGCTGGATTATCCGGTGGATAATCTGGAGCAGCTTGAGGCTTCCGGTCTTGAGGATATGCTCCGTGAGGGCATCACGGCGGTATCGGAGGTGGCGGCGCTCTCGCATGAGGCAACGGTTATCACCAAGGCGCTGGAAGCGACTGGGGCGGGTACAGGGCTGACCTGGAACAGCGCGGCTGATCCGGTGTCGGACATCGACGGGGTTATCCTGGACGTGATCAAGGCGGCCCGGTACGGGTCGCTGATGGGCGTGGGTGTGCTGTTCGGTGCCTCGGCGTGGCGTCTGTTCAAGAACCAGGCGCAGGTGCGCGGCCGGTTCGTGATCGGCAATGGCTCGGGGCGCGGCTCGGGTAATCTCGGGCTGGCTGTTCCGACCGAGCAGAGCGCCTCGCAGATGTTCCTGGGCTCGCCGGAGGTGAAGACCAGCTACATGATCTATGACCCGGCGGCTGCCGGTCTGGATACCGACATCCAGTTCTTGCTGGATTCGAGCATCCTGGTGTTCGCCCGCAAGGCGGCCCCGACGCGGCGCGACCCCTCGTTCATGAAGACGTTCCGTCTGATGAACCGCTTCATGGTGCCAGGGTCGTATGTGCGTGATGACGGGCGCGTGGAGGTCGCTAAGTTCGACTGGTCGGAGGATGTGCAGATCACGAATGCGGCGGCCTGTGTGCGGTTGAATGTGGCGGCGGCGTAGCCGCGGGGAAGACTACAGACTGCAGACTACAGACCGAAGACCGAAGACTGAAGACATAGCGGCGGCGGCGGGCGGGGCTTGAGGGTTGCGCGTCGCCGTCGCTCCTTTTTCGGGGGGCGTCATGGACTGGTACACGGTGGATTCGGCGCACATGCTGGGGGTGATGTCGGTGCAGGCCGTGACGTATTACGAGTCGTGGCTGAAGCTGATGCCCCAGAAGGCGGGGCGTCTGGATGAGATCACGGCAGGCGTGGTCTCGGAGTTCCGGGCGGCGCTGTTGTCGAATCCGCTGAATGTGCTGGAGCCGGATGTGCGCAAGCTCCCCCAGCCCTGCGTGCGCTATGCGGAGACGCTGGTTATCGGGGCACTGTACCGCGAGATGGATAAGCCCCTGTCGGAGGTTGAGCAGTCCCAGGTGATCCGGGCGGAAATCACGCTGCGGACCTTCTACACGCGGGCCTTGCAGGTGACGGTTCAGGACAAGGGCTCGGGGTTCCCGAGTTATAGTCGGCTGCCACGGCGACCGGCGGCGGCCACGCCCAGCGTGGTGGTCGAGACGGTCGCCACGCCGGCATTCAGTCCGGCGGGCGGCGGTCAGGCCGATAGCAGCGTCAGCGTGGTGGTTTCCTGCGCGACCGTGGGCTCGGTGATCCGCTACACGGTGGACGGCAGCGAGCCCGGTACGGGGAGTCCGGCGATAAGCTCGGTCGGGGCGGTCGTGGTGTCGGTACCAGGGGCGCTCAAGGCGCGGGCCTACAAGGTCGGCATGGAGATGAGCTTGATGCGGACCGCCTATTATACGGCAGTCGCGGCGGGTCGGGTGTATTTCCATGCGGCGGGGCAGGCCATCACGACGGCCGATGAGCTGTCGGCATGGATGGCGGGGGTTCCGGCGGGCGGATCGCTTCCGGCCCCGGCGGCGGGAACGTCGTTCGCGCTGGCGGTGACGCCGGGTACGGTGTGTCTGGTGATCGCCTATCCGGCGAGCATCCGGGAGCTGGGCGGCGCGATCCAGCAGTCGACGGGGATGAAGGTGCGGCTTGCCTGGGTCAATAGTCCGTATTCGCGGGTGATCGAGCATGAGGGGCTGGCTTACCGGGTTTATCAGTGGATGCCTGCGTTTGCTTGGGAGAATGCCGATGTTTTCGACATCGTTTTGTAAAAAGCTGAAAAGCTGAAAGCTGACATGGGGAAGAACAACGGGGCGGGGCGATTAGGATTACGATTACGATTACGATTATGGGGTTGAACTAAGGGGGTGGACGATGAATCGGGAAGTACGGGATCGGCTATTGGCGCAGTTGAAGGCGGCATTGATCAAGTGGGCGGAGAAGCAGATTCTTGAGCGGGTGTTCAAGGGTGTCTGGTTCAAGCGGTGGCGGTGGCTGTTTGTTCTGGTACCGTTGGCGGGGGGCTGTGCGCCGGATGCCATGGCCCAGGGTTTTGTCGCGGATGTGGATTACCAGATTCAGCGGCAGTACAAGGGGCCGTTTCTGCGGCATGAGGTCTTCACCAGCGCGGCCGAATTGGCGGCGTATGTCGACGGAGGGGAGGCGTCGCGTGCCTATGCCGGGCAGGTCGTGGTCCTGATCGAGGGCGACAACGAGCCGGTGACCTATACGCTGGGTCGCAATGGCACGGGGCTTGTCGCCCACCGGACCGGCGGGGCTCCCGATGTCTGGAGTGTGTATCCGGCGGTTACCGATGTCGATCTGGACGGGTTCCACCTGATCGGGGCGGCCGATGTGCTGACGGCGGGTGGTGCCAGCCTGGAGGCGGCAGCCCTGCTGGCCGGGGGCGCGGTTCAGACCAACCATACCGGGGATGTGGCACTGGGCGGGGATCTGGCAGTTGCAGGTACGGCAACGGCGGCAAAGGTGGTCGCAGGCGGGGTGTATGATGCGTCGGGCCGGAGCATCGCGGGGATCGCTGTCGATAGCGCGGTGCGCTATGACGCGGGCAAGACCTGGGTTGCCGCGGCTGGGACTGAACCGGAGGTCGGGTCATGGGATGATATTGCGTGGTCTCCCCGGCTGCGCATGTTTATCGCTGTCAGCGGTGCGGCGGTGGGCCGCTCGACGGACGGCGTCAACTGGACGCTGCAGGAGGTACCGGTGAGTTCCCCGAAAGCCGTCGCCTGGGCGGAAGGGCTCGGGCTATTCGTGATGGTCAACGACAACCTCATCCACGCCGTCGCGCTGTCGGCCGACGGGTACAACTGGAGCCTTGCGTCCATTCCCCCGTCGGGAACGCTGCGGGGGGTGACATGGGCGCAGGAACTGGGACTGCTCGTCGCCGTGGGGGCTACCCGGATCGCAACCTCCCCGGATGGGCAGGTATGGACGACCCAGTCGGTGAACAGCCTCTGGTACGATGTCTGCTGGGTGCCTGAACTCGGGCTGGCGGTTGCCTCCAGCAGCGGGCTCGGTCCGAGGATCGGGATCTCCTCCGATGGCGTGAACTGGACGTATCCGACCGTGCCCGACAACTACTTCCTCGGCGTGACGTGGTCGCCGGAACTGCGGCTGCTGGTGGCGGTGGGATCGAAGGGTGGAACCTATGCCAGCGTGCTGGTCTCGGCCGACGGCGCGACCTGGACGACGGTGCCAGCGGCACCCAAGGCTGGATGGAACAGCGTACGCTGGTCCTCGGAAGCCCGGTGCTTTGTCGCCGTCGCGTATGGCGGGCAGGTCATGCGCTCGACCGATGGGGTTGCGTGGGCACTGCAGACCGTACCGAACGCAAAGCCGTGGTGGTCTCTCGCCTGGTCGCCCGCGCTGCGAACCTTTGTCGCCGGGGGCGATGGCGGCATGATCGTGTCGACGGTTGGCTCGGATGTCTCCGTCGGGAACCTGGCCGTCGAGGGTACGATTAGCACCGTCGGCGGCATCTCCGCCAGCGGGGATGTCCGGATGGGCACGACGACAGGCACGAACGTGATTGCCGGGGATACCCAGATCGGCAATAGCGAACGGCGGATCGAGATCAACCAGAAGGGGCTGGCTATCATCGATGCCGTCACCGAGGATGTCGAGTTCGCCGTCGAGCAAGTCGCCGGGGGACTTTGGCGCGTGGATTTGCGGGGAAACCCGCTCATCAATGCCGAAGGGCTGTCCTTCGCCGGCGGTGGGCGGCTCCAGAGCGACGGCACCAACCTTTTCTTTGTGCCCGTCATCGCCAACGTCACCAACCGGATCACCAATAATAATCCGTAGGAGGATGGGACCATGGCGGAAGCAATCGGCAAATACGTGACGCTGGACGCCTGCGGGCGGACCAGCGAGATGATGATGGAGAAGCAGCAGGAACTGCTGGTGAAGCTGGAGAGCATCGAGAAGCGGCTATTCCGGGATAATGGCAGCGTCAGTATGCAGACGCGGCTGGACCGCCACGATCAGGCGCTGCGGCTGCTCCTGTGGGTCACGGGGATCATCGGCGGGACCCTGCTGGCCGGCTTCGCTGGCGCGGTGGCGATGCTCATCCGGGAGGCGGCCCTGCGGGGTGCGATGCCATGAGCCGGGCGGTGACGAGGGAAAAAATATCGTATTACTGCCGATGACGCTAAACATTCAGGCATATTTCAGAAAAATCACCTGATTACTTTATGGTTACTTTATGCGACTCGCGAACATAGCGGAACGCTGTATTAAAGAGAGGAAACCAATACCGCCAATGCCCTGATTAAGGCACAAAAAAAGCCGTATTTCCTAGGAAAACGGCCTTATTTTCAGTGGTGCCGGGGGCGGGACTCGAACCCGCATGAGTTTAAAGCTCGGCAGATTTTGAGTCTGCTGCGTATGCCATTTCGCCACCCCGGCTGAAAGGCTGGACGTATTGCTACCACGCCTTGGCACAGATTTCAATCAAAAAGTCTATAAGTATTCTGCAGCAGCAGCAGCCAACGGACTGCGTTCACTCGTCTTGAGTGTCATGTGTCCATGCAATCGCAGCGTTTTCAGTCGTTCAGTGGCATACGTCAGTCCGTTGCTGGAGGCGTCCAGGTAGGGATTGTCGATCTGGTAGGGATCGCCCGTTAGCACCATTTTGGTGTTTTCGCCAGCTCGGCTGACAATCGTCTTGACCTCGTGGGGCGTTAAATTCTGGGCCTCATCAACAATCACGTATTGCCCAGGGATGGAACGGCCACGGATATAAGTCAAGGCTTCCATCTCGATGGTGCTGTTAGCCAGAAGCTCGTCGATCCGCTCGCGCGGCGTGGTCTTGGTTTTCTTTTTACCAGTCGCCGTTTTGTCCTGGGGCTCGTTTAGAAGATACGTCAGATTATCGAAGATCGGCTGCATCCAGTGCGACAACTTCTCTTCCTTTGGTCCCGGCAGGTAACCGATATCCTTCCCCATCGGAATGATCGGACGGGAAACCAGGATGCGGTCATAGCGATGATGTTTCAGCGTGCAGTGCAAGGCGGCAGCCAATGCCAGCAGGGTCTTGCCGGTTCCCGCCTGCCCGACCAGCGTCACCACCTGCACCGAGGGATCCATCAGCAGTTCGAGCGCCATGCGCTGCTCACGATTACGTGCCTGGATGTTCCAGACATGATCGAGGTCGCTACTTAGATGGGTCAATACACCAGGCTCAACGACACGGGCCAGTGCCGTACTTTTGCGATTCCGGTTGGTTCGTTCCCGCATCATGATAAATTCGTTCGGATAGGTGCCTAAATCGGTATGCTTGTAAACGGGGCTTTTAAAGAACCCGTTGATTTGCGCAAGCGGCACCTCGACTTCGCTGAATCCGCTGAAAAGCTCATCAAAGTTGACTTTTTCTTTTTCGAAATCCATCGCCTGAATCCCGAGGGCATCGGCCTTGAGACGGGCATTGATGTCCTTGGTCACAAAAATGACCTGCTCCGATTCGGGGATCAGCTCGTAAGCCAGTCGTAGAATCAGGTTGTCCGGGATGTTCTCCTGCAGCATGCCGTCGGCATCGGTGATCTTGGCACTGCTGATCTTGAGACTGCCGCCGTTGGGAAGCGGGACGCCTTCGCGAAGGTTGCCCACGGCACGCAGGGCATCAAGCCGCCGAACCACGCGACGGGCGTTTCGTCCAAGTTCATCGTTATGGGTCTTGAACTTGTCGAGCTCCTCGATCACCGCCATCGGGATGACGACGCGATTGTCGGCAAACGATTCGATGCTGTCGGCATTGTGCAACAGCACATTGGTATCAAGGACAAAGGTTTTACATACCGAACGCTTGCCTTTTGCGACTCCGGGTTTTGCGGCCATCTGAAGTTCCTTTCATTTAGGGCTGTGCTTGAACGTATGTGGCAACAGTTCAGCTAATGTGAAGGTTCCGGTAATGTTGTGTGTGGAGAGGGAAACCAGTACGATCTCAAGATCGGCACCGGCAAATTCCGCAAGCACCTGGCGACATGCACCGCATGGCGGGGTCGCCTGCTCCCCGTCGGCGGCAATGACCAGTACCGAGACCCGACGCGCCCCCGCCGAGATCGCCGCGGAGATCGCACTGCGTTCGGCACAAATCGTCAACCCGAACGAGGCATTTTCCACGTTGACGCCAGTGAACACGCGGCCATCATCCGCACGCAATGCCGCCCCGACATGGAATCGCGAATAGGGGCAATAGGCGTGATCGGCGACATGGATGGCGATTTCAATGAGTTCAGGATCGCTCATGACGGTGTTTCTCTTTCAGGAATAATCCGTTCAACAATCAACGCCGGCACGATGACCGGGCCGTCGGTAATCCCAGCGGCTTGGGCCGCCAGCGTGAGCGCTTGTTCAAGGCGTTTTTCGTCAGCCGCATGCAGGGTCATCAGCGGTTGCCCCTTGGTTACGGATTCACCGATTTTCATGATCCCACTGACACCGACGCGGGGGTCTACCCGATCCACGATGGCGGCGCGACCAGCCCCAAGCAGCAGGCAGATACGGCCGATAGCATCGGCATCCATACGGCTAATCATGCCATCGCGGTTGGCGGGGACGGCGACCTGCATAGGCGCCGCAGGGAAACGCCCGGGCGAATCCAGGACGGTGATATCGCCCCCATGGAGATGCACCATGTCCTTGAAAATACCGAAGGCTCGCCCGGTGTGTATGTGACCCGCCATGGTTTGGCGGGCGGCCGCCGCATCGCCCTCTACGCCGGCCAGGCGCAGCATGTCTGCCGCCAAGGCGAACGTGGCCTCCATGAGGTCGTCCGGGCCTCGGCCTTGCAGCGCCTCGATAGTCTCGATAATCTCGAGGCTGTTGCCCGCCGTACGACCGAGCGGTTGGTTCATATCCGTAATCATGGCCGACATCCCCCGCCCCATGCGATGACCGATGGCGACCATGGTCCGGGCGAGCTGGCGAGCATTTTCGATCGACGACATAAAGGCACCGCGCCCCCATTTGACATCCAGCACGAGATTGGCCGTTCCTTCAGCCAGCTTCTTGGACATGATGCTGGCCGCGATCAGCGGAATCGACGGAACCGTCCCGGTCACATCGCGCAAGGCATAGAGTTTTCGATCGGCAGGCGCAATATCGGTGGTCTGCCCGGTTATCGAACAACCGCATTTGCGCAGCACCTCCAGGAACTCTGCGGAGGAAAGATCCGTTCGATAGCCGGGAATGGATTCGAGTTTGTCCAACGTCCCTCCGGTAATGCCAAGACCGCGTCCGGCAAGCATTGGCACGGCAACGCCGCAGGCGGCAACCAGGGGGCCGAGGATCAGGGATACCTTGTCGCCAATCCCTCCCGTCGAATGTTTGTCGGCGGTGGGAAGGCCAAGCACGGTGGTATCTATCTGCGCCCCCGACTGAAGCATCGCCTCTGTGAGGGAGGTGATTTCCGGGTCACCCATCCCCCGGAAAAAAATGGCCATGGCCAACGCCGCCATTTGATAATCAGGAATCGATCCGTTGGTATATCCCTGGATAAACGCCCGAATTTCCGAATCGGAAAGCGCCTGCCCATCGCGTTTCTTCTCAATTATCCATTGTGGCAACATAATGTAACTCTATCGGAAGCCACGGCCCCTTGTCAAATGGGTTGTCTCATCGCACGTCAAAGGCGAACAGGCGAACTTGGTCAGCGCCCCAGGTGGTCTCTGGGATTAGGCGGATCGCGGTCGTCTCCAGCGCAAGCGGGACGCTTACCCGTCGCTGGTAATTATTCGTTTCCGTATAAACCGGGATCCAGCGTCCGTCCGGCTGTCTAGATTCTATCCTGAATCCCTTGACAAGGGTTTCTGGCACCGTCCATGGCGATGCTCCCAGCGCGTAATAGTGACGCATGTTGTTTGCGTCGCGGTTGAGGTTGCTGTCGAATATCATGCGAGCTTCCTGCAGCCGCACCGTAGACGCAAACGTGTATGTGATGGGGGTGCCGACGGAACCGCTCCAACTGTTGGGGACATCGCCAACCTGACGGTCTACGCCATTGCGAAGCGATTCCACATCCCCGGAGGGACATGACAAGACAGCTTGGCGAGAAAGCTCAGGAACTTCCCGTGAATGCCAGGGCAGCCAGCAGTCGTCATCCATCAGCGTCTGCTGAAGTTCACAAAGACGGATGCGGCGAACCTCGCGCGGGGTGAGACTATCCCGGACGGCGATCGCGGCCGCCGTGCCGACGGCCTGCCCCATGAGGGAGGTGGTCGCCATAACCCGGGTTGAACTCATGGCCGCATGCGTGGCACTGTGGCAACGCCCCGCACAGAAGAGATTCTCGACATTCCGGGAATAGAGCGAACCCAGGGGAATCCCGTATGGCGACGGGGCGGGGTGGAAAATCGTACCCGCCTCGGGATGATAGAACCCGGCGGGGAAGTGGTCGTCCATGGTCCATCCCCCATAGGCAACCAGATCATCAAAGCGCCCCTCGGCCTCGATGTCGTTCTGCGTCAGGACATGATCCCCGACATATCGCCTGCTTTCACGCTTCCCCGGCAGGAATCCCTGCCAGTCCAGCGCCCAGTTAGTCCATTGTTCGCGATTTGGAGCATAGTTCTTGATATAGTCCCACACCCCGAAGGCGATCTTGAGTAGTTCATCCCTAAGCTTCTCTGTATCGTGAATGCTATCATAATCGCCCCCGACCTCCATCCACCAGTAATTTGTACGGCGGATGTTGCAGTTCCGTCCGCGCAGATCCTCGGGCGTCGTGAACCGATGCGCCCATGCCGGGGCGATGAACGGCTGCGGCGTGGCATGTTCACGCGACTGGAATAGGCAGCTCATGCCCATCGTCTTGCAATCGCCTTGCAGAGGCGCAATACTCTCGTTGTATTCGTGACGAGCCTCACGCCCAACCCTGAACTCAGCCCCCGACAAGGGAGCCAGGATGCCATCGCCAGAGCAATCCGCGAAAAGAGAGGCATGGATCGTGTGCCGGGTCTCGGTCGTCATCTGCCAAGCGGATACCGATGCAATGCGGCGTTGGCCTTGCTGATTGGCCCCCTCGGACATCGTGACGCCCTGCACGGTACAATTAAGGAACAGCGTCAACCCATCCTGAGTGGCTGCTGCGCCATAGGTCACGCTATCCCATATCGAATAATTCGGTTCGCGGTTGCGGTAGTGGTTCTCCATTTGGATTTCCTCAAGAATCCCGGTCTCGCGGTTGCCCTTGCCGTGAGCACCACAGATATGCATCCGGATCTCGCTGGAGGAATTCCCGCCCAGCACGGGACGATCCTGGACAAGCGCCACCTTGGCCCCATGACGCGCGGCCGCCAACGCAGCAATCAGCCCCGCCATGCCGCCACCCACTACACAGAAATCAAACTGGTGAATCTTCTCCTGCATTGTGCCCTCCATATTCCTACGCATTCCAAATGATGAATAATCTGCACCCCGAGTTCTTATGCTGCAAGTTTATTCGGACATTTCTGCCCCATTTTTAGGTTTTCACATGATCGCCTGGCTATCATTTGCGAGTTCAATTGCGGGTTTGACCTTCGAGCCGGTCTGGGGCATGATGTACGCTTTTATCGTAGGAATGGAAAGGGTTTTATGGATATCGGGTTGTTGGAAAGCGCGTTTGTGCATGTGCGCCGGGCGTTAGGGATCGACCGGGTTGATGCTGCGGTAATCCTCGGGTCGGGCTGGAGTGATACCGCCGACGCCTTTGAGCCGGTGGCGGAGTTGACCTATGCGGACATTCCCGGCTTTGGAGCCACCGGGGTTGTCGGTCATAAAGGTCGCCTGCTCCTGGCTCGCGCCAGCCAGCGGCATGTGCTTATCTTCCAGGGGCGGCGGCATGGGTACGAAGGCGGCGGCTGGGAACCGATCGCCCTGCCCGTGTATATTGCGGTCCGCGCTGCCGCCCGTGCCGTATTCCTGACCAATGCCGCTGGCGGTATCAATCCCGACTTCCAGCCGGGCGACCTGATGCTGGTCACGGACCACATCAACATGACCGGATCAAACCCATTAGTCGGCCCACACCACCCAATCTGGGGGGAACGCTTCCCCGACCAAAGCCACCTGTACAGCCCTGCCCTCGCCGCACAGCTCCGCCAATCGGCACTCCATTGCAGCCAGCCGCTGCGCGAAGGCGTCTACCTGGCCACCTCGGGCCCCTGCTACGAAACCCCCGCCGAAATCCGCATGTTCCGCCATCTGGGCGCAGATGCGGTTGGCATGTCCACGGTGCCGGAAGCCATCCTGGCCGGTGCCGCCGGACTGCAGGTTGCCGCCGTCTCCTGCATCACCAACCCCGCCGCCGGCGTGGTTGCTGGCAAGCTGGAGCATACCGCCGTGCTGGCGGCCACCCGGCAGTCCATGCCCGCCATGACCGCTCTTCTGCATCACGGAGTCTGCCATGCCGACTACTGACGACACCCAGCAGGAAAAAGCAGCTCGACAGCTCGTCGAGCGACTGCGCCAGGCCGGACATACCGCCTTCTGGGCTGGGGGCTGCGTCCGGGACAAACTGCTTGGCAGGCCCCCGCGTGATATCGACATCGCCACCAATGCCGTGCCGGACTCCATTCTTGAGATCTTCCCGCATGCCTCCGCCGTCGGCAAGAGCTTTGGCGTGATGATTGTCCCATGCCATGGGTTTCACTTCGAGACCGCGACATTCCGACAGGATCACGGGTATCAGGACGGACGCCACCCGACGTCTATCACCTTCTCCACCCCGGAGGATGATGCCGCCCGCCGCGATTTCACGATCAATGCTATGTTCTTTGACCCACTCACCGGAACGATCCACGATTTCGTCAACGGGCGGGCGGATCTGGCAGCACACTGCATCCGCTGTGTAGGCGATCCCGATCTGCGTTTTGCCGAGGATCACCTGCGCCTGCTGCGCGCCGTGCGTTTCGCGACCACGCTCGACTTCGCCCTGGATCCGGCCACGGAGGCGGCCATCATCCGCCATGCACCCTCCATCGCCCAGATCAGCATGGAGCGAATCCGCGACGAATTCACCCGCACCTTGCTCGAGGCCCACCGACCCGGACAGGCATTACGGATGCTCGACAATCTAGGACTGCTCTCCGTTTTCCTGCCCGAGGTTTCCGCCCTCAAGCACCAGGCACAACCGCCCGAATTTCACCCGGAAGGCGATGTTCTGACGCATACCGTCATGATGCTTGACGCCATGGATACACGCACCCCCACCCTGGCCTATGCCATCCTGTTGCACGATATCGGCAAGCCCGGCACGGCATTCCACGATGGCCAACGCCTACGCTTCCATGGTCATGCGGAACACGGCGCACGCCTGACGGAGTCGATTTTGAGACGCCTGCGCCTACCCAACAAAGTCATTGCGGACGTCACCGCCTGCGTCGGACGGCACATGCGTTTCATGGATGTCCAGAAGATGCGCCGCTCGACGCTGCGCCAGCTCGTCGGGTCCCCCACCTTCGAAACCGAACTTGAACTGCATCGGCTGGATTGCCTGTCAAGCAACGGACTGATGGATAACCACCGTTTCGTCTGCGAAACCCGCGACAGCTTTGCCAAGGAACCGGTGCTGCCAGATCCCTGGATCAATGGGCGCGACCTGATCGGCCTCGGGGTCAAGGCAGGACCTGCCATGGGAAATCTGCTGAAGACGGCCTACGAACGCCAGCTCGAGGGGCTTTTCCCTGACCGCGGAAGCCTACTGGCCGATATCGCCTGCGAATTGAAACCTGAGGAGAACTAATTAATGACAACCAAACCTTCGAAGAATATTGTTCCAGTGGGTAAAAACAAAAGGCCTATACTGGCAGCCCTGGCGATGGCGCTTTTGGGAGCGGTTTCGCCTTTGGATGCCGCCGACATCAAGATGGCTGCATCGGTTCGCGTGCAATCTACACCCGCGGCCGCCTTTGGCGTCACCCCTCCGCTATCGGCGGTATCGGCATCGTCCCCCACCCATCGCAAGGCGTCGGTGCTGCGTGAGGTACCGCGACGGGATCGCCCGACGTCGGCGACAGGCCGAAAACGTCTAACACAGGCGGATCCGGTGCTGCAAGGCGGGCCCGTTGTCAGTAATATGCCCTCCCCGTTGATTTCGTTCGAGGGGTTGTCGAATATTGATGGTGTGGCCCCATCCGATTGCAACGGGGATGTCGGGCCGAACCACTATGTGGAAATGGTCAACATGCATTTCTGCATCTATGACAAGGCAACCGGGGATGCCCTTATTGAACCGATGCTGATGAGCTCGCTTTTTTCTGCCGCCAATTTCGCACCGCCGGCATCGACCATGGACAATGGCGATCCGATTGTGCTTTATGATCCGCTGGCGGATCGCTGGATGATCAGCCAGTTCATCGTCAGTGTGAGACCCTGCCATGAGGTGATCGCGATCTCCCAAACGCCGGATCCCACGGGGCCCTGGTTTCTTTATGATTTCGTGATGCCGAATAATCTCATGAACGACTACCCGAAATTCGGTGTCTGGCCGGATGCCTACACCATGACCGACAACCAGTTTGGCGAGAGTTCCGGTGCGGGCGTCTTTGCCTTTGATCGCGTCAAGATGCTGGCAGGCGACCCTGCCGCAACCTACCAGTATTTCAATCTGATCGACGTCAATCCGAATTTCTTTTCACTACTCCCTGCCGACCTGGACGGGCCACCGCCGCCTGCGGGCTCTCCCAGTTATTTCCTGTCGGTTGACAAGGGGTCTGTATCGCCCGATCCTTCACTCTATCTCTGGAAATTCTCCGTGGACTGGGACAATCCGTCGAATAGCACGTTCGGCATCAACGGCGCACCGGACCAAGTCATCCCGGTAGCGGATTTCAATCCTGAATTCAGTGGCGGACGTGATGTGATCCCGCAGAAGGGGACCAACCAGAAGCTGGATGCGATCGGGGATGGGCTGATGTATCGCCTGCAATACAGGCATTTCAGCGAACGCGAGACGCTGACGGTCTGCCACACCGTCAATGTCGGCGACAACCGGGCGGGGGTGCGCTACTATATCTTGGAACGGTCGTTGCCTGGCGGTGAGGAATTCACCGTGGCAGACCAAGCCACCTATGCACCCGATGACGGCAACAGCCGCTGGATGGGTAGTGCCGCCCTGGACGGCACCGGAAACCTTGCCGTGGGATTCAGCATTTCCGGAACCAACCTTTACCCATCCATCCGCTACGCTGGACGCATGCACTACGACCCCACAGGAGGCCTATGGCGCGGTGAGGCATCCCTTGTCGAGGGGACGGCATCTCAGACGGGAGTTAACCGTTGGGGCGACTATTCAATGATGGCGGTTGATCCAACGGACGAAGCCACGTTCTGGTTCAATGCCCAGTACACCTCCGGAAGCTGGAATTGGAAAACCCGTATCGGCTCGTTCATCATGAGTTCGAGCAACCTAGCCTATGTGACGGGGATTGTCACCAATGCACTGACCGGGGCGGCGGTTCCCGGAGCCCGCGTGATTTGCCATGAGGGCGGCGAGGCGAAAGCAGCGGCGGATGGATCCTACCGCCTGAGTACCCTGGCAGGGGATCATCGCTTGACTGCCGTTGCCAACGGCTATTGGCATTCCGCGACAACCCAGGTTGCGCTTGTGGCCGGCATGACGTCGCAGGTTGATTTCGCACTGATGCCCGTGGCACTGAGCGTGTCACCAGGCATCGGAAGCACCGCGACAGGTGAGCAAGGTGGCCCCTATCTACCGTCATCCTTCACCTACACCCTCTCCAATGCGGCCAATTCCAGCCTGGCCTGGAATGTCGCTGTCGATGCTGACTGGCTCGCGGCAGCCCCGTCCTCAGGAATCCTGGCACCTTTCACGGCGACCGGAATCGTCGTCTCGCTGACGCAGCCGGCGTCGTTCCTGCCTTTTGGTGTGGCAACCGGACGGGTCCAGGTGGTCGCGACCAATTCAACCCATTCCTTCAGTGAATCGCGTTCGATCAGCCTCGTTGTCACAGGTGCATCCCCCACCCTGGCGCACTGGGATTTCAACACAGGACAGCCGAGCGAATGGCAGATTACAGGGGCGGGCTGGTCCTTCGATGATCCCGGCCAACGGGGCAACCTGACGGGCGGCACGGGTATCTTTGCGATCGTGGATAGCGACTATATCGGCGAAACACAGGTCGTCAGCGCACTGGTTTCTCCTGTCTTTGACTTTTCCGGTTTCAGCGATGTAACGATTTCCTTCAAAACCGATTTCAGACACTACAGCGGAGACCTGGCTCGAGTCGATTACAGCCTGGCTGGTACGAATGGACCGTGGACGTCGGCATGGACCGTACCCGCGGCCAACCTGCCGGGACCGCGAACACGAACGGTTGTCTTGCCGCCAGCCGTGAATATGGCACCCCACGCCGCCTTCCGGTTTTATTATGAAGGCTATTATGCATGGTGGTGGCAAGTGGATGATGTTGAACTCAGCGGCGTGCAGAATGCGGCAGGGATGACCGTCGTGCCGGTCACAGACTGGGCGATCAGTCAATATGCAGGTTCGATACCCTCGGAAATCCGCTATTATCGCCTTTCGGCATCCGGTACGGGAACGGTCGCGTGTGTTGTATCCTCGCCCGACTGGATGACCTGTTCGCCCTCTGCATTCACCCTCCATCCAGGACAATCGGCCGTGGTGACCGCAGCGGTTGCAGCGGCATCGTCCACCATGGCGAACGGTGAATATCCTGGAGTCATCGTTTTCTCAAACACGCTCGACCATGCGGCCGCTACGCGCACCGTGACACTGGATGTGTTGGACCCGTTGCAGATCGCCCCGTCGACCCCCTATGTAGCCTCGGGATTGGAGGGAGGACCGTTCACGCCGACCGGCCAGGTTTATACCCTGCGAAACAACGGCACCAATGCTGTGGAATGGGGATTATCGACCGAGGCAGCGTGGGTGACCATAGCACCGACCAACGGCACGATTGCAGGGGGATCGGCAGCTACCGTTGCCGTCGCCGTCGTCTCGGCACTGCTGACGAATAGCGGCATCCACATGGCGGATCTGGTTTTTACCAACCTTTCAGTAGGCAGCATGCAAACACGATCGGCCACCATCAATGTTCGAGAAATTACCGGGTCGATCGGGATTTACGACTCGATCGGTGCAACGAATGACCTTAGCCTCCCGTTTGGCGTGGTGACCGGCCTGACGCCCCGCGTCGCACAGATCATCATTGCAAACACGGGGGAGAATAGCCGGAACCTAGTCGTTTCAAATCTTTTTTTCGGTTATTACCTGAATCTTTTTGATGGGGAGAATGCCGAAAATTGGTTTCCAGTGACGGGCGACTGGAGCGTGAGCGGCGGTGCATATCGTCCCCAATCGCAGCAGTCCATACAGATGCAGTCCAACTTGCATGACCTCTCCTGGTCAAATGCATGGGTCGAAACGGAAGTGAATGTGTCGCAAAATGTGGGCTCGTATGGTCTGGGTTGCCGCGTAACGCCGGGGTGCGAGATTGACGACAACGGGAATGGATACTTTTTCATTGTCGACAATGACAACGGAAGCGGCTTTTTTCTAGTATTCCGACAGTATAATGGAATCGGGGCGGTCCTTCAGGGCTGGACGCTGACCACGGCTCTAAAAACCGATCGTAATGTGCTGTCCATGAATACGGAAGGGGGAAACATCCGCTGCTATTTAAACGGAACACCGGTCTGGGATGGGATTGATGAAGACCCCCTGCCCCCCGGCGGGGTGTGCCTGATCGCGACTGCGGAAGCCTCAGTGGTACGCACCTATGCGTTTGATTCCATCCTCGTCGGACCACCCCGTGAACGCGGCCTCGGGGTTGGTCGCAAGCAGCTCTACTATAATGGCTTGGCACAAGATGGAAACATCTTCGGACCGTTCACCAAGGACACATCGACCAGGGCGGCTATGGCACCGGACATTCCCGACGAAAATGCTCTGGAATGGCCCTTATATGCCGCCTCCGCCACCTCTCAGCCTCCCTTCATGCTCAGCGGCTTGCCGGACCTTCCCGTCACCCTGGCACCGGGAAACTCGTTCACGGTGGATGTGGCCTATATTTCTGCCAACCTGAACTCCAATCTGAATGTGGTCACCATCCTGAGCAATGCAAACGACATGGAGCGTATGGAGGTCGCCGTGGAGGGACGGCAGGCCGTTGGCGTGATAACTGGGCAAGTCACGGATGCCTGGTCAGGTGCAGCACTCTCGAATGCGAACGTGCGAGTTGACCAAGGGCCCACCAACTACGTCGCGATGTCAGACGCAGATGGCGCATACAGCCGGGTGGTGCCGGTGGGGGCTGGCGCAGTGACCGTGTCACACGCCGGATACGCGACCTCTGCTGACGTACCGTTTGCGCTGTCGGCTGACGGTGAAACCTCCATATACAATGTCGCCCTAGTCGGCGGCTGCATCGCGGTTAGCACAGGCGAACTCGTATTCACCAGCAGCTACACAAATCATACGCAGTTTACACAGTCAGTCGTCTTGCACAATACCGGGGTGGCTGGTTTCGACTGGACGAATAAGGTCACCTACAACGGCGGGGCGACCAACTGGCTGCTTGTGCAACCCAGCCATGGGTCGCTGCCGCAGGCAGGAGAAAGGGGATTGAGCAATCGCGTTGATACGGCAGGGGTTGGCGCGGGAACGCACGGAGCCACCGTCACGATGACCTCCCCCCATGCAACCAATTCCCCGCTGACCTATACTGTCACACTGACCCTCGGCAAGGGTGCCCAGGCGATTGTATTCGCCAACCCGGGCCTGCAGATCGTGACGAATATCACGCCACTGACGGCGACCGCCTCCAGCGGGCTGCCGGTGAGTTTCACCGTGGTTTCCGGGGCGGCAACCTTGACCAGCCCGACAACGCTGGCCTACCCCTCCCCCGGCCTGGTCACGGTGCGGGCAACCCAGCCAGGCGACGCCAATTGGCGGCATGCAGTACCTGTGGATGTTCAATTCAGGGTGCGGACCGAGCGAACCTACGCTGATTTCGACGGTGACAGGCGCACGGACCAGACCGTTTTCTGGCCACAGGAAGGTCGCTGGTACCACTGGCTGAGTGCCACCCGCAGCGTACAGGAGCGGGGCTGGGGCTGGTCGGCGGTTACCCCGGTCCCGGCAGATTATGACGGGGACCTCATCGCGGATGTGGCCATATACCACCGCGCCAACGGCGCCTGGTACATCCGCAAGAGCAGCGATACAAAACTGCTGCAGCGCCAGTTCGGATGGGCGGCCACCGAGGCTGTCCCGGGGGATTACGATGGCGATGGCTTCTCCGACTTCGCTGTGCATCACCGGGCGGACGGCAGGTGGTATATCCTACGGCACGACGGGACCGGTTTCAGAACACTGCGTTTCGGCTGGCACGAGACGGTACCGGTACCGGCGGACTATGATGGCGATGGCACGACCGACATCGCGGTCTACTGGCCCGTCCAGGGACGCTGGTTCATCATGCACAGCCGCAGCGGTCGGTATGTCGAGACCGACTGGGGCTTTGCGGAAGCCTTGCCGGTACCGGCGGACTACGA
>DIZZ01000257.1:19489-27425 GCA_002428045.1 Verrucomicrobia bacterium UBA6015
GTACATCCGCCAGTCCACGGACCGGAGCACACGGATACAACCCTTTGGATGGTACCGGGCACTGCCGGTACCGGGTGACTTCGACGGCGATGGCATCGACGACATCGCGGTCTACGAACCGGGCGAGGGCCTCTGGAGCATCATGCACGCTCCCGGACGCTTCACCACACGCCGCTTCGGATGGAGCCAGGCGATTCCCCCCTGGCCTTCACGACGGTAATCTCGGTGCCTGACGACGGAATAGTTCGGTGACTGGATTTTGAAAGGAATGAGGTAAAGTATGCGTTATTTGATGATCAGTGTTTTGGGATCGGCCTTGTGTCTGTCCACGGTATCTTTCGGTCAATCACCCGAGATCCGCTTGCGCACGGGAATAATCAGGACGGATGTCCCGTCAGCCATGGGATCCAGCATGACCGCATCTGCCTCGGAGGGAGCGCTACCGGCCGTCACGGCGCTGGATGGCAACGCCGTTTACATGGTGCAGTTCGCGGAACGGATCACCCCCGCCGGGCGTGCCGCCATCGAGGCCACAGGCGGAACGATCCAGGGATACGTGCCGGAAAACGCCTTACTGGTGCTGCTTGCGCCTGCACAGATCGCAGCCGTGTCCGCCATCGAGGGAATACGCTGGACCGGCGTGTATGAACCCCAGTACAAAACCGACCCGGATCTGCAGTCTGTCCGTCAGCAGATGCGGGCGGCGAACGCTCATGAGAACATTGAAATCAACATCAGCGTCTGGCGCCCTGCTTACGTGCATCGCGTGCAAACGTCAGTTGAGCAGGTAGGCGGCACCGTGGTCAGCTCGGGCGCGGGACCGCGGCGCGGGGTGTTGCGGGCGACGGTACCAGCAGCGGCGCTGGATACCCTTGCGGCCCTCGCCGAGATCGAGTGGATCGAGCGGTATGTGCAGCCGGAAACGAATAACGACGTAGCGGCACGGGCCTCGATGATGAATGTGCAATCGGTCTGGACGAACCGGAATCTGCGGGGAACCGGCCAGATCGTGGCGGTTGGCGACTCGGGACTGGACACCGGCAATACCGCGACGATCCACCCTGACTTCAGCAACCGTGTGCATGCCGCCTTCGGCGTTTTCGAGGACGGTTTCTGGTCGGACGCCAGCGGACATGGCACGCATGTTGCCGGTTCAGTACTTGGGAGTGGCGCAGCGTACCAGAACGGACGGTTCCAGGGCATCGCCCCCGAGGCCCGGTTGGTGATGCAGGCAATGGGGAATCGCGAAGGCTCGTCAAGTATTTATACCCCATCACCGCTGAATCTGCTTTTCGAGCAGGCCTACACTAATCAGGCACGCATTCATACCGATAGCTGGGGCAGTGCCGTCGCCGGTGCCTATACCATTACGTCCCGTGAGGTTGATGAATTCATGTGGGATGTCGATGACATGCTGATTCTCTTTTCGGCAGGAAACAGCGGACGAGACGCCGATTCAAACGGGATCATCGACCGTGTCGCGATCGGGGCACCGGCAACCGCCAAGAATGTACTCACCGTCGGTGCGGCAGAATCCGACCGTCCCGTCGGCTCCGGGGGGTATTCGTCGTACTTATGGGGAACCGGCTCTTGGCTCAGGAATTATCCAGCCAATCCGATCCGCAACGACTACATCTCCACCGCATGGCTGGGGCGGCAGGGAATGGCGGCGTTCTCCAGCCGGGGGCCGACACAGGACGGGCGCACCAAGCCGGATATCGTGGCACCGGGTACGGACATCATCTCCTGCCGTTCGCGACTCGCGCAGGGAACCGGCTGGGGAACCGGCACGGGCGTCCTGGAAGGGGATGTCAGCGAGTTCTATCAATTCTCCGGCGGCACCAGCATGTCCACACCGCTGACGGCAGGCGCTGCGGCACTCGCCCGGCAGTACCTGACGGAAGTGCACGGCATGGAAAAACCGAGCGCCGCGATGCTCAAGGCTCTGCTCGTGAACGGAGCCCGCTCGCTGGGCGCGGGGCAGTACGGAACCAACGAGTTCCGCGAGATTCCAGAAGGTCCACGCCCCAATGTTGTGGAGGGCTGGGGGCACGTTGATCTGGAAGGATCGCTTTTCCCGGATGGCGGGCGAACCAATCTGCTGTGGGATCGGCACATCGCCGAAACCGGCACGACGAATCGTTATCCGATCACGGTGAATGGCACAGGCCCCATGAAGGTCACGCTGGCATGGAGCGATTATCCGGCCACCCTGGCGGCGGCGGCGCAACTGGTCAATGACCTGGACTTGTGCCTGATCACGCCATCCGATCAGATCCTGTATCCGAACGGTGGATCCGGCCCCGACCGACTGAACAACCTGCTGGGGGTTGATGTGGAGGCGACGGAACCGGGAACCTATTGGATCGAGGTGGTTGGCTATAACGTACCCGAGGGGGTACAACGCTATGCGCTAATGGCCAGTGTTAACGGCTATGTTGCCGATCCCCCGATGCAGTTCTACGGTGTTTGGCATGAGCCGATGATGAGCGTCTTGGATCACCAACCCGTTCGTATTTATGCCACCCTCTCGGCGGGAACGCCCGGCCTTGCGGCCGTGGTGGGTGTCTATCGCGCAAACAACGGGAACTGGAGCTATGCAGATCTCACCCGAGCAGGAATCTCAGGCCAGACGGTTCTCTATGAGGCCACGCTACCCGGTTTTGCCGCAGGCGATACCGTGGAGTATTACGTCAGCGGCTTCAGCTATGATACAGCCATCATCCATTCCGAAACCAATACGATCATGGTCGAGAGCCAAAACCTTTACGTGAACGGGGCGGCCACACCGCAGTGGCCCTATGCAACCTGGGCATCAGCATTCACCAATTTGTACGAGGCCGTTGCTTATGCACAAGAAGGACAGACGATTGTGGTTACGAATGGGGTCTATGCTGGACAAACGTTGACCGTTGACCGCCCGATCACGCTGCGGAGTGTGAATGGCGCGGAAGCAACCTTTATCGACGGCGAAGGGGTTCGACGCTGCATGTATCTTGGAGGGGGGGGCACGGTCGCGGGCTTCACCATCCAGAATGGATACTCGGATGTCGGCCAGGATGGTGGCGGCGTCGTCATGATGAGCGGGACACTTTCTAATTGTGTGATCAGAAATTCTTCAGCACTAAACTCCGGAGGCGGTGTATTTATAATCGGCGGGATGGTCGTCAATTCGCTGATTTACGAAAATGAGGCGGGCGCCGACGGCGGTGGTGTCGAGTTCTGGGGCGGCACATTACAGAACGTCACGATCACCGCCAACACGAGCGGTGGCTACGGTGGCGGCGCGGATATTGTCGGTGCCGGCACAGTGATCAACAGCATTATCTACGCGAATTCATCCCAGGAGGAGGGAGACAACTGGTATAAGTGGACGGACACCCCGATCGCGTATTCCTGCACCAGTCCGGACCCCGGTGATCCGGGTAGCATGGATGCCGATCCACTGTTTGCGGATGCCGCCAACCTCGACTTCCATCTCAAGAGTAGCGGTGGTCGCAGAGTGGCACCGGGGGAATGGGTCAACGACTCGGTCACCAGTCCATGCATCGATGCTGGCAGTCCCGACAGCGCCTATGCAAATGAACCCCTGCCAAACGGAGGTCGGGTGAATATGGGAGCTTACGGGAATACCGCCGAAGCCTCGAAATCCGGCCTGGCGATCAGCACGTCGATGGTTTTCAGCGTGGTTTATCACGGTAACACAGCATCGGAACAACCGCTGGTGGTTTCCAACCTCGGCGCGAGTGGCCTGCAATGGACCAATGGCTTGACTTACAGTACGAATGGCTCAGACTGGGTGGCGATTACGCCATCCGAAGGACTCCTTGATGCGGATGGACATGCCATCATGAGCTGCGTGGTTGATGCGTCCGGTCTCGCCGCAGGAAGCTATACTGCAGTATGCAGGATTTTCAGCGTGACCGACGCCTTTTTCCCCCAGGCCTTTGCCATATCACTGTCCGTAGCCCAGGGAACCCAGGCGATTAATTTTGCAAATCCGGGCCTGCAGATCGTGACGAATGTCACGCCACTGACGGCGACCGCCTCCAGCGGGCTGCCGGTGAGTTTCACCGTGGTTTCCGGGGCGGCTACCCTGACCACCCCGACAACGCTGTCCTACCCCTCCCCCGGCCTAGTCACGGTGCGGGCAACCCAGCCGGGCGATGCCAACTGGTGGCCAGCAGCACCTGTGGATGTTCGATTCCGGGTGCGGACCGAGCGAACCTACGCCGACTTCGACGGCGATCGGCGCACGGACCAAACGGTTTTCTGGCCTCTGGGCGGGCGCTGGTATCACTGGCTGAGTGCCACCCGCACCGTACAGGAGCGGGGCTGGGGCTGGTCGGCGGTCACCCCGGTCCCGGCGGATTATGACGGGGACCTCATCGCCGATCTAGCCGTTTACCATCAAGCCAACGGCGCCTGGTACATCCGCAAGAGCCGTGACGCAAAACTGCTGCAGCGCCAGTTCGGATGGGCGGCCACCGAGGCTATCCCGGGGGATTACGATGGCGATGGCTTCTCCGACTTCGCCGTACATAACCGGGCGGACGGCAGGTGGTACATCCTACGGCATGACGGGACTGGTTTCCGTACGCTGCGCTTCGGCTGGCACGAGACGGTGCCGGTACCGGCCGACTATGATGGCGATGGCGTCACCGACATCGCGGTCTACTGGCCCGGTCAGGGACGCTGGTTCATCGTGCACAGCCGCAGCGGTCGGTATGTCGAGACCGACTGGGGCTTTGCGGAAGCCTTGCCGGTACCGGCGGACTACGACGGCGACGGCATCGCCGACCTGGCCGTGTACTGGCCCCGGACGGGAACATGGTACATCCGCCAGTCCACGGACCAGACCACACGGACCCAACCCTTCGGATGGTCCCGGGCCCTGCCGGTACCGGGCGATTTCGACGGCGATGGCATCGACGATATCGCGGTCTATGAGCCTGGCGAAGGACTCTGGAGTATCATGCACGCTCCCGGGAGCTTCACCACCCGCCGCTTCGGGTGGAGCCAGGCGCTCCCCCCCTGGCCATCACGACGCTAACCGCACCGCCCGACGGTCGCATTAAGGAGTAGGTTATGGAAAGTATAGTATCCAAGGAACGTTCGCGGAAAGCAAAAAAAAGACAAAAGCAGGCCGGACGGAATAGCAACCCCGCTGTCGCTTTTCGCGATCACATCGGGATTGGCGTACTCGTCGCCCTGCTGGCGTGGGGACTCATCGCATTTTTCATGCCGCTGCCACTACCGATTGCCTCACTACACGATAATGCGGTTGTGTTACCCATCGCGAGTCATGCGGTATTCGGACTTGCCGCCATCCTCGTCACGGCGCTTTTCCTGAATGCCGTCACGCCCGATCTCCTGCGCCGAAACTCAAGGATCATTCTCCTCACACTAATCGTGTTACTGTCCGTGTCGACCGGCAAGGCGATGATCTACCTATCCTCTACATTCGAGGCATTTTCGCCCAGCATCGCGGTGTTCATACTTCCCTTCCTCCTTGCCCCGCTACTGGGGGCACTGCTCCTTGGCCCGCACGCTGGCATGGCCACCGGACTCGTGGCCTCGTTGTTTTTCGCCGTCTACACACAGCGCAGCCTGGACATCCTGCTCACCGGACTGATTGCAACCGCCGCCATCTGCCATACCGCTCGCCATGTCAGGACCAGGTCGCGGGTTATCCGGCTCGCTATCGGCGGTGGTATCCTGCAAATCCTGGGCGTCCTCGTCGTGACGCTGTTGAACTGGGATCAGACCACATCGATGATCGTCGTCTACCAGTCACTTGCCTGCATTGGCGGAGCCCTGCTCGCGGCGATTATCGCCCTGCTCGTGCTGCCTGCCATCGAGCATTTGTTCGACATCACCTCCGACATCACCCTTTTGGAGTTCTCTGATCTCGGCCACCCCTTGCTGCAACAACTGGCGCTTGAGGCACCGGGCACCTACCATCACAGCCTCGTTGTCGCCAACATCGCCCAGGCGGCAGCGGAGGCCATCGGGGCAAACAGCCTTGAAGCACGCGTGGCCTCCTACTTCCATGATATCGGCAAACTAACCAAACCGAATTTCTTTGCCGAGAATATCCATTTGCAGGAGAATCCGCACGATAATCTCGCTCCCAGCATGAGTACACTGATCATCACCTCGCATGTCAAGGAGGGGCTGAGCCTGGCCATGTTGCACAAGCTGCCCGAACCCGTGCGTCGGTCTATTCGCGAGCATCACGGAACGAGTATGCTGCAGTATTTCCATCATAAGGCGATGATCCAGCTCGAACTGGAAATGGGTATGGCGGGAAACCCATCCCGCTTCGACGACCATAACTTCCGCTACCCTGGCCCCCGCCCCTCAACCCGCGTCTCCGCGATTGTCTGCCTGGCCGATTCCGTTGAAGCCGCCTCCCGCTCACTCGAGAAGCCGACACCCGGGCACATCGAGAACCTGGTCAACGACATCGTATGCAAACGCCTGAATGATGGACAACTCGATGATTGCGAACTCTCCCTGATGGATCTTTCAAAGATCCGCAAGGCATTCATCTTCACCATGACAACGATGCTACATGGACGCATAGCCTACCCAAAAGATGAACCTACAGATCTATAACCGCCAGCACACTCAGCCCCTGGACATACGTGCGATCCGCCGGTTGACAGGACGGCTATTCGAGAAGGCGATGCGCCGGGAAAAGCAAATGTCATGGGGCACGGTAACGCTGGTGCTGACCGACGACAAAGGCATCGCCAAGGTCAAGGAGGCGACCTTCGGCTATCGCGAGATCACGGACGTGGTGACGGTGGCTTATGCGCCCATGCCCGGATTCCCGGAAACCGACGCCGAGATTTTCGTCAATGTGCAGCGGGCATTCACCCGTCCATGCCGCGCAAACTGGACACCCGCGCAGGAACTGGCGCTTTATATCGCCCATGGCTGCGACCATCTCAGCGGAGCAGACGACCAGACCCCCGCAGAACGCCGCCGCATGCGTCAGCGGGAACTGCGATGGCTCCGCTCCTTCCCTTCCGTGTTTCGTTTCAATAAAACACACGATGAGTAAAAGGCATACACACAACGAATGCCTTCCCCCCTACCCAGCGGTCGAGTATCCCACACACCGTCTCCCGCCAGCGGTTCACGCCCGCAGGCCGTTGATGATCAGGACGACCGAGGTGATAGCGAGCGCGATGTGGATGATGGCGGCATAGTGGTGATCGCGCGTGAAACGGACCAGTGCATAGCCAGCCAGCACGCCGACGGGAATGACCGGCAGCATCACCAGTCCAAGGCGCAGATGATCGGGCTGGATACGACCGAGCAGGACGAACGGCACCAGCTTGATCAGGTTGAGCACGAAGAAGTAGGCGCAGTTGGTCGCGGCGAACCGCATCTTCGGCAGTTTTTGAGGCAGCAACACCATCTGCATGACCGGGGCTGCCGCGTGAGCCAGAGACGACGTGATCCCAGCGGTTGCCCCGTAGGCGAAACATGCCTTGGGTCCAGGGGCAGCGGTTCCGGTCAGGCGCGAAAGGATCCATTTGCGCGCGGCGAACCAGAGGGTGAACAGCAGGCCGAGCGTACCGATGGCAATTCGCAGGGTGGCGTCGGTCACGACGATCAGCGTATGGCGGTCGGAAATGAACAGCGCGGCGGCCAGTGTCACCCCCACCAACGTCCCCGGCAGCATTGCCCGAACGCGTTGCCAGTCGACATGCCGACGATAGAGGACCACCGCCCCGGCATCCATCACACAGAGCATCGGCAACATGAAGGCCACCGCCGCACGGGCGGCCTGGGCCTGTCCCGGCCAGAGCAGGATTAGCAGCGGCGTGGCGATGCTACCGACCGGAAAACCGCCTTTAGACATCGCGGTCAGCAGCAACGAAAGCGCGATCCAGCCCAGATCCGTGAGGTTGTAGGTGGC
>DIZZ01000257.1:27463-30103 GCA_002428045.1 Verrucomicrobia bacterium UBA6015
GCAAGATGGCAGAATAGGATTGCAGAAGAGGCTGAAGAATACGCCACTGGCACCCTTGGACGCGGACGCCTTCAGCGCTGGATACTATTGCGTCCGTAGGTTCTTCGATACGCAAGGGGGGTAAGGCCTTTGCTCGTTCGAAACTGTCTAAAAAAATAGCTTTCGTTCTCAAATCCCGAGGCATGACATATCTCCAAGAGCTTGTGATTCGTTGTCAAGAGCATCTCCGCTGCATGCTCGATCTTCAGGTTGGCCAGATAGCGGGAAGGCGTCAACCCCATATGGCGGGAAAACTCCCGCGAGAAATGCTCATGACAGCGACAGCTATGCTGTATCAGATCTTGCAGAGAGGGATAGCGGGGGCGCTGGTCGCTTAGCCACACCAGCGATTCTCGCAACCACTCCGGAACGTCTTCGGCAAACGTATGCTTTTGAAGCGGGGCCAGGTATAGCGTCACCACGGTTAGCAGGAACCGGGAAAAAAAGCGCCGTCCGAACGCGGATGAAGAATGGGATAAAAGCTGCTCCAGCGATTGTTCGATGCCAGACTGCTCGTGCAAAGGGACAAGGGCACGAGGAGATTCGGGGGCTCCGGTTAGCTTTTCCGCCAGTCCTGGATATTCAATGTATTGCTCAAGCCGTAACAACCAACTCTCGTTAAACATCACATTCACATAGGCGAATTTTTCGCCGCTCAAAGAATGCGAATCCGTTTCGCGAATGAACACGATCTCACCTGCCCGCTGAATGGTTGTTTCGCCGTTGATACAATGCTTGAATTCTCCATGAGTGGCACAGACCAGTTCTCCGTACTTGGTGTGCTTATGTTCCGGATAACGCCATCCATGCTCCGCCTTGATCCGGTGAATGGTGTATCCAGGATTGATCGGATCGCTATTTTCCGGTCCTGCCATCCGCCCATTATCTCGGTTTTTCGCCACTTACGCAGCTCCCTTGCTTGGCATAATTATCAATATAGTACAGCATAATATCAAGTCGATGCATTGATTTAAAGGTATATTTTTGGATAGTATCAAAACAGTAAATAAGAAGATGTTACTGGTGCCGCTACGGAGGCGGCGCTCCGGTAGCCTCAAAACACGTGCGGCAGCACCAAAGCGAGGAGACTCTATAATGGCAGCGAACAAGATACCGGTAGCAATTCAACTTTATTCCCTGCGCGATGTAGCGCCAAAGGATGTCCCCGGAACGCTTCGCAAGGTGGCGGATATGGGCTATGAGGGCGTGGAGTTTGCTGGCTACTACGGGCTGGCAGCATCGGAGCTGGCTAAAATGATGGCCGATTGCGGCCTGCGGTGTGCGGGGTCCCATGTGGGGATGAATCTGCTCGAAGGCGATGCCTTTGAGGAAACCGTTGCCATGAACAAGACCGTGGGTAACGACCGATTGATTGTCCCATGGTCGGACCTCAAGGATATGCAGTCAATCGTAGCGAACCTGAACAAGGTCCATGCGCGGGCGAAGGCGGCGGGCATGCGCGTGGGCTTCCACAACCACAAAAATGAATTTGAGATGGAGAACGGCATTTCCAAGTTTGATTTTATTTTCGCGGGAACGCCGAATGATTTCCTGATGCAACTTGATATTGGCTGGGCCGCCGCCGCCGGACAGGATGTTCCCGCGATACTGCGTAAATATGCCCGGCGGATCGAGACGGTTCACGTCAAGGAATTCAGCGCGGAGAACCCTAAGGCCGCCGTGGGAGAAGGCTCGGTAGACTGGCCGTCCGTATTTAATGTGCTCGAGAAGGAAACGTCGGTGAAGTGGTATGTCGTCGAGCAGGAAAAGTTTGATATCGGCCCGATGGAAAGCGCGAAGACCTGTATCGAGAACATGCGGAAGATGGGGCGCTAAGCGGTTACCATGCTAACATAAGGAGTGGAGTATGACGATCAGAGTGGGAATGATTGGTGCCGGTGGAATCGCCAATGATCACTGCCAGGCGATAAGCAAGTACGAGGGTGCGGAAGTGGCGGCAGTCGCCGACATCAGTGCCGAGCGGCGGGATGCATTGCAGGCTAAGTTCGGCATTGTCAAAGGGTATGCAAAATGGGAAGCGCTGGTGGACGACAAAGATCTGGATGCCGTGGCGATCGCGCTCCCGAATGCCCTGCATGCGCCGGTCAGCATGGCCGCGCTCAAGGCAGGCAAGCACGTTCTGCTGGACAAGCCGTTCGCGCTTAGCTATGCGGAAGCCAAAACGGTGGTGGATACCGCAAAGCGTAAAAAGAAAGTCCTGATGCTGGGTATGAATCAGCGCTACCGGCAGGATGCCCAGGTGGTGAAAGCGATTGTGGAGCGCGGCGAACTAGGCGAAATCTATCACGCCAAGGCCTACTGGTATCGCCGGATGGGGTCGCCCAAATTCGGGACCTGGTTTGTCAACAAGAGCATGTCGGGGGGTGGATGCATGCTGGATATCGGCGTGCATTACCTGGACCTGGCGCTGCACCTGATGAACAACTGGGAACCGGTATCCGTTTCCGGGCAGGTGTACGGTAAATTCGGGCACCGCGGCATCGGAGAAGGCGGATGGGGAAAATCCGACCGCAGCGCAAAGATCAAATTCGATGTCGAAGACTTCGCGACGGCACTGATCAAGTTCAAGAACCAGGCGAC
>DIZZ01000038.1:0-3398 GCA_002428045.1 Verrucomicrobia bacterium UBA6015
ACAAGCTTGTGCGCCAGGAAGAAGCGCATGATACGCTCGTAGAAATGTTCGACGGCAAAGTAAAAGCCCTGAAACCCCCCGATAAGAATGGCCACCAGGAGAAGATTCCGCCAGAACCCCTTCTCGATACCGAGCGGCATCCAGTGCGAGGTGAGCACGACCCCCACAAACAGGACGACCATTGCATTGGCGATCCAGGGGATGGCGCTGCGAACGGACGCTGGCACCTTTTCCTCGATCGCCCAGTAAACACCGGCCAGCACCAGCACCACGCCGTACCGGCCGCGAAGGCCGCCACGACCAAGGTTGCATACACGATCGAGCGCAGCCTTGGTTTGAATAAGCGAGCGGTATTCATGGTTTTTCCTCCTGGTTTTTGGTCGGATCCGACGGATCGGTTCGATACTTGCCGACACAACAGCCGATATCTCCCATCGCGATTTCACGGTCGGCCGTCGCGCGTTCGCGCATCAGCCGGAACTCGAGCAGGGTGCGCTGGGCGTCGATCAGCGTCATGAAGTCCGCCTTTCCTGCCGAGAACTCCTCTCTAGCCACCTCCAGCGCCTGCTCGGCCTTGGGTACCAGCGAGGTTGCAAGCAGGCCGATTCGGCGTTCGGCATCGCTGCAGAGAGGCCGCTGGAGCCGAAGGCGGCGCGTACACCGTACGCGCCGTCTCCTCGTAGCTGGCACGCAAGGCCCGTTCCGGGCTACTGGCGCAACCGGTCAGCAAAAGAACACCCCCCAGCACACATAGCCTACTGAACGCTAAACATGGACTTTTCAATGTGGCTCTCCTCGTTTGCGCTGGCGAAGCGGGGCGGCATCCATAGTACTGAGCGCTACTCCGACTTCACACGCTCAAGCGTCACACCGTCCGCCTCGAGGGCCTTGATGTATTTTGCCGGATCCTTTTGAATGGGGGCGATACAGCCCTTGCAGCAAACATAAATCCGCTTGCCATCGTGGTCAACATACTGGGTCTTGATGATCTTGCCGCCCATCACCGGACAGGTCTCCTGCGCTTTTACCTTGACGTCATCCGGATACACGTTAACCGAGCCCGCCAATACCAAGGCCACCCCCGCTAAAAACGAAACCCTTACTGTGCTGCTTACTATCCTGATCATAAAAATCATCTTTCTGTTTATAACCCAACTCATGCTGGAGTCATTCTGAAAAACCAAGGGAACACCCTATTCCCTGATCTCTTTACAGTATACGCACAAAGTGCCCAGGCCTGACAGAATAATGTTAAAGAGAAGCAAAGACCCACGGGGTAAGGCGTGGTTATATCTTCAGGTGCTTGCAATTATGTTCGGTCCTTTCGCAATAAATTACATAAATGTTTCGCCATAGTATCTAAAAATACCGTCAATATTCTGATTATATATTTGTAAATAATTAATCATCAATATGGTACAAAAACTATATTAGGATGACTAAGAGGGTTGGCATATAATCTGCATTCAAATCCACTATTTGTGCATTGTTCGGTGTGTATCCGGCCGGTTTGCATTGAACCGGGTACCGGTTGGTATGACTCATAACAGAAACGTAGTCGGGGAGGGTTAATGTTCAGCAGAAAGATGATTCTAGCCATATTGGCGGGTGGGGTGTTTTTATTTGGAGGCGTGAGTACCGGACGTTCACAAGAAGTGATTGGCGAGACGCTGATGGCGGATGGGAACTCGTCTGCGAATGCGCTGTTTCTGCTACTGGGTGCGGTTATGATCCTGGCGATGCACGGGGGGTTTGCTTTCCTTGAGGTAGGGTCGGTCAGACGCAAGAACCAGGTGAATGCTCTGAACAAGATTATTTGCGAGTGGGGTTTCTCGACGATTGTCTATTTCCTGATCGGGTATCCGATCGCTAGGGGCGTATCGCTGCTGGCACCGGTGAATGAATGTCTGGCGGAAAACGGCATATCGTATTTGCGGTTCTTCTTTTTCCTTGGTTTTGCCGCCTGCATCCCGGCGATTATTTCGGGGGGTGTGGCCGAGCGGGCGAAATTCTGGACAAATGCCGCCGCCGGAGCAATTTTTGTGGCGCTTGTATATCCGCTGATCGAGGGGGCTACATGGGGTGCTTTTTCAGGGTTCCTGGGCGGGACTGACGGTTGGCTCGCGCGTCATTTCGGTGCGCCTTTTCATGATTTTGCAGGATCGGTAGTGGTGCATGCGACGGGCGGCTGGCTGGCCTTTCCGGCGATTATCCTGCTGGGCGCCCGGATTAAGCGCTACGACAGCAATTCCATCAAGGTCAGCAGTATTCCCTTTCTCGCGATGGGCAGTTGGATCCTTATCGTCGGCTGGTTCGGGTTTAATGTCATGAGTGCCGGTACCCTGAGCGCACTTTCAGGGCTGGTGGCCATCAATTCCCTGATGGCGATGGTGGGTGGCACGATGGCGGCGATGCTCATTTCCAAGAATGACGCTGGCTTTGTACACAACGGTGCCTTGGCCGGACTGGTGGCAGTGTGTGCCGGGTCGGATTTGTACCACCCGGTTTCCGCCATGGTGGTCGGGATGGTGGCTGGGTCGATCTTCGTCTTTCTGTTTGAAGCGGAAACCAAACACTGGAAAATCGACGATGTTCTCGGCGTATGGCCGCTGCACGGGATGTGCGGTGCATGGGGCGGTGTGGCGGCGGGAATTTTCGGGCAGAAGGCGCTCGGCGGGCTGGGAGGGGTCTCCTTCTTTTCTCAATTACTGGTAACGCTGGGAGTGGTTACGGTTGCATTGGTCAGCAGTACGCTGGTATATGGTGTGCTCAAGAAAACGGTCGGGATCCGTCTGGCTGCGCATGACGAGATCATTGGTGCGGATCTTGCGGTTCACTCCATTGAAGCCAATCCGGAAGAGGCCCTCTAACAGCGGTGTGGAAACAATAGCAGGTTAAGGATATCAATCATGAAAATGGTAATTGCAATTATTCAGCCCGAGAAACTGGATTCCGTTAAACAGTCGCTGTTCAATTCGGAGATCCACAAGATGACCATCAGCAGGGTGAAGGGGTGCGGTCAGCAGCGGGGGTACGAGGAGAGTTACCGCGGGCAGGTGCATCGGGTGAATCTGCTGGACAAGATCCGGATTGAGATCGCGGTGAACGACGAGTTTGTCGAACCCACGATCATGGCTATCGTCAAGGCGGCCAAGAGCGGTAATATCGGGGACGGCAAAATCTTCGTGATGCCGCTGGAACGTTGCATCCGTATCCGTACCGATGAGACCGGCTCGGCCGCGATCGGGTAGACCGGACGGCGGGGGTACCGTTTTTAACCGTTTTCCCTTCGCCTCATAAGTCTACTCCTTGGTGATGCTCAGTGTCACGTTCTTGGGAAGTGCCAAGCCTGCTGCCACCTGCATGACCTTGAACGCCGCGACCGGTACGGCGCAGGC
>DIZZ01000038.1:3436-12506 GCA_002428045.1 Verrucomicrobia bacterium UBA6015
CCGATTTCGGAATATCCATCCACCGGCCCCTTGGCCATCAATGCCTCCCCGAACTTAAGTGCCTTCTCGCACCCGCTAGCCACCTTGAACGTGATGTTTTGCATCTCGTCGCTTTCCGCTTCGATCCGCGTCTGGAATCCACAGATCCCGGCATCCACCTTGACAACGGTCTTCATTCCGCATTTCCTTTCGGCTTTTGCGTTCATAGCCCACCTTCTCCAGCCATTGCTTGAAGGGTTCGGCTTTAGGCGATGGAATGGACTGAATCAGGCGAAGCAGGGTTTCGGTGTCGGCCATGTCGGACAGCCGCATCTTCCCGTCGGCATCGGCATTTTCAAAGCATTACATTTTGTGACGGTTTCACCCGCCAAATTCATGTGCTTGCTCCAGAAATCATCATGTTGGCCATGATACTATTCTCTTCGCTTATTCTTCATGCGACCAGTGGGTTTTTAACTTTCAGCGAGGGGAAGCGCGAGAAATCGCGATCAGCCGTCCAGAACGTCCGGATGCCGTGTTCGAGGCACAACGCGGCGATTCGCGCATCATGGATCATCGGGCCGGCGACTTTTCCGGATCTGACCAGTTCTGCAAGCCGATGGAAGTAATCCGGCCCTTCGCCGATAAAGTGCAGGCTGGGCGACGCCATCCACGCCTTGATGGCGGCAAGCGCAAGTTCTGCCGGGGTGGCGGGACGGTAAATTCGGGGATGGGTGACAATCGCCAGAAACTCGTGAACACAGGGCCATGGAATGGCCCATGGGCTGACGCCTTCCGCTAACTGCTTGATCGCCCGCAAGGCGTCTTCGTGCCAGGGGGAGTCCTCGCGGTGGGCATATACCAATAAGTTGGTATCCACGGCGATCATGCGCCCCGATCCTCGTAGACTGCATCGCGGATTGCTGACCAGCCCGCTTTGGAGAATTCGGGCGACAAGCCTTCGCCCTTGAATGTCACAGGCTTTATTTGATGAGGGATCTCGGATTTGCTATGCTCCAGCACATGCAGCAGACCCTCGGTGATCAGCTCCCGCATGGTGACGTGTCGCCTGTGCGCCAGCGTCTTGGTGCGCCTGAAAAGCACATCAGGCATATCTATGGTTGTTTTCATATTGCTAACCATACTAAATGAGATCGGCCTTGTCAATCTGTCGATCATGCCGTCTCTTGTTTATCAAGGCGTGCAGCGGGAAACCAGCCCGTCGTTCGATTGGCAAACTTCACGAGCGAGAGCATGACCGGGACTTCGACGAGCACGCCGACGATCGTGGCCAGCACGACCGGCGAGGAGGCACCGAAGAGCGAAATCGCCACCGCGACCGACAGCTCGAAGAAGTTGGATGCGCCGATCATGCCGCCCGGTGCCGCGATATCGTGCGGCAGTCGAAGTTTTTTCCCCGTCAGGTAGGCGATGAAGAAGATGAGGTAGGTCTGGATGACCAGCGGCACGGCGATCAGCACGATGTGCAGTGGATTCTTGAGGATCACATCGCCTTGGAATGAGAAGATCAGCACCAGCGTCAACAACAGTCCACTGATGGTGACGTTGCTGAACTTCGGAATGAAGGTCTTGTTGAAGTAGTCCAGACCTTTGGTCTTGATAACATGCATACGGGTCAGCACGCCACCCACCAGCGGGATGACCACGAACAGACCGACCGAGATGAACAGGGTGTCCCACGGCACCTGGATGCCGCCGATGCCCAGCAATAGGGCGACGATCGGTACAAAGGCGGGAAGGATGATCAGGTCGTTGGTGGCCACCTGCACTACGGTATAGGCCGGATTGCCACGGGTGAGGTGACTCCAGACAAAGACCATGGCGGTGCAAGGCGCGGCCCCCAGCAAGACGGCCCCGGCCAGATAGTCCTTGGCCAGTTCGTGCGGGATGAGGTTCTTGAACACCACATAGAAGAAGAACGAGGCGATGCCAAACATCGTAAATGGCTTGATCAGCCAGTTGACGATCCAGGTGATATACAGTCCTTTCGGGTTCTTGCCGACATTCTTGATGCTGGTGAAATCGACTTTCATCATCATCGGCCAGATCATCACCCAGATCAGCACGGCAATCGGAATGGAGACCCTGGCATACTCGAATTTGCCAAGGAAGCCGGGGATGCCGGGCAGGAACCGGCCGATCAGAACGCCAGCAACCATGCACAGCGCGACCCAGACGGTCAGGTACTTGTCAAAGAACCCGATTTGCAGTTTTTGTTTTTCACTCATGCTCATACTCCTTTTTTAAAACTTAGTCTTTTTGCCTCACTTTTTCGCTTGACGATAGCGCGGCGACGAGAACGGTGAACGATTCAATTCCCTACTCGTTGTCCGTTCTCGTTCACCGATTTCCCTACAAAGAAGTTGCCAAACACAACTTCATTCACCACCGGCACAAGGCCGGTGGGATCGCTTCGCTTAGCAGCAACAGCCGCTCTTTTTTGCGGGTGCGCTGCCGGGACAGCAGCAACCGCCGGAAGACGCTGGCTTTGCTGGCGCATCAAGAATCCCGGTTGAGAATTGCTTCATGGCCGCCATCGATCCTTTCTCCACCATGTGGCCGACGCCGATCGCCTCACGGATCTCGTCGTCGGTCAAGCCGACGTCACGCCCCTTGGCAACATGATACTCCAGGCAGGGTTGGCAATGCGCCCCTACGGAAGCCCCAATCGCAATCATTTCCTTCGTCTTTTCGTCCATACTTTCACTCTCTTTCTGTCTTTTCTTGTTTTCCTGCCGCCCACCGACCTTGCGTCGGAGGATGCCAACGTTTTTCATTGTCCCACTGCGGTGCGGTACCGCTTTCAGCTCGATCGTTATTTTATTCCAGATGACAAAATCAGGATACAATACATGCGCGGTTTCTCCGTTAAGCATAAGGGGATGGGGATGTTTGCTGACGAATGGAATTCCTTCCTTTTCTAGCCACATCGCTAAAGCTTTGGGATAAATCTCTTCGCAACGCCCAAGCCAACCCCATTTTGAATGTCACACAATCCCCTTCGCATCAAGGCTGTTTCTTCTTCATAAATCATGTACTCTCCCTCATCCGTGGGTCGGCTTTGCCATCCATGGGGCTACCTCATGCAGTATGGTTTTCTAAGCATCCCGGCAGTTGTTCGACAAAGGCTTTAATCTCGTCGCGGACGCGGCGGTAGCAATCGAGCTGCGCGTCTGCGCTTGCACCCTGCGCGGCGAGGTCCCGAGCCAATGCGGGCGGATCGTCAAAGCCGACATGAACGATTCTTGCATTACCGGGAAAGAGCGGGCAATGCTCGTTGGCATGACCGCAGACGGTCACGACAACATCGAACGGGATGTGCAGCAGGTCGTTCACATTCTCCGATTTATGACCGGAAATATCCACACCGGCTTCCGCCATCACCTTGACCGCATTCGGATTTAGGCCATGCGTTTCAATCCCGGCCGAATATGCATTGATCACATCACCCTTTAGATGACGGGCCCAGCCTTCAGCCATCTGGCTGCGGCAGGAATTTCCAGTGCACAGGAACAGCACATTAAGTTTCTCACTCATTATGATCTCCTATTTACATCCCATTATTTTTTTTACCTTGCCAAGATCCGCCTTGATGTCCGGATCTTTAGAAAGCGGTTTTTCAAGCCACTCGCGAAGCGGGGCAGGGAAGTCGGGGCTCAGCGTGTAGTGGACCCAGCGTCCGGCCTTGCGGCTATCGATCAACCCGGCGCGGATCAGTAGTTCCATGTGGCGTGAGGCCGTGGCCCCGGTCACGCCTAGCAGTTCGCTGATCTGGCAGGCGCACAGCTCCTCGGTATTCATCAAGGCGGCAACAACCCGCAAACGGTTGCGATCAGCCAGTGCCTTCAGTTGCTCCAGTGGTGCTTTCATGCCGCCCACTATACTTGCATTATTAGCTAACTGTCAAACAATAATCTGGTCATCCCATCAGAAAATTCGAATCCGGTCCATTTCAAGCCGTTCAAATATAATTTCGGGTGTGTGTCGGAAAAAACCTTGAAATCGATCCCCGAAAAATCCTACACTTACACAAGAGAGAGAGCACGCCATCCCCCGGGCGAAAGTAAAGAAGGTTCACAGGAACAAGAGGCGAAACAGCGGACGATATGTTAACAATGCGAGACTCAATCATAGATTATCGAGACCCCAAAAAACATAACGTGCTGAAAGAAAGAAGTTAATCATGCGAAATTGTTGTCGACTCGTATCATCGCTACTTGCGCCACTGGTATGTGTCGCCATACCGGCTTCTGCCGCCCTAACAGGGGATGATCTGCTGACCTATTGGGGCGATCATTCGGATCTGGGTGTGCTTGCCGCCGGCGGCAGCCTACAGCCGACCCTGCGCAATGCGGTTGTCGAGCTGCTGGCGAAAGCGGTTCCCGATGAATACTTCAACGGTATCCCGCCCATGGGTCCGCCGCTGCCACCGAATCCTGCGCTTACCCCGCCTCCCTATGGCGAAGGCACTCCAAAAGTAAACCAAGCCTATGTCTGGGGGCTGACCGAGGCCGAAGGCCATCTCTGGTTCGGCACAGCCGCCAATGTTCACGCCCTCGTGCTGGGGGGCTATTTGAGTATTACCAACCCTATACAGACCGAGTCATTTGTGGCCGAGTTCGGGCACAGTTACGTTTCACAGGCTTTAGGTGTGCCAGCCATGATCGGCGACTGGCGGCCCCCACGTATTTTCCGCTATGATCCTGTCACAGGGCAAAATATGGCTCGCGACACCACGTCTGATCTACCGATGGCCCACCTTCAGCGACTGCGCACGACCCTCGGACTGCGCTCTGCCGGATCCTGGCTGGGCAGCACAAACAGCCCGCGGTCGCTGGTGTTTCTGGCGGGGCCAGCCTTGGCCGCCAATGGCGGACTGAATATGTTTGCCTATGACGCCCGCACCGAAACTTTGGTGGGATCGACAAACTTCCCCACCTATAACAATATCCGCAAATGGTTATTCCACGGCGGCGCACTCTATACCGCTGTCGGCAAGACTGCCGGAGGCGGTGCGATACTACGCTGGCAGGACGATCCCTCGACCCCCGGCTGGCCCTGGGCTTTCGAGGAAATAGGCCAACTTGATGGGGCGGGTGTGGAACTGGCCGTTCATGACAGCCGTCTTTTTGTCTCCACATGGCCCGGCGCCGGTCAAGCCCTCGCCGCGCTCTGGATGAGTCCGGTCGTTCCGGCAGGTGGCCTGCATGCCGCCGATTCGGGCAACTGGCAGCGCGTATGGAAGGCAACCGATTACGAGCCCGATCCGGTGACGGCGTCCACCTACGGAACCGGGGCGCTCGCCTCATTCGAGGGTGCACTCTACTGGGGTACCATGCATGTTCCCGGCGTTGGCCTGGCTGCACATAGCCGTGTGCACGGCACCCCGCCCGACCAGGCGTCGCAAATCGCCGCTGCGCTCGGTTCGCATCGGGCGATCTCCATTTACCGTTGCGCCGATTTCGGTAGCGGCTCGTCCCCGACGGTTGAGCTGCTTTATGGTGAGCAGCAGCTTCCTGTCTACGCACCGGTCGCGGGCGGTTGGGTGCTGGCCCCGAACGCCATGGGCGGCGCGGCCCCGCGATTCGGTCACTCCGGCCTCGGTAATCCGTTTAATAATTATACGTGGACGATGGATCGCTTCCAGGACGAACTCTATCTGGGTACCATGGACTTCAGCTACGTGGTCTTCGACATGGTGCCGCTTTTGTTGAGTACCCAAGAGCAACTGCAATTACGGCTTTACTTGGCGAGCAAGAACATCCGGCCAGAATCATTTTTCGGTGCCGACCTTTTCTGTTTTGCGAACGGAGACTCCGCGGCACGCGCCATTTCGCGACAAGGTGTAGGCAATCCATCAACGTATGGTATCCGCACGATGGTCAGCACGCCTGAGCGACTCTACTTGGGCATGGCCAACCCGATGAACCTGCTTACCGATCCGAGCAAGCCGCTGGGGGGCTGGGAGCTGCTGGCACTGACCCGCCGACGGCATGCCGAGAATGATTTCGATGGCGACGGCATTGCGGATCTCACGGTCTATCATCCAGCCTCAGGAGACTGGTATGTCCAGCAGAGCGGGGATGGTAAACTGAACCAGCCGAGTTGGGGCTGGAGTGCCACGATTCCGGTACCCGGCGACTACGATGGTGACGGTACCGCCGATAGTGCCGTCTATCACGCGGAAAAGGGCGACTGGTATATCAAGCAAAGCAGCAACGGAGGGTTCCGCAAGCAGGCCTGGGGATGGGATGCCGCAGTGCCGGTGCATGCCGACTACGATGGCGATGGAAAAACCGACATCGCCGTCTATCATCCAGCCCGTGGAGACTGGTATATCCTCCAGAGCGGAAATAACAAAATGCGCAAGCTGGGTTGGGGCTGGTTTGCCACCATTCCGGTACCCGGTGACTATGACGGTGACGGCAAAACCGACATCGCCGTCTATCATCCAGAAAAGGGGGACTGGTATATCCTGCAAAGCCGCAACGGCGCTATGCGCAAACAGGCTTGGGGATGGTATGCCGCCAACCCGGTGCCATCCGACTATGACGGTGACGGCAGAACCGATATTGCCGTCTACCATCAGGCCGCTGGCGACTGGTATATCCTGCAAAGTAGCAACGCACAAATGAGCAAGCAGAGCTGGGGGTGGCATGAGGCGCGGCCGGTGGCTTCCGATTATGACGGTGACGGCAGGGTGGATGTGAGCGTTTATAACCCATCAGTTGGCGATTGGTACATTCTACAAAGCGAAAATGGGACAATGCGCAAGCAAAATTGGGGCTGGCACGCAGCGCGCCCCGTCACACGTCAGGACGTCATCAACCGCTGGTTCAGGCGCTAGACTGATCAGCTATCATCAACCCATTGTGAGAAACAGACAAAGCTACCAGCTAGGTGGTCTCCATCGACCCCCTGTAGCCGTCGGACGAAGGTCGACGTTCAGCGCATTAGTCCTTCGCTGCCGATCGGTCTTTACCACGAGTGTCAAAGATCACACGGGCATCCGGGTCGATTTGCCTCAGTTCCCGATCACCTGCAAGTTGATCCAGTAGTTGGTCTGCCACACCCAACTGATCGTGGTGTTGTTCGTGATGCTGAAGCTCGTGTTCGTGCCCGAACCGTTCGCGAGGCTGCCCGTGCCAATCCAACCTGTTGCCATGTACTGCGTCGTCCCGTTGAGAACCGGCGAGCCGGACACCGTCGCGTTGATCACGGTGTTCCAGTTGCTCGTTGTCACGCCCATCGGCGTAGCCGTGCCGTACGGACTGGTCACCGTCAGCGTGTAGTACGGGGTCGCGCCTATGGAGGCCACATTGAGCAGTAGGTTATTACCTGAAATGGAAACCGTGGCGACCCAACCGTCAGGCAGGTTAAGCGTTGCAGGTGCAGAGCCCGTGATGCCGCCGGGCGCGGTGAGAAGTGTGTAGGTGCCGGTTGCAGCACCCCCAGCGGAGGTGATGGTGAGCACGGAAGCGCCGGAGAAAGTGAGGCTGCGTCCACTGGCAAGTTCGAGCCCATTGTGGCTTCCTGCAGGGGTGCTGAGGTTGAATTCAAGCTTGCCGTTTGCCGCGATGGTTGTATTGCCACCGAGCGTTCCGGTGCCGCCGAGCGTTGCGTTTGCCGCAACGCTTACGTTACCTGTGGCGGATGATTGATCGCCGTTGATGAAGAGCTTGCCTGCGATGATGGCGGTGGGGCTGGTGTAGGAATTCGTGCCGCCGAGGGTCCAGGTGCCGCTATCGTTTTTCGACAGCCCCCCGCCGGGAAGCGCAGGCAAGGCCTGGGTGATTTCCCCGCTGCCTGTACCGCGAAGGATGAGTGAACCGCTCTGCGTGGTGAGCGTATTGGCGGTCATCGCGCTGGTGAATTTAAGCAGCCCGCTGCCGGAGGCACTCAGGGTAAGCGAGGCGCTGCCGCTGAATCCGAAATTGAGTATGCGGTCGGTGGTTTCTCCGGGGCCGGTGTAGTTGAGGCTCACACTCGCTTGCCTGACAATTTCGCCGATATCGATCGTGCCATTGGTTACGCTGGTGGGTGCCCCGAGTGAGCTGCTCGCCATCAGGGGAGTGCCACCGTTGACACTGTTGAACGAGGTGATGTTCACAGTGAACCCGGCAGTGGTCTGCGGCAGAAAAGAGGTTCTACCGCTGTAGGTATTGGAGCCGGAGAGGGTGAGCGTGCCGCCATAGGCTTTATGCAGACCGCCCGCGCCGCTGAGAATGCCGCTGAGGATCTGGGCGGTAGTGTTCCACATTTGCAGGGTGGAACTGCTCGCAATCGAGACGTTTCCGGCATAGTTGCCGCTGTTAAGCGTATTGCCGATCCGCAAGATGCCACCGCTGATCGTCGTGTCGCCGGTAAAGGTGTTGGCGGCGGATAGAATCAGGGTGCCGTTGCCCTCCTTGATGAGGCCTGCCGCGCCCGTGCTGGTGATTGCGCCGGAGATCGTGGAAACATTACCGCCAGCGCTCAAGCCCTTGGGCACCACCATCGTGCGTGTGACACCATTCATATCGATTCCGCTCGAGAAAGTAGTCGCCCCAGGGTTGCCGGTATCCGCAACGCCGAGAACAAACTTGCTCGGATTGAAATAGCCTGTGGCCGCGCCTTGACCAGACGCGCCCCACACGACGTTCGTGCCGAGGTTGATGGTGGGTCCCGTGCTTCCATCACCGCCAAACCCGCTCTCACCCCCTGGAATCGTCACCTGGTTGCTGCTGGTGCCCAGCGTCCGGGTCAATCCGGAGCTCCAGTAGCCGAGGACACCGCCGTTGAGGGTGAGGTTGCCGCTGCCAAGCGATGCAGAGTTATTGGCGATCGAGAGGGTACCACCGTTGATGGTGGTCGGACCCGTATAGGTATTTGCATTCACTGATGTGCCGAAGGAAAGCCTGCCGGATCCGTTTTTCACGACGCCGCCGTCTCCGCTGATCACACCAGGCATCGTGAGGGTGCCGGTTCCATCGACGGTGAGGGGGTGCCCCCCGTTAACGACATTGGAACTGGCAGTAATCGGGAACGTTGAGTTGTTCACCCACGTTTGAGGGCCTCCGAGCGTGACCGG
>DIZZ01000038.1:12632-13504 GCA_002428045.1 Verrucomicrobia bacterium UBA6015
CCGCCTGCGGTGTTGGCAACGCCGAAGATGGCGCTGGCGCCGGATTGCCAGTTCTGGTTGCCGGTTCCGTTCCACCACAGATTGGATCCTTCCCAGGCACCACCGCCGTTGGTCTGGTTGGTTGCGGTACCGTTCGCATCCCACGTGAGGAAGGTGCCGGCGATCCACTGGGCGTAGAGGGTGACGGCCGCGTTGGCTGTGTAGGTGCCACCGCTGGCGTAGGCTGTGCCTGAACCATTGGTCTCGGTGTTCCAGCCGATGAAGGCATGGCCGGTTTTTACCAGATTCCCGCTATTGCTGGCGAGTGTCAGGTTGATGTCGTGGATCTTGGCCTGGTTCGTTGGCGCCGTACCGCTGGTATGGCCATTGCCCTGATAGCTTACCACGTAGGTATTGGGCAGCCATTGTGCGTAGAGCGCGTGGTTGGATGCATTGGTGACCACGGTGGCCGCAGTGACCTCAGTGCCCCCGCTGGCGGTTGTGAACCAGCCACTGAAGGTATAATTCGTGCGGCTGCTGGTGGCCAAGGTACCGTAGGCGGAACCAAAGGTGACGGATGTGCTCGCCGGACTGGGGGCGGTGCCGTTGTTGCCGTCGAAGGTGACGGTGTAGCTATTGGCCGTCCACTGGGCGTAGAGCGCGAGGGACCCGTTGATAGTGTAGAGGGATCCCGTCGCGTAATGGGTGCCGGTTCCGCCTGACGCGGTATTCCAGCCAGCAAAGGTATAACCGGTGCGGGTGAGGTTGCCCGAATTGATGGCAAGGGTGAGGTCGACATCGTAGGTCTTGGTCTGGTCGGATGGCGCAGTACCGCCCGTGCTGCCATTGCCATCGTAGGTCACGGGGTAGGTGCTGACGGTCCACTGGGCATA
>DIZZ01000022.1 GCA_002428045.1 Verrucomicrobia bacterium UBA6015
CATGAGCGACGAGATCTATGAGAAGCTGCTGTATGATGGAGCCGTGCATCAAAGCGTGGCGTCTTTCGGCCCGGTCTACAAGGACCACACCATTATCGTGCATGGCTTTGCCAAGGCCTGGAGCATGACCGGATGGCGGCTGGGATTCTGCGCAGCGCCGTTGCCGATCGCCAAGGCGATTGATGCGGTGCAGAGTCATAGTACCAGCAATCCGACCAGTTTTGCACAGAAAGGTGCCGTTGCCGCACTTAAGGGGCCGCAGGATCATCTGCCGCTGTGGCTGGCCGAGTTTGACAAGCGCCGCCGCTACGCCTGCGACACCCTGAACCGTATGCCGGGCATCTCCTGTTGCGAATCGAAGGGGGCGTTCTACCTCTTTCCGAACATCTCGTCCTACGGGCTGGGATCAACGGAGTTCTGCGCCCGGTTACTGGATGAGGCCAAGGTTGCCGCGGTGCCGGGGGTTGCCTTCGGTGCCGACCAGTGCATCCGGCTCAGCTATGCCATGGCGATGCGCGGAATCGAGGAGGGGCTTGCCCGTTTGGAACGGTTTGTACGAAGTCTGTAAAAGGCTAAAGTTGAGTTTCCTGGGGGGTGATGGCCAGCATAGCCATTGAGGTACTGTAGAGTTTTCCGCCCGTCGCACCCCAGCGATCGCCTTCCGTTTGCCATGCCCCGGCATCCTGCCCCGCCTTGATTTGGCGGGTCAGCAGGTTTTCGCGGACCGTCCGGTGGGTGGCTGTCAACACGCCGGTGTCAAGCCACTCCGCCACCGAGGCGTAGAAATAGGACTGGTGGTAATCATCCGTGGCAGGTTCCGCGAGCTGCCTGACACTGGCCCGGATGGCATGCTCGAGCCGAGGATCGGTCACGACCCCGGCTTGGGTTGCCGTAAACAGGCAGAAGGCACCCATCATCGTCAGCGTCGCCGGTCTGTCCTGCTCTTGCTGGGGTCCCTCATAGCCGAAATAGCCCTGCGGACCGACGGTTCCGGCCATCCAGTGCAGGGCTTTTTGCAGCACCGGAAGCGGGATGGGCCGACCTTGGGCATGCGCCTGCAGCAGGGTTTTCATCTGCCAGGCGGTGATGGACGTGTTGGGCGGCGACGCCGGGGTGTAGCCCCAGCCCCCGGCGGTGGATTGCCGGTTGCAGATAAAGGCCAGCGCCGCGTCGATCGGAGCATCTAGCGCCGCATCGTGCGTCAGACGGTGAATTTCAAGAAGCGCCAGCGTGGCGATGCCGTGGTTGTACATGGCCGCGCTGACATCCCGGCTGATCTGCCCGTCCGGGGTCTGCCGCGCCACCAGATAGCCCGCTGCCCGTTGCAGTGACGACGCCTCGCAGGGGGCGATGGCGGTATGGCCAGCCTGGATTGCCAGTACGGCCAGGCCGCACAACGCTTCGGCATACTCGGGGCGACCGCCCAGAATGGAGGAATCCCAGCCGCCCGTGGGAAGCTGATTGGCAAGCAGCCAGGCTCGTCCTTCACCAATCGCCAGCACGGCTGGGTCGACGGGCACATCGAGTGTCGCCCGGTGGGTCGCCGTATGCAATAACCGTCCGATTCCCAGCAGGATGACCAGTGCCGCCGCGATACGTAGCGGTATGCGCCAGTACAGAAGCAGGGGGCGGCGCGAGGGCCGAAGGGGGGCGGATGATGACCAGGCATCCGACGGCAGTTTGGTCATGATGTCGGCCGCCAGATCGCGACCAGGGATATCGCCGACCGTTTGCATTAAATCACGCGTCGCCTGCGTTTCCATGGCGAGTGGGTGGCAGATCTCACAGGCTTCGATATGCCGCGAAATGTCATCCATGCATGCGTCGTCGGCTCCCTTCATGACCCATGCCACCACCGCTTCCGGTGCGGGGCATGATGAGCAATGTACACGTGATTTCATTTCAGCGCCTCCTTCAGTTTCCGCATGGCATGGAAAACCCGGGTTTTCACAGTGCCTAGCGGAATCCCCATGATCTGGGCGATTTGCTCGTATTTGAACCCCTGATATATACTCATGATCACGCAACCCCGCATATCCTCGCTCAATTCCGCCAGTGCGTCCCGCACGCGCTGGTGCATCTCCTTTTCCGATCCCGTTCCGCTATCCAGCCGGACATCCAATTCGCTGGCGAAGGATTCATACGCCGCGTCGCGCCGACCAGCACGGCGTCGGTGATCAATCCAGGCACGCCTCGCAAGGGTGTACAGGAACGTGGTGAACTTCGCCTCCGGACGATAACGCCCCCTGGCCTTGAACAACCGCACAAACGTTTCCTGAACCAGATCCTCTGCACTCGTGTAATCGCCCATGCGCCGGAAAAAGTTCATCAAGGGGTGTTGATGGCGCTGAATCAGCGTTTCGAACGCTTCACGCGAATGCACAGAGTCCACCATCAGGGATTCGTCCGAGGGGGATAATGGGGCATCGGCGGAAGCAATGCCTGTTGTTTCGGGCCATTTCATCCTGATAATCCTGTAATCCTGTCTAAATTAATATGGGTTGCTTAATAACCGTTCACACGTAACCCGCCTATACCTTACAACACCGCGTCCGGTGTGGAACCCGGCACTCCCGAGGGTTTGATTATTCTATCGGAATCAGGACCAGAGAAAAAGGGCAAAGATGAACATGGATTAAAATTCAGAGCGACATGACAGACCGATTGACTTTCGCGACCCTAGGGGTTAACCTGATGCTGATTCGGGCCTTTTGGAGCATGCGGCAATGTCCAAACGGCGGCAATGTCGGCGTACCGTGGAGGGATATGAGAATACTGGCAATGGGCGCACATCCGGATGATATCGAATATGGTTGTGGCGGAACCCTCCTCAGGGCAGTCGACCATGGGCATGATGTCTTTCTCATGGTCCTCACGGATGGCGGCATCAATGTCGGCATTGATCGGCAGACGGAACAGCAAAATGCCGCCGACTTTCTCGGCGCCAAAGAGCTGATCTGGGGCGGATTCCCAGATACCGCACTAACCGCCGGACGGGAACTGATCGATACGATTGAACAGGCACTGAAACAAACAAGCCCTGATCTCGTGCTGGTAAATAGTCCGGAAGATGCCCATCAGGATCACCGCGCACTGGCGTCCTGCGCGACCACCGCCTGTCGCTATATAAAAAGCGTCCTGTTTTATCATGACTATACCTCCCTGAGCTTTGCCCCGGATACCTTCGTGGATATCCAGTCCTATCTGGAAGCGAAGAAGCAGATGCTCTCCTGCCACGCCTCGCAGGTAAACAAGGACTACCCGACCGGGCTGGACCTTCTGGAAAGCGTGACCGCACTGGCTGCCTACTACGGCTTCATGGGCAAGACAAAATACGCGGAAGGCTTCCGGCCGCTCCGCCACCTGCTGAATCTTTAATATGGATATGTTCATCCCGCATTCCCGTCCGCGCGCGACATCCGAGGATCTGGATGCCGTCCGTGCCGCCCTGCTCGCTGGCCACTTCGCCCAAGGGGCTGAAGTCGACGCCCTGGAGCGTGAACTCTGCGAGCGCCTCGGTCATGCACATGCCGTCGTCGTCTCGTCCGGCTCTGCCGCCCTGCTGCTTTCGCTGATCGCCCTGGGCGTTAAGGCGGGCGATAGAGTGGCCATTCCGTCCTATACCTGCCAATGCCTTTACAGTGCGGCAGCCTATGCGGGGGCGACCGTACGGTGCATGGATTGCCTGCGCGACGAGGTCTGCATGGCATCCCCCCTTGATGGTGCAAAACCGGGCGTTGCGGCCGCGATCGTGCCGCACATGTTCGGATTCGAGGCCGATGTGCAGGCATGGAAACGCCGTGGGATTCCCACGATCGAGGACGGTGCCCAGGCCGTTGGCGGCACGGCACGCGACGGCAGCCGGCTCGGCAGCCGGGGGGATCTCTCGATCTTGTCATTCTATGCAACCAAACTGCTTCCAGCAGGCGAAGGCGGGGCCTGCCTGACGAATACCCCGCAGGTCGCCGAAACGATACGCCGTTTGCGCAACAGTGATCAACAGCAACTCTCACCGCAAGCCTTCAATTTCAAGATGACCGATATCGGCGCAGCCTTGGCGCGTGCCAAGCTGCGACAACTGGATGAGAACATCGCTATTCGCCGCCAGATCGCCGGGCGCTACGATGCAGCGTTCGGCCACGCCTCCTTCCGTGTTCGTCACGGTTTGAACCAGGCCGTCTGCTTTCGTTACCTGCTGGAGGTCGCCCCGGGACAGACCGAGGCCGTGATCTCCAAGGCCAGGGCTGTCGGCATTGATTGCCGACGACCGGTCTGGAAGCCTTTGCACCAGTCTCTGGGTTCCGATTGCCCGCAAGCGGACATCCGGCACCAGACGCTGCTCTCCGTGCCCCTATACCCGTCGCTTTCTGAACCCGAAATCGGAAGGATCTGCCATGAAATCAGCCGCCTCATCACGCGTGCCTGACGCCGCCTCCGCTATTGCCAGCCTGCCGTTACGGGGGGGGAAGCGTCTGGTCAGGCTGCAGTTGATTGCCTGCCTGGCGACCGTTTCCGCTGCCCATTTCATGGACCTTGGACCGGAAGCTGAAAGCATCATGCTCATCCTGGTCGCCTCCATGCTCAGCGTGATCCTGACAACGCCTATCGTGATCAAGGTGGCCTTCCTGCTCGGTGCCGTTGATCATCCCGATGCGAGGCGCATCCATAGCACCCCGACCCCACGGATCGGGGGCGTCGCGGTGGGTTTCGGCGTGCTTATAGCGCTGGTGCTGACGAGTTACCGCTTCATGCCGAATATACAGGCCATGCTGATCGGCTCGTTCGTGATGCTGCTGGTCGGCGTCATGGATGACATCCGCCAAATGCGCGCCAGCCTCAAGCTGTCCATGCAACTGATCGCCTGCGCACTGGTCATCGCCAGCGGGATCCATATTTCCTTCCTGCCGCCGACCGGGTGGGGAACGATAGGCCGCTGGCTCATCACGGCCATCTGGATTATCGGGATTACCAATGCCATCAATTTCCTCGACGGGATGGACGGCCTCGTATCGGGGCTGGTCGCCAGCACCGGCCTGGTCTATTTGATTCTCTCGCTGTTTCTCGGTTCCAATATCCTGAGTTACACCTCGGCCGCCCTGATCGGGGCCACGCTGGGGTTCCTGGGCTACAATCTCAAACCGGCGCGCGTCTTCCTGGGGGATGGCGGCAGTACATTCCTGGGCTTCTTCGTCGCTGTCCTGAGCGTCCAGGGAAGCTGGGCCGAGGATAACCCGCTGGTGTCATTCTGCATTCCGCTGCTGGTCCTATCGGTCCCTATCTACGACATGATCTTCACGACCGTCGCCCGCATCCTCAGGGGCGATGTGTATTCCTTCAAGACCTGGATCGAATACACGGGAAAAGACCATCTGCACCATCGCATGGAGGCGCTCGGACTGACCCGCGGATATGTCGTGACCCTCATCTGCTTCCTGAACCTTGCCGTCGGCATCGGGGCCGTCGCCCTGCTAAAGGCGCCGACCCACATCGGCATCGCCCTGGTTGTCCAAGCCATCTGCATTTACGCGATCATTGCCATCCTGGAGATCATGGGGCGAAAAAAGCAAACGACTTGAGTGACAAAAAAACGGTGAAATTATCGTTCAGCCTCTGGCGATCCAGTCGATCAGGGCGCGTCGCTGCTGCTCGCGACGGATCCGCTGCCGGAGTTCCCGATGCCGGAATACCCCGCCAGCGATCGATCGGCTGTACTTTCGCAGGAGACCGGCTAGTCGTTGGACCGTCCCGGCAACAGGACGGCCGCCACCCTGCCCGTGCGACTCGAAAAGCCGCGATTGGATAATCTGCCACGTCCGTGCCCCGCTGCCTGCCGTCAGCGCCTTCATGAACCCCTCCGGCAAACGGCACGGACGTTCGAGCACAAACGGCACGGACGCCTCGAGCATCGCGGGGGCCACGGGCGGCAGCGGCAGCACGGGTGGCACCCCATCCAGGAACCGTTGCATCAGCCCCAGCATCACGGACAACGCCCGCTCGACGCCCCACTGGCGCGCGCGCTCGACCAGCGCCCGAGTATCCAGCCGCTGCCCGTCGACATGCAGGATCCGCTGCATATCGATAAAGGGCAGAAGGCCTGCATCCAGCCCGTGCGCGAGACAGGTGTGCAAGGCCAGGTAAAGCAGGCGATCCTCCGGCCCGAGGCAACGAACCGTACACCCATCCACCTCGCGGGTGCGTGCCCGGAGCTCCGCAAGATTAATACGCTCCGCATAGGGAGGCTCTGCAAGATGATAATGCAGTTCGACAGGAACCCCGCCATGCTTGAGATATGGCATGGTATGCTTTCCCGATGCACCCGATGCACCGGTATCTGCACGATACCCGTTGGCCACCAACAAAACGCCCGCACTGGCGATATCCTTTTCCTCTAGCAGCAGATCGATATCCGTCATCGGGCGCAGCCCCGGCTCGGGGTAGACGAACCAGGCCAGGTCACAGCCCTTGAGGGTGACCACGCGAATGCCGTGCCGATCAAACAATGCCAGGAGTTCACGCCACTGCGCCTGGATGCGCAAGTTGCGGGCGGTTGAATAGTAGTAGGCACGCTGCAGGGTGTCGCGAACCGATACCGGCAGCAGGGGCTGATCACGCAGCTTCTCGTAAAGCCAGGGCGCCAAGGCGTGCAGCCGCGCCATCTGCAGGATGCGGTCCCAGTCGGAGGGCAAAAGCCGCGACAAGTGCCCATCCCACCCCCCATCAGGGGCGTCACGCAGGCAGTTCAGGAAGGCTTCGTCGTCGTCAGTCATGCAGGCACTTTCGTACATGGCCAACCCCTTCGACCCGTTTGTGCGCCTGCTCGCAAAACCCGGGAACAAAGGCGTCCATGTCGCCCGTCTCCAGGTGCGCGTTCGCTGGACACCACATGCACAGATTCACGATCGGGCAACGGTGGCATGTTTCCAGGAACGAGATGCATCGAGAACGCTGATCCTGCACCTGTGGAATAAAGCGGTTCCAGGCATCGGCAACGCTGCCGTGGCGTACGTCATAGGTGGTCCCTTCCGCCCACAGCGAGGAGCAAAGCCGCAAGGTGCCATCGGCACCGATCGTGAACCCGTCTTGGCCCGCCCCGCAATGGAAACGATGGTCGCATTGGATCCCGGCAAAATCCTCGCCAATCAAGGTATCGGCACCCTTGCATAACGCCTCGATTCGTTCGGGATCCTCCCGCTCGATCGCCACCATCTGGTCCGCCGTCAACCGCTCGGCCAGAATGTCCTGGTTACGCACCGGGTCATGATCAAACCGTAGATTCAGGTGCGGGTCGAACCGGTAATAATCCTTGGTATGCCGACGGCAGAAGCGGGCAATTTCGGCGTGTTCGTGAACGTTGGACTGCATCAGGACACTTTTTAAACGCATCGGGATCCCGCCCTCGCGCAACCGGGCCATTCCGGCCAGGAAGCGGGCGTGGGAACCCGGCACGCGGGTCACCGCCTCGTAGGTCTGCGGCGTGGTGCCATATACGCTGACCTCGATATCGCGAGGAGGATATTTCCTGAAAAGGTCCACATGCGCAGACTGGACGCAGGTGGCATTCGTAAAGACAGACACGAGTAATCCAGCTTTTTTCAGTCCGATGTAGATCGCCTCGAAGTCATCCCGCAACAGGGGTTCCCCGCCCGTAAGCAGACACCACAGCGTCCCAAGGTTGATGGCCTCGGCGGCAATGTCAAGGATTTCACTGGCCGACAGCTCCGACTCACGCGCCCGCTTGTCGGCCGCGGGCTGGTTGATATGGCAATGCCGGCAGTTGAGATTGCAGCGCGTGGTCAACTCAAATTCAACCGCCCATGGGATACGGCTCCCGGGCAGGTCGGACTGAAGCGAGGCAGTACGGCTATATTCGGACATCACTTATCCCCGGCAGAAGCGGTCGCGTACGCGATACAACATCCTTGCCAGCCTGCCCGCCCTGGCAATTTGCGTCACCAGACCGAGGAGGCATTCCTCAGGCACGACCCCGTCATTGGTCAGGCAATTATCCCCCTTCATCAACCAGCCGTCGGAATGTCTGGTCAACACCCGGTGAATTAGCAGCCGCTGATCGGAGGGCCTCAGAAAGGCAACCACATCCCCCTCGACGGGGCGTCCGACCGGCAGTGGCGACAGGATCACGATATCGCGATCCATGATTGCGGGCGACATGCTCAAACCACGCACCTGCATGCGACAGGCCACCCCTTTGGCATGCAGACTTCGCAGAAGCAAAACCCGGTGATGAAAACCGGCACTCATGCTGCTGACCTGGTTCACATACGGCGAACCGGTGCTAGACGGCATGGACAAGAAGCTTCCGCTTAAGCAGTTCCGAACAGAATCCCGTAACATCCTGCAATGCCTCTTGTGCTGATACTTCATAGTCCTCGCCTAAGGCGGCGGCAATGCCTGCCAGCGACGCCGTGCCATCCAGCCGTTCCCAAAGGTCCTGCCCCGTCCCCCGAAGGGTGTAGAGATCATCATCCGCATGGCCGACGCCAGCCACGACCGGAACGATGATCGTCTCATCCCCGATCCGGCGTGTGACCACATCCGGCGTTCGTTTGAGTATGGTATCGCTTGAAATCATCGGATCCTCAACTACTCGCCTGAGACATGCAGGGCCCCCGCGACGGGTGCTTACAGGCATGCCCAGCCGGTCGACCTGGACCCGATGTCCCCGTCCCCTTGCAGGCCATGAGCACCTGTTCCTCGCTGGATGCCCGCGGCAGCACATTCAGCACCGGTTTCTCCCATTGTTTCTTGGACGGACTCTGAATCATATCAATCTCCCTATTGCTGGCTTCATAAGACCACCGAACCCATCGGTTGTCAAGACGAACGGAAGCCACCAGCAGGGTCAAGTTCACTGCTGCGCAGAAAAAGCGGGTTCGAGTATCGCGTCACATCCAACCCGCTGACCGTTCCGCTGTATCCCTACCAGGTCGGTGGCATGTTGCATATGGGCTTCACGGGACGGGCCATCCTGGCTGATGAAATGGACCTAGGAAAGACCGTTCAGTCGATTGCGGCGGCTGATACGAGCAGGCCCGGACGGATGTCGACGATATCAACCGCTTGCATATGCCGGACCTCACGATTAATGATGCCGATCCCGATTTCCTGATGGGGCTCAGTCTTGTAATGAGCGGCACGGCGTGATATAAGGGGGGCTCTTTCATGGTATGGAGGGGATTCGCGCGTGCATCTTAAATCACTTGAAATAGTTGGCTTCAAGAGTTTTGCCGATAAGACCCGGCTGGTCTTCGAGCCGGGGATGACGGCTATTGTCGGGCCCAACGGCTGCGGCAAGAGCAATGTCTCGGACGCCATCCGCTGGGTGCTGGGCGAGCAAAGCGCCAAGGCGTTGCGCGGGGCCAAGATGGAGGATTGTATCTTCAACGGCACCCAGAGCCGCAAACCCCTCGGCATGGCGGAAGTCAACATCACCTTCACCGAGTGCGAAGGCGTGCTGCCCACCGAGTTCCATGAGGTCACCATCACCCGCCGGGTCTTCCGTTCCGGCGAAGGTCAGTATTTTATCAACAAGACCCCCTGCCGCCTGCGGGATATCCAGCGTCTGTTCATGGACACCGGCGTCGGCACGTCGTCCTATTCGTTCATGGCCCAGGGCCGGATCGACCAGATCCTGAGCGCCCGCCCCGAGGATCGCCGGGAGATCTTCGAGGAGGCGAGCGGAATCACCAAGTACAAGAGCGACAAGCGCGAGGCCCTTCGCAAGCTGGAACATACCGACGCGAACCTGCTGCGTCTGGCCGATGTCATCCGCGAGGTCAAGCGGCAGATCGGCTCGCTCCAGCGGCAGGCTGGCAAGGCGCAGCGTTACAAGGTGCTGCGCGAATCGATGCGCGCTTTCGACCTTTATGCCGCGCAGATCCGCCTGAAGGATTTCGAGAAGACGCGGATCGATCAGGAAGGCATCATTAACGAGCTGACCGAGCGGATCTCCACTGCCCATGAGGAGGTGCAGGCCTCCGAGGAGCGTAACGTGGAGTTGCGCGAAACGATCCTGAACATGGAGCGTGAAATCGCCTCGGTCATGGAGGCCGGTGTGCATGCCCAGAGCCGGCTGGACCGTTCCCAGGACATGATCCGGATCAATACCCAGCGCATCGAGGAATACACGAGCCTGGCCGAGCGTGATACACGGGAGCTCGACGAGCTGAAACGCCAGTTGACGGATCGCTCGGAGATGCTGGCCGATCTGGAGACCCGGTTGGCCGATATGAAAGCCCAGCGCGAGCAGGCCCGGCGCGAGCTTGACGAATGTACCGTGGCCTACAACAGCCACCGCCAGCAGATCGATACGGCCCGCCAGCGGGTGCAGTACCTCCGGGACGAAACCCTGAATATGGAGGCCCAGGCCTCGCGTCTCCACAATCAGCTAATGCAGATCGAGACGCAGGAGCGAACGACCCTGATACAGCGGGAACGGCTGACGTCCGAGAAGCAGCAGATCGGGGCCTTGGTCGAGGATTATGCCCGGCGCACCGAGACGCTCGGCCAGATGCTGGAAATCCTGCAAACCGGTGTCGAGGAGGCCAGCGAGCGGGTCCAGTTGGTGGAGTCCCGCCGGAAGGAAACGCAGGAGGCCACGCGTGCCGAACAGCTGCAGCGCTCAGCCCTGCAAACCACCATGGCCACCCGCCAGGCAACGATCGACCTGCTGAGCGATGCCGACGAGGTGCAAGCCGATTTTCCGGGTGGTGCGCGACTGCTGCTGGATCCCACCAACCCGTTGCAGGCGGATGTCGCCTCGCTACGCGGTGCCCTGGCTGATCATCTCAGTGTGCCCGAACCCTATGCGCGTGCCTTGGAAACAGCCTTGCGGCCGATCCTCGATGCGCTGGTTGTCGCACAGCCCGGTGCCGCCCGCGCCTTGATTGCCGCCGTGGCTGAACGCCGGAAGGGCGCGGCCCGCCTCGTCGCGATTCCCGACGCCCCCGATCGCCTCGTGCTGCCACCCCTTCCCGCGGGCATGATCTCCCTGGCCTCGGTCGTCAGCACTGACGACGAATCCATTCGTGCGCTAATTTCCCAGCTGCTGGGTAACACCCTTGTCGTGGAGACCCTTGAGCAGGTGCCAGCCTCCCTTCCCTCAGGGTTTAGCGTGGTCACGGCCGATGGCATCCTGATCCGCGAAAACGGTATCCACGAGTTCTGGATGGGCGAACCGGGGGCCACCAATCCGCTGCGTCGCAAGCATGCCATTGATACCGCCCGGCAGGAGATCGGTCGCCTGCAGCAAGAGGTTGCCACCAGCGATCAGCGGCTGCATGAGCTGCACGGCTTGGCCGAGACGCTGGAACGTCAGGCTGCGGAAAGCCGCCACGATCTGGATACCCGTCGACGCGAACTCGCCCAGAAGGAGGGCGAATCGCAGATGGTCCGCCGCGAATCCAAGACGACGGCGCAGCGGCTGGAAACCGTCACCTGGGAGCTGGACGAACTCGTTCGCAAGAGCAGCGTCTGGGATGCGCAGAAGCTGACACTGACCACCCAGCAAGCCGAGATCCGCCAGAAACGCGAGCTACTGGCGACCGACATCAGCCAGCAGAACCAGGAGCTCCAGCAACTGGAGACCCGGCACAGCGACCTGCAGGTGCAGCTCACGGACCGACGCGTGACCTTTGCCGGAACCGATCACCGGGTGGAGCAATATACCGCGGAACAGTCCTCCGTCACCACCCGCATCGCCGAGATCCAGCGGGCCTTGCAGGGACGCTCCGAGGGGATCCAGACTTATAGCGCCAGCATCGAGCAGTTGCAGAACACCATCCGTGTGGCACAGGATCAGCTTGGGGATATGGAGGAGGCCGTCCGCGTCCAGGCCGAACGGGCCGAGCTGCGCCGCCGCGAGCGCGCCGCCGAATCCGAACGCCTGGCGGAACTGGAGCGGATGCTGACCACGGCCCGCCAGCAGCTTGAACAGCAGCAGGCGCAGAAGTCGTATTTCGAGATCCAGTCAACCGAGACCCGCATGCGCCGACAGAACCTGTGCGACCGGATCACGGCGGATTACAACCTTACCTTGCACGAGGTGATGGATGCACCGGAACCGACGTGGGAGGACGACGGACCCCTGCCGGTTGACCAGATCGAGCATCGCGTGGCCGACCTGCGCAACAAGCTCGAAGCCATGGGACCGGTGAATCTGGTGGCCATCGAGGAGTATCAGGAATACGAGGAGCGCTACACCTTCCTCTCCCAGCAGGAGGCGGACCTCCTGAATGCCAAAAAGCAGCTTACAGAGATGATCCAGACGATCAACAAGACCACCTCGGAAATGTTCCGGGCCACGTTCGACAAGGCCAACGCCAACTTCGAGCAGATGTTCGCGCATTTGTTCAATGGCGGCTCCGCCAAGCTGGTCCTGGTCAACGAGGACGATGTCCTGGATTGCGGCATCGAGATCATTGCCCGGCCGCCGGGGAAACGGCTGCAGAACATCTCGCTGCTTTCCGGCGGCGAGCGTACCCTGACGGCGGTGGCGCTGCTGTTTTCGATCTACCAGATCAAGCCCAGCCCGTTCTGTATGCTCGACGAGCTGGACGCCCCGCTGGACGAGACCAATATCGGTCGGTTTACCGAGGTGCTCAAGCAGTTCCTGCAGCAGTCGCAGTTTGTTGTGATTACCCACAACCGCCAGACCATCTCTGCCAGCGATGTCATCTATGGCGTGACCATGCCCGAACGCGGGGTGTCGCGCATCATGTCGATGAAATTCCGCGAGGCCCAGGGTGGCGTCCTGACCGAGGAAGCCATCCCCTTGCCCGAGGAACAGGACGTGACTGAGTGAGCATAAGCAACACCGAGCTCCTTGAAACCGCCATCGCCGCCGCCACCGTCGGCGGACGCCATGCGCTGGTGAACCGCCATCGGCGCAAGGAGAGCGTCAGCACCTACGCGCACGATGTCAAACTCGTGCTGGATGTCGAGTGCCAGGCCAAGATCGAGACCTTCATCCGCCGCCGTTATCCAGATCATGCGTTTCTGGGCGAGGAGGACGAGACCGTGGTCAATGGCCAGGCCGTCATCCGCTCAGGCCGCGGTGCCGCCGTCGCCACTCAGGATACGTTGGAGTGGATTGTTGATCCTATCGATGGAACGGTCAATTTCTCGGCCGGGCTGCGCCTCTGGTGCTGCTCGGTGGCAGTGCGCCGGGGCGAGACCGTGCTGGCGGGTGCGGTGTATATGCCCATGCTCGACACCCTCTATGCGGCCACGGTCGACGGTCCGGCCACCTGTAACGGCGAGCCGATCCACGTGTCCGATTGCCGTAACCTTGCGGAAGGCATCGTCATGACGGGTATGGATCGCGACATCTATCCCGGGGTTCCGCCCCTGGGCTGTTTCGAACGGATTTCCGGAGCCTGCCGCCGGGCGCGCATTGCCGGATCGGCCGCCATCGATTTGTGCTGGCTGGCGGAAGGCGGTGCCGACGGCTACTTCGAAGGCAGCATCTACCTCTGGGATATCGCCGCCGCCGGGCTCATCGCCGAACGGGCGGGCGCGACTACCGAGATCCTCGCCCGCCGCGCCGTGCCGAACCAATTGACCTACCTCGCCAGCAACGGCCACGTCCACGCCCAGCTCAAGGCCGCCCTGCCATTTTTTTAATGCATTTGCCCTGGCGATAAGGCTGTGCTAGGATGCCACTTTTTTAACAGAAGGGTATAGTTATGAAACGGATTGGTGTACTGGGGTTCGGGCGCCGGATTAATTCGGTGCTGAAGAATCTGATGAGTGTGGCGGACGGTAATGTCAGTGTTGTCGCCTTCTACGATAATTCGGCAAAGGCGGTCGAGCGGATCTCAGCGGAGTATCCCGGCATCCGCGTCTGTTCCAGCGTGGAGGAGCTCGTCACATCGCCGGATGTCGACTGGGTCTTTATCGGTTCGTTCAATGCCGCCCATTGCGGGCATGCCGTGGCCGCCCTGGATGCCGGCAAGGATGTGTTCTGCGAGAAGCCGGTGGCCACAAACCGCCAGCAATGCCAGGATATCGTGGCGGCGCGGCAGAGGCATCCGGACCAGCAGTTCGTCGTGGGGTTTGTGCTGCGGTACTCGGCGTTCTACCGGACGATGAAGCGGTGGATCGATGAAGGGCGGCTCGGTCGGTTGATCAGCATGGAGTTCAACGAGACGCTGAGCCCCTTCCACGGGGCGGCGATGCACGGGAACTGGCGCCGGCGCAGTGAATGGAGCGGTCCGATGATTCTTGAGAAGTGCTGCCACGACATTGATCTGCTGCTGTGGATGACCGGCAGCAAGCCATCCCGCGTTGCCAGCTTCGGTGGTCTCAACTTCTTCACGTCCGCGAATGCCCACCATAACGATCTCTATCCGGTGGGGCCGAAGGGCTTCCGCTATTACGACCGGGGACTGGCCACCGGCTTTGCCGTTGGCACCGAGCACAACATCACACCCTTCAACGATGACAAGGACACCATCGATAACCAGGTCTCGATCCTGGAACTTGAAAACGGGGCACGGGTATCCTTCCACTTCTGCATGCATAGTGCCAAGCTCGAGCGCCGATTCTACATGTGCGGGACCCGGGGCTCGATCCGTGCCGATGTGCTGACGGGAACCCTTGAGTACACCCCCGTCGGCTGGGAACCGACATCCGAGACGGTGCGCCCGATTGAAGGCGATGACCATGGCAATGCCGAGTTGCCGATGGTTCAGGATGTCCTGGCCTGCATGCTGCACGGGGCACCGCCCCCGACGACATTGGAAGATGGCTTGCGCGCCTCCTACACCTGCTTCGGCATCGACGAGGCCCGCGAGAACGGTGCGGTGGTCGACATGGCAGGCTACTGGGCTGATATCAAGCGCTAAACTTTTTTACATGAATCTCATAATCCCGTTTGACAAGCAGGCGGGGTGATGATACAACAGGTGATCGTTATGGGACAACAACTCAAAGTAAGAATCAAACGCAAACGCCGTATGCGGCAGGCGGAACGGAAGAAGGATGCAGCGAAAGCCGCTGCAGCCTCCAAATAACCGTTTCTTCTGATCGTAACATAAGGTGATTTGTGTTTGTGATGGCGCGATGGCCGAGTGGCTAGGCAGCGGTCTGCAAAACCGTTTACACCGGTTCAATTCCGGTTCGTGCCTCCATTATTTAACCCCGCAGGTGTTAAACCCTGAGGGGTGTTTTCGTTTGTAGGGGAAATGGGGGCGTGATGGCCGTTGCGCTGCATATTCGTGGGGTTTCGAAAGCCTTTGGCGCGTTGTCTGCGCTTGACGATGTCTCGCTGGATATAGCCCCGGGCGAGCTTTTCTTCCTACTTGGTCCCAGTGGCTGTGGTAAAACCACACTGCTGCGCAGTATCGCTGGCTTTTGCGAGCCGGACAGCGGATCGATCCAGCTAGGGGATCGTGAGATCATTGGCGTGCCACCGCACCGGCGCGATACCGGGATGGTGTTTCAGAGCTATGCGCTCTGGCCGCACTTGACGGTTCGTCAGAATGTGGCCTTTGGTCTGGAGATGCGCACCCTTTCCAAGGCCGAGATCGCCGCGCGTACCGATGAGGCGCTGGCGCAAGTACACATGACCGACAAGTGCGATGCGCGTCCGAATACGCTTTCTGGCGGGCAGCAGCAGCGCGTGGCCCTGGCCAGGGCGCTGGCGGTGCGTCCGCAATGCCTTTTGCTTGACGAGCCGCTCTCGAATCTGGATGCGAAACTGCGACTGGAAATGCGCGGCGAGATCCGGCGGATCTGCAAGAACGGGGGACTGACCGCCGTCTATGTGACGCATGACCAGAAGGAGGCGCTTTCGATTGCTGATCGTCTGGCGGTCATGCATCAGGGGCGGGTTGCCCAGGTTGGGACGCCGTACGACGTGTATCGCACCCCTGGCTCGGTTTTTGTCGCCAGCTTCATCGGGGAAACCAACCTGCTGCAGGGGCGGGTTATCGCGCACCGCGGCGAGTCGGTCGAGGTCGATACCGTACTGGGGCGGATGCAGGGGCGCTCGCCCGTAGCGTCATTGCAGGAAGGGGCTTCGGTGACGGTATCGATCCGCCCCGAAGCGGTACAGTTGATGCCTCCGCCCGGGCTGACCTGCAACCGGTTTTCCGGTCAGCTCGCGGAGACGGTCTACATGGGGGAGGTCGCACAGCACCGGGTGCAAGTGCGGACCAGCGATGGCGGGGCGGGGCCGGCGCTGAATGTCTATGCGCTGAATCCGAGCGGATTGGCTCATCCGGGAATGCTTGCGCTGGCTGTGGCACCGGACGATGTCGTGGTGCTTGAGGGATAGGCACAGCGAATGAGGCACGCAACGAATGACGAGGAGGCGAAGGGAGGAGACGGCATGCGACGCAATCTGTTGGTGGTGATCCTGCTGGCCGTTGTGATTGCGCTGCCCTTTATCTTCCGTCAGCCCGTCGCCATCGGTGACTGGCGTTCCGGCGATCCCGTGCTGACGGTGGTCACCCCGCACAATGAGGCCATCCGCTACGAGTTCGGCCGGGCCTTTTCCCTCTGGCATCAGGCGCATTACGGGCAACCGGTCAAGATCGACTGGCGCGCGCTGGGCGGGACATCCGAGATCATGCGTTATCTCGCCGGTGAATATGCCAGTGCCTTCCGTGCCTGGTGGCTTGGGCAAGGTCGCGCATGGCCAGACAACGGGGCTGAGCTGATCCTTGATCGCCGGTTCAAGCCCGATGCTCCACCGCCTGCCGATGCTCCGTCGCTGGCGACGTGGGCGGAGCAGCGCGAGGTCTATCTGGCCTTTCGGCAGACCGATGATGCGCACCAGTTCGGATGCCGGATCGATATCCTTTTCGGTGGGGGCGTATATGACCATCAACAGGCCGCCGGACAGGGGCTGCTCGTCGCGCCCTGGTCATCAACCCATATGCCGCCCGACCTGTTCACGGATGCGCGCGATGGGACGGTGCTCATACCGGAGGGCTTGGCGGGGGAGCCGTGGCGATCGGACCTCTTTTTCGGAACGGCCTTAAGTACGTTCGGCATCGTCTACAACCGCGACCGCCTGGTCGATCTCGGGATATCCACGCCGCCGACGTGCTGGGAGGACTTGACGGATTCCCGGTATTTCCAGCATCTCGGGGTGGCCGATCCCACCAAGAGTGGCAGCATTGCCAAGGCCTTCGAGATGATCGTCTACCAGCAATGCGTGCGTGCGGTGCGTCAGGCTGGGTATGATGCTGCGGCCGTGGCGGCGATCGAGCAGCGGATTCAGGAGGGCGGTGAGGGTGATGTGCCGCCAGCCTATGCGCAGGCCATTGAAACGGGCTGGCTGGCGGGAATACGGTTGCTCCAGATCATCGGAGCCAATGCCCGCTATTTCACGGATGGTGCCGGACGGATTCCCGTGGATGTCAGCGCAGGCAATGCGGCGGCCGGGGTGGCGATCGATTTCTATGGTCGTTTCCAGGCCGAAGTGACCACGCCTCCCGATGGCACCCCGCGCATGGAGTACATCACCCCCCGGGGCGGATCCAGCATCAGTGCCGATCCGATCAGCCTGCTGCGGGGCGCCCGCGAGCCGGAGCTTGCGCGGCGGTTCATCGCCTTTGTGCTGAGCGCTGAAGGACAGGCGCTCTGGAACTATCGCAAGGGGGCTCCTGGCGGGCCGGCGACCTACGCGCTGCGGCGCCTGCCAATCCGCCGCGAGTTCTATCCGTGCGCCTCGAATGCGGTCTTGCAGGCCCGTTATGAGGTGCACCGCACCCACACGGTCGATGCGCTCGGCTCGCCCGAGATTGATCCCTATGCCTTGGCGGATGGGTTTCACTACTATGCCCGCTGGACGGGCGGGCATTTCAATGCCCATCGGTACCTCATCCGGGCCATGTGCATGGATGCGGGCGATGAATTGCGGATGGCCTGGTCGCACATCCTGGCGCATGGTGGCCCATCCCGCCAGCCTGCCGCGATGGCTCTGCTGCAACGCCTGCCTGACGTGCCGGAGCCGGTGGCTTGGCCGTCGGTCGCGGGGATGGTCCGCCAGGTGCCGACACTCGACCTGATGCGCTTGTGGACGGGTTTCTTCCGGCGCAGCTACCGCGAGGCGTATGCCGCCGTGGTAGTCCCTGGAAATGATTGAGAAATCCTGCTCAGGATGGTCAGTGCGCGAATTCAAGGGCCCGCTGGCGGTAATGCAGATAGTTCTCGTACGGCACCTCTTCGGGCACGCCGTGGTCGCAGGTGGGAATGTAGCCGCCGCGAGCCCTCATGGCAGGAAAGATCCGGTCCACCATCGCATCAATCGCTGATTTGCTTTGGGCGAGAATCCGCTTGTCGATGCCTCCGCTCAAGACCAGTCCGGGGTACTGACGGCCGATGTCGACAACGTCGCAGCCGGAGGCCACTTCGAACGGGCTCATCACATCCATGCCCAGTTCCTGGTAGATCGGGATCGAGGGTGTCGCCCAGCCGTCGGTATCGACCTGGAAGTACAGGTGCCGGGTGCGGTCGATCTGCCGAGCCTTGATCCCGTTGATCAGTTCCTGATAGTAAGGCCAGAGGAATTCGCGCATCATGTCCGGCGAGATCAGCGAGCCATTGTTGTAGCAGATGTCTTCCGCAATAAAGAGTTCGTCAAAGGTGACATGCTGCTGATGTTGGGCGATGACCGCCTGGGCAAGGGTCAGCCAGGTCTGCATGCAATCATGAATCAGTTCGGGCTCATCATAGAATTTGTAAAGCAGATCGCCCGGCCCGATCAGGCTGCGCAGATACATATAGCCGCCGACCAGACTCTGGCTGATCATCTTCCCTTGCGCCGCGGCGGCGAGGGCTATCGGCAGCCTCTTTTTTAGGGGTTCTAAACGTTCGGAGCTATCGGGATTCAACCGCCACTTGCATTTCTCCTCCCAGCTTTTCATATCCTTGACCGGATGATCGACGTACTCCGGCATGAAACCGCTGCGCCGTCCCTTGAAGCAAAGCACATGCCGTCCCGCGAAGTCCTGGACCAGTTCGTAGTCGCCGCGGTCCTCGATGACCTTTTCCTCAAAGGCCGGGCTGAACGCCGCTTCGCACCAGCCCAGCCGCCCAAGGCTGCAGCCTCCGGAGGGATCGTAGCCGAACAGTTCATGGCGAGGCACGTCTGTCGGCATGCCCTGCTGCGCCCAGTTTTCGAGGCAGTAGAATCCGAACTCCCGCTGGACGAACGGAGCTCCAGGGGTGATGGCGTAGGTATCGCGCAGTTTTTTCGCTTCCGGCAGCATGGCTTCCGGCGGCACCATGGCACGGACGCCATCGGTCTGGTTTTTATCTGTTTTCATTATTACCTCAATATACATATATCATCAATACCACATCAAAAACTTGACCAATCATGCTTTAAATGGCATAAAAAGACAATGTTAATTCCGGCACAAGACATACAGAAAACGGTACAATCCGCTGGTGAGTCCACAGGCATGCAGACGCACAACCGGCCTGCTTTCGCCCCCGCTCCGTCCCGCTGTCTGGCGCCGGATTTGTTGCGCATCTGGAATGTGCAGGCCGACCGGTCGTATGATGTCATCTGTCATTGTCCCGAGTCCATCCTGGTGACGATCCGTACGCATGCTGGAGCCGGGGTTGTTTTCCTTGAGGATGGTCTGCCGATTCCGCTTCCTTCGGATTCTTTCATCACGTTGGAGCGCCCCCGGATCCGGCGCTACTATTGTGTCGATTCAAAATGGGTCTTCTGGTGGTTTGAGTATACCCTTGCCGGGGCCTTCCCGGCGGCGGTGAACACCCCGTATTGCATTCAAAGTCGGCCGGCGGACGTCCCACTTTTTGAGGATATGTTTGTCAAGCTGCAGCATCCTTCGGCGGCGGAGCGTCAAGTCGCGTCTGCCGGCTTTTCCGTATTGCTGCATCGCTGGTTTGCCGAGATCCGCATGAGGCGGGAGCCATCGCCTTACCAGCGGGTGATTGAAGGCGTTATCGACCGCATCCGCGGCGATCTTTCCGCTGATTGGACGCTGCCCCGTCTGGCGATGGCTGCTGGTCTTTGTGAAACGCTTTTCCGACGGGAGTTCAAAAGGGTGACAGGGGAGACACCGTCCCGGTTTATTCTAAAGTCCCGGCTGCATGCCGCAGTGCTGATGATCCAGCAGGGAGTATACACGCTGGCTGGCATTGCCGGGCAATTGAATTTCTCCAGTGCCTTCCATCTCAGTGCTGCCTTTAAAAAAGAGTTCGGCGTGAGTCCGTCGCAATGGTTGTAAACACCATTCCTGTGCGTATCCCCGTCCCTGACGCTTTCGCTTGCCATTAGCGGAGGCCACCTGCATACTGGCGAAACTTAAACAGACGCAGTCCATACGCGGTGGCGAGTGACGAGGAGATTGCCCGGGATCCGTTAGAAATGACTAAGCAAGACATCCATCAGCAGTTTATACGGCAGCTTGAGAATGAGCTGGACGCGATCACGTCCGCCGCCAAATCATCATTTTCAACGGCCACCAGCGAGGCGCACCATGCCGAAGGAAAATATGATACCTTCAGCCTGGAAACCTCCTACCTTGCCCGTGGTCAGGCTCGGCGGGTCGAGGAATTGCGTCAGGCGCTGGAGCGTCTGCAGCAGTTGCCGTTGAAGGAGCTGGCGGGTGCCGATCCGGTGCAGCTCAGCGCCCTCGTGCGTCTGCAGGCAGCAAACGGCGAAAAACGGGGGCTGTTCTTCGGTTCC
>DIZZ01000138.1:0-12705 GCA_002428045.1 Verrucomicrobia bacterium UBA6015
TCTGTAAAGGCCACCTGCTCCCGCCCCCCCGCACCTCGCCCCTCGCCCCTCACCCCTCGCCCCTCGCCCCCGCAGAACTCTGCCTGCTCAAGCACATAACGCATATCCCCCCGGACGCGGTGTTCGCCGAAGCCGCCACCGCCATCCGGCAAAACCTGAATTCGGCGTCGCCCGGAATGCGCCCCTTGCTGGAACTTTGGATCACGGGGTATGAGACGCATTGCACCGGTGAGTCAGGATCGCCATTACGTTGGATCGCCACTGGCCGTGATCGTCAGGAAACGGCCATCGCCCTCTATCAGCTCGCCTTGCTGCATTGCCGCGATGGACGCATTGCCGAGGCCGCCGAGGCCGTCCGGATGTCCACCGCATACCGACCGGAATCGCCCGTGCCCTGGCAACTGCTGATCAGCCTTGCCCCCGGCAATACAGCCGATCTGCGTCTCGCCAGGGCCGCCTGCCCCGACGATGCCGACCTCTGGCTGGCCGCCATCGTGGCGAATACCCATCCAGAGGTATTGGCCAGCAAGCCGGACGCTGAGGCCCGAAAGCCTCAGCGCGAGCAGGTCGAGCTCCTGATTGACGAAGCCCTAGCCACGGATTCACGGATTCACAGCCTGGCACGGTGTCGCGCTGCCGACTATCTCTGGCGTCTCGGATGGCGCGATCAGGCATCCCGAATATCAACCGGGATCACGCAAGACACCGAACTCGCCCACCCCGCCTATCGGATCGGCCTTCGGGATGCACTTTACCGGAATGACATAGACCAGGCGTTGCGTGAGGTCACCCTAGCCATACAAACCGCGCCGGAGCCTGCGCCCGAGCTATACGAGACCCTGGTCCTGCTGCGCACCCGCACCGGAGCCATGGGCACCGATGCCGCCTTGGTCAACGCCCTGCGGATGCTGCGCACCACGGATCCGGGCAATACGGCCTGGGCTCAGATGCTCGGAACCATCCGCTACCAGCGCGGGGGGGGCGAGGAACTCGACGCCTTATCCGAGATGAATGCCGCAATCGAGGGCGGGGCAACCAATCTATTACCATTCCTCATCGCGGCAGACGTTTCACGGATGCTTCGGAATTACCAACACGCCGCCGAGACACTGCGTCAGGGCTTGCACCATCACCCCGGCAGTCTTGCCCTACGCAACAATCTAGCCTATCTTCTTGCCCACCAACCCACCACCCTGCCTGAGGCCCTGACACTAATACCTGAGCTTGAAAACGCATCCGATCCGCACATTCTCGATACCCTCGCCTTCATCCATCTGCAGGCGGGCGACCTCGCCGAAGCACACCAGGTGATTTTGCGATCCCTTGCCAGCGCGGAACCCGGGACCCGCTTCTGGTTTCGCAGCCAGATGCATCGGGCGGAAATCGCATGGCGCAAGGGCGATGAGCAGACAGCGGCCAGCATGCTCGGCCAACTACTCAAAAGCTCGCACAATATCCCGAATGAGGATATATTATCCGCCAATGCGCTTTTCAATCGAATCACAACAACACCGACACCCCCTTTGCCAATCCAGGAAAACAACCCATGACCAAGGACACACCATGCCCAAACGCGCGATAATGTTTGATCTCGACGGCACCTTGCTGGATACCCTTGCCGATCTCGGCGATGCCATGAACCATACGCTCAGAACACAGGGGTTCCCCACCCATGATTACGCTTTTTACAAGAAGGCTGTTGGCGATGGAGCCCCGGAGCTCGTCAGCCGCTCACTCCCCCCGGAGGCGCGCCGTCGGGATGTCCTGATGGCCTCGCTCATCCGCTTGCGCGATACCTACGAGACATGCTGGACCTGCAAGACGAAGCCGTATGCTGGCATCCCTGCCCTGCTCGCGGAACTCGGCCTGCGGGGAATCACCCTCGCCGTGCTGTCGAACAAGCCCCACCCGAAAACCTGCGAGTGTGTAAACCATTTCTTTCCCGAAGCCCACTTTACGCTGGTCCGCGGGGCGACGCCGGACGTTCCTCTAAAGCCCGATGCTCAGGGTGCCACGACCATTTGCAGCACCCTTGGGATCCCACCCGAAGACTGGCTCTATGTGGGCGACACCAATACCGATATGCAAACCGCCGTGAACGCCAATCTTTTCGCCGTCGGGGCCTCCTGGGGCTTCCGCGATCGCGAGGAGCTGCTTGACCACGGAGCCCGCATCGTGATCGATACCCCCGAACAACTCCTGCCCCTACTGGGATGAACCAGCGACGCTTGAATCTTTAATTGCAACGTGACGCCCTGCCATCAAATACGTAAGGTGCGCCCCGTATCCGGTTGTTTCGAGTGCAAGAAGTGCGCCCCGATCTGCCCGACGGAATGCAACCCCGCGCTAGCCATGATTGCCGGTGAAGCCCCAAACCTGAATCCGGAGTGTGTAACATGCTATGCCTGCCGCGAACGCTGCCCCGTCTCCGAAAAGGCACGGCGGAAGAAAACGTCCTCGTCCAGCAGCTTATGCACAGAAGCCCTGAATTGCGGCGAAGAGAACGGCTTCTGCAAGAATGCCCAGCGCATTCAACGCTGAATGTTTTGGATACCAGACACGCCAGAGAAACAGCCCTTGCGGGGGTGCGGTTGGCACCGTAGCCGTCCGGATGCCAGAAGCCAGGATGTCCGCCGTCTGGCAGGCAGGAACCTCCCCCTGCCCCACCCGGATCAGCCAGCCGGTGATGCTGCGAACCATTTTGTAAAGGAAGCCATCGCCACGCACGGCAAGGGTGATGACCGCTTCGGACGCAGTGACCTCAAGAGAGGAAATCGTGCGCACCGTACTCTCCACCACCCGGCTAGGATTGGCTGAGAATGAGGCGAAATCGTGCGTCCCCTCCAACAGCCTGCCAGCATCCTGCATGGCTTTCACATCCAGCGCGTGCGGTACCTGGAGATGATACAGCCTTGCCGTCGGCAACATGACCGGATGGTTCCATATGAAGTAGCGGTACTCCTTGCCAACGGCATGCCGACGGGCATGAAAGTCGCCCGGCACGATATCCACATCCAGCACGCGCACATCCACGGGCAGCCAGGCATTGAGTGCCCGCAACATATCCTTGACGGCAAACGGGCGGGGAAAGTCGAAATGCGCCACCTGCCCCCTCGCATGCACCCCCGCATCCGTTCGACCGCTCCCATTCACCTTGATCTCCCCCCCGCCCAGCCGGAGCAGCACGGCTTCGAGCTCCGCCTGCACCGTTCGGGCACCGAGCTGTACCTGCCACCCTGCATACGCGGTTCCGTCATAGGCTACCGTGATCCGATATCGTTGATTTTCCACATCGCCTCCATGTTATTCCCCGGCATGTTGCCGTCGCCTGTAACGCATGGGCGTTACGCCCGTCTGGCGCTTGAAATGCTGTATAAAATAACTCTGGTCACCAAAGCCGACCTCATAGGCGATTTCGCTGCAGGACATCGCGGAATGATCCAGCAGCTCCTGCGCCTTGCGCAAACGCACCTGCCGAATGATCTCGAGCACCGTGTTCCCCGTGAACGCCTTGACCAGATGGGCCAGCCGACAGGCGCTTAGCCCTACATGCGCGGCCACATCCACCAGGCTGATCGGGTCCTTGTACGCCTCGGAAATATACTCAAGGGCCTTGTGGACATGCACATTCGAGCGGTTGATCCCGTGCAGGTGCACCGCATCAATGAAGTCATCGAGCGCCTGCATCAGGGTCATCGACAACGATTCGAACCCGTCGGCGTGGATAAGCTGATCCGTCCAGCCGTGGTTCCGCTCGATCAGCGGTTCAAGCAGCGGATTGTCCTCGATGGCCGCACGGGTTAGACAGCTCAGCAATTCGACCAGGCGCGCCCGCAAAACCACCGGTTTGGGGGCTGAAAGGTAGATCGATGCCAGCATCTCATTCAGGATTTTGCGGGAATTGTTGCGATCCCCGGCACGGATATGCGAAAGCAGCATCCGCTCCTTCTCGAACGTGTACAAGGCCCCACCGCCCCGTGCGCGCACCTCGTTCATCGCCTCCGTGAGCTGCTGCTGACGGCGCAAGCCCTGGCGCTTCTCATCCAGCAATTCCGGCAACCAGCCACTCGCCCGGTAGAAATGCGCCGTGACGCGGGCGACCTGCGCTTCCACATCAGCCCGCGACGAGGCGGGCAGTACCGTCGCCCAGTCATGCGCAGCCGAAGGCGCCATCCCCTGCTCGACCAGACAGGTTGCCGCTTCATCCCGGCCGCCGTTATCCTCCGCAATGAATGCCTCGGGCCCCAGGATCCCCCCCGCGATCACGCGCTGGTTTTCCAGAGCCATCACCCAGGTCAGCACGGAGGGCGCCGCATAATAGAAGAAGGGCGCCCCTCGATCAACACTCTCCTGCAACGCATAGCTGCGCCGCTGCCGACTGTTGCGCAGTCCACCCAACGGGTCATCCCCGACGATACAGAGTCCCTGCAAGTCAATGAAACGGAGCGCACCGCCCCCCTCATCACGGATGGTTCGCGCCATCGCCTGTGCCAATCGTTTGGACAATATCGCCATATCAGAACCCGAACAAATTCAACAATCATTGAACGATAACCCAGAATCAGAACCGAATGCAGCAAAATTATTATATATTTTAACAAAATCGACCTATTTTCGGCGCATGAGAAATGTTAAATTTTCGGACATTGATGAAGACGGGAAGGGTTCCCGTCAGGCGTTGATTTGAAACAAAATGAGCAGGGAGTGGAACCATGAGCATTCTTGAAGACATGGCAGCGAGTCTGATGAGGGGCAAGGCAAACGATGTTAAGGCGGCTGTCGAAAAGGCACTGGCCGATGGTATCCCGGCGGGCACCATTCTCACGGAAGGCCTGCTTTCGGGTATGGGCGTGATCGGTGAGCGTTTCAAGAAGAACGAAGTTTATGTACCGGAAGTCCTGATTGCCGCACGGGCGATGAAGGCAGGCATGCAAATCCTGCAGCCGGCACTCGTCAGCAGCGGCGTTGAGCCACGTGGCATAGCGGTCGTCGGCACGGTCAAGGGCGATCTGCATGATATCGGCAAGAATTTGGTCTGCATGATGCTCGAAGGAGCCGGGCTCAAGGTAGTCGACATCGGGATCGACGTGGATCCGGGCAAGTTCGTTCAGCTTGCCAAGGAGAACAAAGCCACAATCATTGGTGTCTCGGCCCTGCTGACCACGACGATGACCAATATGAAGGGCGTTGTGGACGCCGTCAAGGAATCCGGGATCAACGCCAAGGTCATCATCGGTGGGGCCCCGGTAACGCAGGCGTTCTGTGACGAAATCGGTGCTGACGGCTATGCACCGGATGCAGCATCCGCCGCCGACCTGGCGATCTCGCTGCTCTAGGATAAGCGTGAATCCCAAGCCCGCCCGTTGCCCAGGCAGCAGGCGGGCCTTTTTTTTAACTGATCATACAATAATCCAGCCACTCGGACGTTATAATGGACGGAAGCGGGGTTATAACTCGGGATATCGATTAAATGCAAAGCTTGGATGACAACGATTGCCTTGAACGATATCGCCAAGGGGACGCCAATGCGCTCAGCGAACTGGTTGAGCATTATCGTCGACCGTTGTTCAGTTTTATCCTGCGTATGACGGAGCGGAGGGATGACGCCGATGAGATTTTCCAGGAGGTGTGGTTCCGGGCGATACGCAACCTGCCCGACTACCACAACCGGCAGTTTTCAAGCTGGCTGTTCAGGATCACCCATAATCTGATCATCGACAGGGGTAGGCGACGTAAAAATGAGGTTTCAATTGACGAGGATGACGGAGCTCAACAGATTGCAGGAAAAGATCGCTCACCCGCAGAAACCCTGCAAGACCGCGATATGCACAAACGAATACGGAAGGCTGTGGATGATCTGCCTGGCGAACAGCGGGAGGTTTTCATGATGCGTATGGATGCCGGCCTACCATTCAAGGAGATTGCCTCGATTCAACAGACATCGATTAACACCGCACTGGCTCGAATGACCTATGCCCTCGATAAACTGAAGTCCGCACTCGCCGACGATTATGCAATGATCAACCAGAGGTAATAATGAAAACGAATGACGTCAATAAGTTAATCCTGCTCCATGATAGCGGTGAACTAACACCTCGCCAGCAAAAGGCACTCGAAAAGCACCTTCACGAGCACCCCGGGATCCAAACGTCACTGACCCAAATGGAGATACTCCAGCAATCCTGGAAGGCGTCCGTCGCAAGCGACCGCGGGCCCAGCGACGCCGTGCTACAGAATATCCATCAGTATGCCAGCCAACACCAACCCAGCAGCCAGCGCCGGCGCGGTCGACTGCTCCTGCTACAACACGCCTTGCCCCGGCTGACCGCCATTGCCGCCGCCGTCATGATGATGATTTCGGCCGCCGTCCTCATACTGCGCCAGTCGCCGACGGTCATGGGGATCGACACGGTCGCCGTGCCAATGGACGTCAGTGACAAGCGGCTCGACGCGGCGCTCGGGGACATTGATGCCAGCATGCTTGATCTGATCTATAATTTCGTGGAATACGAGAATCCAGCCACGGTGACGCTGGATGCCCTAGCCATGCAATACCTGATAACCGAGGAGGATTCGTGATGTCACGCCTATCATTTCTGGCCGGGATTGCCCTGATGCTGGCGACCCATTCAGCTCAAATCGCATTCGCACAGTCGGACGATTTACCTCGGCAACCGACATCGCACGAGGGGTACGGCCGTGGCGGACGCCCCGCCGATCATTTACTTGAACGAATACGCCAGCAGAATCCGGAACAATACCAGCGTCTTGCCGATTTGCGAAAGACCGATCCCGAGGCATTTGGCAAGGAACTCCGGCAATTTGCGCAACAGCGCATGGCGCAGCGCTTTTTTGATGCATCCCCTCGCCTGCGCGAGTTCTTCAAATCACTGCCCGAGGAGGAGCAGGAACGTATCCTGCAGGCCATTAAGCAAGGGGACCGATCAGGCCACCCGTTGGCGACTCGCCGCAGCAGCCACTCCCATGGCGGGGAGATGGATCCAGGGGACGGCCAGACACCACCGGATGACTCCACGCCATGCACGACACGCGAGCCCGGGCACAGGTCCGCCATGAGTCGCGAGGCCATCGAGGCACGATACGACCAGCGTACCCAGTTCTACGAAACCGAGATCAAGCGCATCAGCCTACAGCTAGAAAGCCTGCAACGCATGCTCGAGGAACGTAAGGCGGCGCGCGAACGGGTTATTGAACAATTACTTCAGAAAAGCGGAAAAGCAAACGGAGGGTTCTAGATCTTTCAGAAGGCAAGAGCCGCATCCGGCGGCGTTGCTAAGCCTATCCGCAAGCCGATGGACGCTTGATCTCCGCCTGCCTGCTGGCCTGTTCAGCCAGAAACGCACTAAGCCACTTTGTTTCTTCTAAATTACGAGCAATATCTGGATCGGCTTTACCGGTTCCCAGGGATTCACTCGCCGCTTTCAGCAGGGCCACCTGCTGGCGGAATTGAGCCGGTTTAACGTCATTCCAAGTAACCCCGACCAAGGGGATGATTTCTTTTCCGCCCCCCACGACAACCGCGATGCAGTTCGTGGTTGCATCCACGATGGCGACGGCATCCTGCCGCAGCTCGGTATGTTGTTTTACGGCTCTTCCACTTTCCCGTCAGATATCACGCAGAACCCGCCATCGGGTGCCTGCTCAACGCGCTGTCCCATGAACAGCAGATTGGTCGAATCCGTCTCGAATCGCACCAGCAGTTCTCCATCCGCCACCTGCATCGCCCAATAGGCAACCGGGGTGTTCGTGGTCAGCGGGGTCAAGGTCAGGCTGGACGAATCCGCGATCAGCATCATGTCCATGACAAGGAATCGCTTTTCCCTCCAAGGTACTGGATACCTACGTCCCCCGCCTCTTGCTGGATCTGCCATCACCCGCCGGAGCCTTCGGGACTAGGCTCGCCAAGCCCGCCAGCGAAGTAGAGCGGCAGGAAAGTCAACCGCTGTTCAGGCCGGTGCGCATAGGTCCCTGAATAGAGCACGATGCCTTCCGGACAGTTGGGGTACGTATCCAGCATCAGGTGCAGACTGCGCAGGCTGCCACCCGCGCCGGACTTGACCTCGACCGGCAAGATCCTGCCTTGGCGAACGGCCAGATAGTCCACCTCGGCATTGCTGCCGCGCGCTTCCCTTGCCCAGTAGAACAGCTCGGAGGCATGACTGGCGACCATTTCCTGGGCAACGAATTGCTCGGCAAGCTTGCCCCGGTACATGGCTAGCAGATCGTCTTCCCTCCACTCGAGGTCGACCGGGACCTGACAGAGATTCTGCATCAGGCCGATATCGAGCAGGGCGGCCTTGAAACGTTTGTCGTTGGCACCGGCACCGAGCGGCAACCCGGAGGGGTTGCAGGCGGCAATTTTATGGATGACCCGGGCCTTGCACAGCAGATCGAAGGCCCGGCGATTGGTCGGGCCGGTATGGCTATCATCGAGCCGGGTGTACTTGATCTGTTCCCCGACTTGCCGGGTCACGTTTAGCAATACCCTGTCCAGACAGCCGCTATCGACGCGTGGCGTATATTTGGCGAAGTCATCCCGGTAGGAAGCAATGATTTCGGCTTGGGCCCTGAACGACTCGACCAGCGATTGCGTGTCGCGGTACACCTGCACACTTTCCGGCATTCCGCCGACGAAAAAGTAGGTTCTAAGTTCTTTTAACAATTGACGCTGAATGGCCTCATCAACCTCGGATGGATGCCGGGCTGCGGTTTCGGCGGCCACTTTATTGCCGATTCCCCCAAGGTATTCGCGGAACGTCATCGGGTACAGATGGAGGTATTGGACACGGCCGACCGGGACCGAGATGTCGCCGAGTGCAAACTCAAGCAAGGAGCCCGCCGCGATCACGTGCAGATCGGGCAGTTGCTCGTAGAAATAACGCAACGCCATGATGGCGCGTGGACAGGCCTGGATCTCATCTAGAAAAAGCAGTGTTCTGCCTGGCTCAATGCGTTGTCCGCTGTCAACTTCAAGATGCTGGATAATGCGTTTTGGATCCAGATTGTCGCCGAAGTGAATGTGCAGATCCCGACGCTTCTCCAAGTCGACCTTGACCATCGACTCGAATCTGGCAGCGGCCATATGTTCGACCAACCAGGTCTTGCCCACCTGCCGTGCCCCACGCACAATCAGAGGCTTGCGCCGCAGTGCCGTTATCCACCGTTCAATCTGTTCTTGCGCCATGCGATACATGAAATAATCCTCCAGCGATTTTGAATCGCCATTTTAGAAAGACAAGGAACATACTAACATGACAAATCTGATAGTCAACCCATATAAAATCGGGTGTTGAGAGTGAATGCGATGAGGATGATCGTCCCCTGGCAGGTTCGAACCTGCCGGGCACACGGGGCGGTAAAACGAGAACGGCGACGAGAACGGTTGACGATTTTCATGCCCGTCTAAAAATCGCCACTATTTTTCTATTGCATTCCATTATAATTAATATAATTTGCTTTATACAAGTATATTATAACGTTTTATAATCGCCATTAGGATCGCCATATGTCACCCGATAGAATACTGCCATCCGGACTATCAAGCATGGAACCGATGCTGCCGGCGCTGGATGATCCCCAGTTGGCGGAACTGAGTCGGCGCATCTTCATCGAGGGCGGGGCGTTACGTGCCTCCGTACCCGCTGCGATTACACGAAACCGGATTGCATCCCTGGTCCGCGAGATGAACAGCTACTACTCCAACGTGATCGAGGGGCACAAGACGCTGCCACGCGACATCGAACGGGCCTTGCAGAATGACTATCTGGATGATGCGGGCATGCGATTAAATCAGCACCTGGCAAGGGCGCATATCCAGGTCGAGGCCGACATGGGGCAGCGCCTGGCCAGTGAACCGGGCCTGAACGTGTACGGGCGGGACTTCTTGTGCTGGCTTCACGAATCCTTCAACCTTCATCTTCCCGAGGAGGCGCGGGAAGGACGCACCAGCAGCGGGCAAGCCTACCCCGTCGAGATCGGACAACCAAGAACGTTCAACGTTGATGTCGGCGCGCACACCCCGCCGGATCATCGCCAAATGGATGGCTTTCTCCAACGTTTTTCAGACGCCTACCAGAACCCTTCCATCCTTGATACCAGCCGTCTGCCCGCCCTCGCGGCAGCGCATCATCGGCTGGCCTGGATACATCCCTTCGGCGACGGCAACGGTCGCGTTGCCCGCCTGCAATCGCACGCGGCCCTGATTCGACTCGGCGTTGACGGCGATGGGTTGTGGACATTGTCCCGCGGCCTGGCCCGACAACGCAGCGACTACTATATCCGGTTGGCGGGGGCCGACCGGACACGCGAGAACGACCTGGACGGTCGAGGGAACCTATCGGCCTGGGGGCTGCACGCATTCTGCCTTTTCTTCATGCAGACCATGCTTGACCAGATCGAGTTCATGACCCGGCTGCTTGATACGGGGAAATTGCTGAATCGGATCGCCGACTATATCCACCGGGAGTCGGGTATCACACAGCACCGCGACCGCCTTGTGCGACTCCTGGTGGCACTGTTCCGGGAGGGCAGCGTGACCCGCGGACAGGTCACGGATATCGTGGGGCTCAAGCCCAGCGCCGCCCGCCAGGTCATCAGCCTGGCGCTCCGGGAAGGGCTGGCCTGCAGCGCAAGCCCCAAGGGACCGCTCACCATTGCCTTTCCCGCCAAGGTGCTGGATGCCTATTTCCCCCGCCTATTCCTGGATCTGCCATAGGGCCCAAGGAGCGGGGAAAAGGTCCAGCTCGTAACCGGAGCATATCCTGGCTTAATGGTCGCAGGTGTTCTGGCCGGAGACGAGGGTACCCGCGAGATAGGCGGTGACCAGCTTTTCCGGCGTCTCGGCGGGAGCCCCTACAACAACCTTGATGCCATTCTCGGCAAACAAGACCTGCGCACGCTGTCCCATGCCACCCGCAATGATCACCGTGGCACCCTGCTCATTGAGCCAGCGCGGCAGTACGCCCGGCTCGTGGGCCGGCGGATCCAGTTTGGTCGTGGATTTGATCGTCTTCGTTGCGTCATCCACATCCAGCAGCGCGAACTGCGCGCAGTGCCCGAAATGCATGCAAAGTTTTCCTTCAGCCATTGGTATTGCGATTCTCATGATCTTTCTCCCTTTTTCTTTTTGTCTTGTGTTAGTATTCAAAAACCGATCCGCCCATGGCGGTTGCAAACATCCGTTCGCCCAGTGCCTCTTGCAGCTGCGCCACGGCAGCGTCGCCGGTGCAGTGCAGCGGGATAAGCTGCCGGATGTCCATTGAACGCAGTGCCGCGATCGTCTCCCGCATGCGGCCCTCGCTGGCGGCGGCGAGGTGCAGTCCGCCGATGACCGACAGGAACGGCAGGCCCGGACGCTGTTCCTGCACCCAGCGCAGGGTGTTGACCAGACCAGCGTGACAGCAGCCGGTGCAGACCACCAGACCATTGTCAGCTTCAATCCATAGTGCCATGTCATCGTCAATCATATCCGGCTGCGTCCCTTGCGCATCGAGGAAAAACGGGCCACCGGTATCCTCGAACCCGGTTTCACGCGGGATGGGGCCGGTCAGCCCGATGCAGGGGGAAAGCCTGACGGGTTGGCGTACCCAATGGCACCCCGGCACCGGGAGGTCCTCCAATGCGGCCGACGCCGCCATCGGCATGCCGTTTGGCTTTGCCATTCCCTCCCGGACGCTGAATCGCGGCTGGAGTGCGGCCGGATGCAGGTAGATGATCGGTGCCTTCATGGCAGGCAGCACGTCGGGAAGCCCCCCGGTGTGATCATAATGCCCGTGACTGAGGATGATCGCGTCCGCATCCGCCAGGCGAATACCCATGGACTCGGCATTACGGGCAAACGCACCGCTCTGCCCCGCATCCAGCAGCAGCTTCATGCCGTCGGCCTCGATCCAGAGCGACAGCCCGTGCTCCGCCAGCAGTCCGGGCTGTGCCCGGTTGTCCATGAGCACCGTGATCTTACTGCAGTGCTTCACATCCAGTGCCCTTCCACATTGGCGGACGAGGCTTCTACCAAGCGTCCTTCGCGGTACAAGCCAAGGGCCTCCTCGATGGTCACCGCACTGCTGTTGTAAACCTTGATCCCTGCCGCCTCGAGCACACGAAAGGCCTTCGGCCCACAATTCCCGGTGACAACCGCCTGCGCCCCGGTATCCACCACGGCCTGCGCCGCCTGGATGCCTGCGCCTTGTGCCGCGTTCAGGTTCTGCAGGTTATCCACGACCGTAAAGGTGCGGGTGTCGGTATCGTAAACCAGGAACGCGGCGGTTCGCCCGAACCGGCGATCCAGCGGGGCAGTTAAGTCCCTGCCCGATGTTGAGAATGCGATTTTCATATTGATGCTCCTTTCACAGGCTTCTCTTGTAATAGCCCACAGTGGGTCATTAGCATTAACAGTGCCAACTGAGAGGCAAGCCCGCCTCCCCCTGCGGGGGGGGCGAAAAAAGGGGGGTAAGATTTTCCAGGGAATCGGTGAAACGAGAACTTCGCCCGACAGCAAAAAAAGGTGCCGTTTTCCTGCCTTTGGCTTTCTCATGGGCTATGCCATTGCTTTGCCATCCGGAGCAGGATGCACCGGGTACGGGGCAAGGCAATGGCTTGCACGATGGCTTGCACGACGCGGACGGGATGGAACCCGTCCCTCCCGCAGCCGGTTGGAACCCGGCCTTTGGATTCTACACTTAATCG
>DIZZ01000138.1:12803-17976 GCA_002428045.1 Verrucomicrobia bacterium UBA6015
CAATCGTGCCTTTATGCACGATTATCGGCGGCGACCGCGGCCATCCTGGCGGGGCGGCTCGATCTGGAGGGCGCGGATCTTGCGGTAGAGCGTGCTGACGTTGATGCCTAGTTCCGCCGCGGCGTTGCGCCGATTACCGTCATGCCGTCGCAGTGCCTCGGAGACCGACAGTTTCTCGACACGATCCAGGCGCAGGGGCTGATCAACAGCGGCCGCCGTCTCCCCCGGTTTCGGCCGCAGCTCCGGCGGCAGATGGCCAACTTCGATCCGTCCTCCCCTGCAGAGCACGAAGGCTTGCTCGATGATGTTCTCCAGTTCGCGCACGTTGCCGGGATAGTCGTGCTGCATCAGGCACGCCAGCACCTCGTCCGAAATGCCTGCAATATCCTTGCCCTGCAGATGGTTGAAGCGCGTGATCATATGTTCCACCAGCAGCGGGATATCCTCGCGTCGCCGCACCAGCCCCGGAAGTTCCAGGCGGACTACGCGAATGCGATAGAAAAGATCCTCGCGAAACGTGCCGCTCCGCACCTGTTCCTGCAGGTTCTTGTTCGTGGCGGTGATGACCCGCACATCGACCGGCACGGGCTTGACCCCGCCCAGCGGCTCGATCACCCGTTCCTGGAGCACCCGCAGCAGGCGCACCTGCATGGCGGGCGAGATATCGCCGATCTCATCCAGGAAGATCGTGCCGCCCTGGGCCAGGGCGAAACGCCCCGGCTTGTCGCGCTTGGCATCCGTGAAGGCACCGGCCTTGAAACCGAACAGCTCACTCTCGAGCAGGGTGTCGGGAAGCGCCGCGCAGTTCACGGCCACGAACGGCTTAAGCCGGCGCGGCGAAAGGTTGTGGAGCGCGCGGGCGAAAAGCTCTTTGCCGGTCCCGCTGGCCCCCTCGATCAGGACCGTCGAGGTGCTGTCGGCAATCTGCGGCAATAGGTCGAAAAGCTGCTGCATGACCGAACTGCGACCGATGATATCCTCGAACCGGTACCGGGCCTGCAGTTCCTTCTGGAGCTGCTCGATCTGCGTCAGATCCTGGAATGTCTCAACCCCCCCGGCAATGCTGCCATCGCGGTTGCGCAGCAGCGCCGTGGCGATCCGGATCGGGATCCGCCGACCTTGCTGGTTCACGATATGCGCCATGGCATTGAGGATCGGCTTGCCCTGCGAGAGCGTCCGGCGCAGCGGACAGTTCTTCTCGCAGATATCCGCGCGGAACACTTCCGAACAAGGACTCCCCAGCGCCTGCGCACGTTTGACGCCGGTGATCCGCTCCGCCGCCCGGTTGAAGGACGTGATCCGCCAGTCGGCATCGACCGTGAATACGCCTTCATTGATCGAATCCAGAATCGTTGATTCACGTTCGCTAATATCGTCACTTTGCTCCATTATTCCTGCTTTCATTTCGACACAAGACTGCAGACCTGCTGACAATCGTGCATAATGAGATGGTTGCAATGGCAATCGTGCAATATTGGGCGATTAAGTGCAATCATAAACCGATTAAGGAGGAAGTTAGCTCTGTTGTCGCCCTACCTGCCTTTGCATGGACTCGTCATCCGTTCTCGTCGCCGTTATCGTTCACCGATTTCGAAAAAAATATTACCATCCTTTTTTCGCACGGCCCCCCGGGTGGGCGGCTTGGCACACCCTATGCTATGGATTAATGCGATGAAAGTGGCAATTCCAGAGTGGCAGGGGCGGGTCAGTCCGGTGTTCGATGTGGCGCGGCATCTGCAGGTCTTTGAGATCGAGGCGGGCAGTGCCCGGCCGATCCAGGATCTGGAGTGCAATGCCGAAACCGTATCGGGCCGGGTCGCGCGACTGGTGGAGACCAAGGCGACTGTCCTGATCTGCGGGGCGGTGTCCTCACCGTTAGAAGCCGCGATTTCGGCGGCTGGTATCCAGGTGATCGCGCAGACCTGCGGACATGTCGAGGATGTAGCGGAGACCTACGCCAAGGGGCATCTCACCGGCGAGACCTTCCTCATGCCCGGCTGCGGACGACAGCATAGGCGCTGTCGCAGAAATGGATTTGGGTGTCGATCATGAAACAAACAAAAAGGAGGTGAGCAAGATGCCAGCAGGAAATGGAACAGGACCCATGGGAGCAGGACCGAGAACCGGGCGCGCAGCGGGACTTTGCGCAGGCCATGCAACGCCGGGATACGCGAACCCGGGTGCCGGTGCCGGACGCGGAATGGGGCTCCGCCTACGCCAGGGCTCCGGCGGACAAGTCGGGCGCGGCAAGGATATGGGATTCCGCAGCGGTCGCCAATGGTGCGGCGGTTACGGGGTGCCAACCGTTACAGGGCCGACAACGCCGACGGCGGAACAGGAGTCGAGTCTGCTGAAAACGCAGGCACAGAATCTGGAGAATGCCCTCGCGGATATCCAGAAACGCCTGGCCGACCTCGAGGCCGGGAAGTGATTATTACCGTTGCCAGTGGCAAGGGTGGCACCGGCAAGACCACCTTCGCCGTTAACCTGGCCTATGCACTTGCCGAGCGTGAAAAGCAGAAGCCACTCGCCGAGCGCCGTGGTGTACAGTTGCTTGATTGTGATGTCGAGGAGCCGAACGACCATCTGTTCGTGAAGCCGGTCTTCTCCGAGACGACACCGGTGCTCGTCCCGAAACCGGTCTGGAACCCGGACACTTGCATCGCCTGCGGCAAATGTGCAGAGGTCTGCAACTATAACGCGATTGCCGTCGTCAACAGGAAGGTACTGATCTTCAATGAACTGTGCCACTCCTGCGGCGCGTGTGCAGCCATGTGCCCGAAAGGTGCCCTGCGCGAGGTGGCGACGCAGATCGGGATTGTCGAGTCGGCACCGGCCAACCAGCCCTTCAAGTTTGCGCATGGCCTGCTGAACATTGGCGAGGCCCTTGCACCCAACGTGGTGCGCGCGGTCAAGCAGCAGATCGACCCTGCGGCGATCAACATCATCGACGCCTCGCCTGGGACGGCCTGCCCGGTCGTGGCGGCCGTGCAGCAGGCCGACGTGGTGCTGCTGGTGACGGAACCGACCCCGTTCGGTCTCAATGATCTGAAACTGGCGGTAGGGCTGACGTTGAAAATGGGTGTGCCGACCGGTATCATCGTCAATCGTTCCGACGGGGAAGACCGCATCATTGCCGATTACGCCCGCGACGTCGGACTCCCGATCACCGGCCGCATCCCGTTCAAGCGCGAGTATGCCGAGGTCTACTCCTCAGGCAGTATCCTGGTCGAGTGGTTCCCCGAACTGCGCGCCAACCTGCTCGATATATTTGACACCCTGTCCACGGCCTGCCCGCCAGTGCCGTCAGAGGATGTTTTTGTATTGCCGACGGGCAGCCCCGAACCCTTCACTCCTGGAAACTCCACGGATTACAAGGAGGTCACCATTATCAGTGGCAAGGGCGGCACCGGCAAGACCACCGTTACCGCCGCCCTCGCCCAACTGGCGGGCAGCAAGATCCTGGCTGACAACGACGTGGACGCCGCCGATCTGCATTTGCTGCTGACCCCGACCGTGCGCGAGGGGCATGACTTCGTCGGCGGCACCAAGGCCGAGATCGAGGCCGACAAGTGCGTCGGCTGCGGGCGGTGCGCGAAGGTCTGCCACTTCGGCGCGATTGCCCTCGACGGCCCCGCCAACGATTTGATCGGCAAGACCTACCGGATCAACCCGCTGGCCTGCGAGGGCTGCGGGCTGTGCCCGCGGATCTGCCCGGTCGATGCCATCCGCAGTGGTGAAAACATCACCGGCCGCTGGTACGTATCAGCCACGGACTACGGTCCAATGGTGCATGCACGCCTAGGCATTGCCGAGGAGAATTCCGGCAGGCTAGTCACACAGGTACGCAACCGCGCGGCGCAACTCGCCAGGGAACTGCACCACGAATTAATCCTCGGCGACGGCCCCCCGGGTACCGGCTGCCCTGTGATCGCCTCGGTCTCCGGCACGGACCTAGTCATGATTGTTACCGAGCCGACCGTCTCCGGTGTACACGATATGACCCGCGTCATGAAACTGGCAGCCCATTTCGGCGTGCCGACCGTGATCGTGATCAACAAGGCCGACCTGAACACCGAGCAGGCCGCACGCATCGAGGCGATCGCTGCGCTGCACGGTTCACGCGTCATTGGTCGCATCCCCTTCGACCGCGCGGTCAACGACGCCCTGATGGCTGGCAAGACCGTGATCGACTACGGCGAGGGTAATGCCAGCGCCGCCCTGCGCGAAATATGGGCCGCCTTGCAGAACGAGCTCAGGAGGACAGCATGAACGAGACACATGAAGACGAATTCTTCGGGAGGATGAACGATCCAAAGGCCTCGGCCTCGATCAAGGGCATCTGTGGCGATGAGATGGAGTTCTATCTCGTGATCCGGGATGACCGGATCGAGGACATCCGTTATTACACGAACGGCTGTGGCAACATGGTGCGCCGCAGTTCCGGCCCTGGGTGCTCCATGGTTCGTAGCTGGCATGGAGAACTTGAAAGCGATGGCATTGGTGGAGTCACCCGCATGGTTTCGCGCCAGGGGCATCTTTGTACTGGGTAACTTTCCGGACAGGGCATAATAATGTTGGTTCGACTCCCATGATCTCGACGATACTGTATTTCTCCTCAAGCATCTTGGAATTCGGAGTATTGACGAGGCCAGTCGTATTATCGAACAGTACTATCCTCGCAAGGTCATTCCCGCCAAGACGCAGTTTCTACTTGAGGAACTCTTGGTAAAGACAGAATGAGCCTTGGCCTGTCATATGAACCGGTGACACGAAAATCGGTGTTGTGTTTCAACGGGTTACTGGGGAAGATTTCTCCCATGTTGATTTCTGTGTTTATCCCACCTACGAAAATCCAAAATGAAGACTGGTGTTGAACTCAACATAACAGCCTGAAAGTGGTATAAAGCGTACACTATTTATTTGTAACCCCCAGGCGCTCAAGAAACAGCCGGTCCCTGGCTACGGATTCTGTTGACCATCGGGCGTTCCCCATGGCGGTCTGCACGGTTGTCGTCTCAATGCAATCAATCCACGCCCCCGCGAAGGGGGCGACGATCATTTCGCCGCAAGCTGGCACGTAATTGCCGTTTCAATCCACGCCCCCGCGAAGGGGGCGACACTGCCCCTCGTTCTCGAACACCGCGCGCTCGATGTTTCAATCCACGCCCCC
>DIZZ01000030.1:0-262 GCA_002428045.1 Verrucomicrobia bacterium UBA6015
GGCACACCCAGGGCAGCGGCAAGAGCATCCTCATGGTGCTGCTCGCCAAGTGGCTGCTGGAGCACGATCCCGAGGCCCGCATCCTGGTGGTCACCGACCGCGACGAACTGGACAAGCAGATCGAGGGGGTGATGAAAAACGCCGGGGTCATCGGCGAGAACTCTCCTTCGCCCCGCATCCAGAACCGGGCGGAGTTTGTCGCCAAGCTCGGCGCCACCGCGCCCCGGCTGCTCTGCGCGCTGATCCACAAGTTTGATCCCGC
>DIZZ01000030.1:281-1865 GCA_002428045.1 Verrucomicrobia bacterium UBA6015
TTTGTGGATGAATGTCACCGCACCCAGGGTGGCGACATGAACCGGCAGATGAAACGCTGGCTGGGGAACGCGCTCTTTATCGGCTTCACCGGCACGCCGCTCTTAAAAAAGGACGCGGCCAAGCTGAGAACGCAGGATATTTTCGGCACCTACATCCACACCTACAAGTTCCACGAGGCCGTGGCCGACAAGGTGGTGCTCGATTTGAAATACGAGGCGCGCGATGTGCCGCAGCGCCTCACCTCGCCCAAGGACATCGAAGACTACTTTGCGCGCAAGACCAAGACGCTGAACAATTTTCAGAAGGCCATCATCCGTAAACGCTGGGCGACCATGGAGGAGCTGATGAGCGCCGAAGAGCGCAAGGCCCGCATCGCCGCCAGCATNNATCCACGATTTCGACACCAAACCGCGCCTGAACGATGACCGGGGCACCGCCATTCTGGTGGCCGCGAGCATCTACGACGCCTGCCATTATTACCGCATCTTCCAAGGCAAACCCTTCGGCGAGTATTGCGGGGTCATCACCTCCTTCGAGCCGAACCACAACGCCATCTCCCGCGAACCGGCCAACAGCGACGAGCGCTACAAGTTCGACACCTACACCAAGCACGTCCTCAAAAGCGGCCAAACCACCAAAGCCTACGAGGACGAGGCCAAGCGCCGGTTCATCGAAGAGCCCGCCAACATGAAGCTCCTGATCGTGGTGAGCAAGCTCCTGACCGGCTTCGACGCGCCGAGCTGCACCTATATCTACCTCGATAACGAGCTGCACGACCACAACCTCTTCCAGGCCATCTGCCGCACCAACCGGCTCGACGGCGACGACAAGGACTACGGCCACATCGTGGATTTCAAAAAACTGTTTGAGGACGTGCAGGAGGCCATCGCGGTCTACAGCTCCGACGAGCTGGACATTGATCAGGGCAACGGCGGCAGCAACAACGTCGAGCTGAAGGACTGGCTCAAGGAGGGAAAGAAACAACTCGATGCCGCCCGCGAGGCGCTCCGCTACCTGTGCGAGCCGGTGCCGCTGCCGCGTGAGATGGAGCAGTTCCTCCATTACTTCTGCGGCGAGGCGGCCAATCCCCAATCGCTGACAAACACCGAGCCGTTACGCATCACGTTTTACAAGACGGTGGCTACCTTCGTGCGTGCCTACGCCGACATCGCCCAAGACCTTGCCGAGGCGGGGTACTCCGATGCGGAGGGTGCCGCGTTGCAGAAGGAGGTCGATTTTTACGGCGAAGTCCGTTCGGCCATCAAGAAGCATTCGGGCGAGGAACTGGACATCAAGCCCTACGAGGCCGACATGCGGCGACTGCTCAACACCTATGTCCAGGCCGATCCGGTGGCGGACGTGGGCAACCTCGATTCGTTATCGCTGACGGAGCTGATCATCGAGACCGGCATCCACGATGCCATTGCTAAAAAGCTGAACCAGAAGGGCAAGCTCTCGAATAATGCCATCGCCGAGGGGATCATCAACAACGTCCGCAAGACGATCATCCGCGACCAGCTCACCGATCCACGCTTCTACGCGGAGATGTCCAAGCTGCTGGATGACCTTATCAAGCAGAGCCG
>DIZZ01000030.1:1965-3013 GCA_002428045.1 Verrucomicrobia bacterium UBA6015
ATCTACAACAACCTGCCGCAGATTCTCTCGGCTGCCCCCGCTGGGACTCTTGGAATGGCTGAGCTTCTCGCCGACTACGGTGATGGACTCGTCAAGTTGGCACTGAAGATCGACCGCATAATGCACGAGCAGGCTCCGGCGGGCTGGAAAGGCGATCAGGCGAAAGAAGCACAAGTGCTCAATGCCCTGTTTCCGATCCTCGACCGTAACCGCGAGGCCACACTGGCGCTGTTCGAGATCATCAAGAACCAGCCGGGGTATTTATGACGGAAACGATCCATCTCGGCGACATCATCATCGCCGTAAACCGCAAGGCCGTCAAGAATGTTCACCTCTCGGTGCATCCGCCGGATGGCCAGGTCACGCTGGTGGCCCCCACCGAAACCCGACTGGAAGTGGCCCGGGCCTATGCAATCACCAAGCTCGGCTGGATTCGTGATCAGCAGGCGAAACTTCTGGCGCAGGCGCGGGAGACCCCTCGCCGGTTTATCGAGCGTGAGAGTCATTATCTCTGGGGACGGCGTTACCTGATGACGGTCGAGTATCAGCAGGCCAAGCCCTCGGTTCGTCTTGACCATAAACGTATCACCCTGACCGTTCGTCCGGGCAGCGATGGCGAGAAACGTGCAAAGGTGATTCACGATTGGCACAAATCTCTTCTCCACACAGTGGTGCCCCCGCTCATACGCAAATGGGAGACGAAGCTGAAGGTGCGGGTCGTCGGGTATTTTTTGCAACGGATGAAGACCAAGTGGGGCAGCTGCAATCACCAGGCGGGGCATATCCGCCTTAATACGGAACTCGTTAAGAAGCCGAAGGATCTGCTCGAATACGTCATTGTTCACGAAATGACGCACTTGTTGGAACCGACTCACAGTGACCGGTTTGCCGCGATTCTCGATGGGCATTATCCATCCTGGCGCGAGGCCCGGGCAGAACTCAACGAGTTGCCTCTGACAGCAGTGGTGTGGAATGAATGATTCGTGAAGGAGAAGATTAAATTTGATTCTTGCCGACCAATTCAAATCTGGAGTTTGGAGTTTCAGCC
>DIZZ01000241.1 GCA_002428045.1 Verrucomicrobia bacterium UBA6015
TGCGGGTGCTGCTGAATGCAGCCCGTGGTGCCCAGAAAGCCGGTGGGCGGCTTGTGCTGGCAGCCGCCTCGCCGCAGGTGAAGCAAGTGTTGGATATGGTCGGGTTTGGAGCCATCATCCCGGTGTTTGATACGACGGCTGCTGGCTGCGCCAGTTTTGCGCCGCCCCCGGCCGTGGAGCGCCCCGCCCCGGCTCCGCTGAGTTTCGCCGAGGAACTCTATCTGCTTGCCCTGGATGACGCGGAGGGCGTCACTAAACCCATGCCACCGTTCGCCTTGGATTATGCAATGGCAGGGGCGTTGCTGATGGAACTGGCACTGGATGGCCGGATAGATACCGATCTACGGGTTCTGAAAGTAACGTCGTCGGAACCGACCAAGGATCCGTTGCTCAATGACGTGCTGCGCGACGTGCAAGCACAGCCGAAACCGCAGCCTGTCGCCTTCTGGCTGAAACACTTCGCAGACGAATCCAAGCGCATCGAGGAACGGGTGCTGGCTGGCCTGGTGGCCAAGGGCGTGCTGAAGCAGGAAAACCGCCGGGTGCTATGGGTCTTTGCCGTACGCCGTTACCCGATCATTGATGACCGCGAGGTCAAGGAAGTACGTACCCGCCTGCGGGAACTGATCACCAGTGATGAAATCCCTGAGCCACGGGATGTGGTACTGCTCAGTCTCGCCAAGGCCTGCCGCCTGTTGGAGGATATGTTCTCTCCGGACGAGTACGATGCGATGCGCCCTCGAATTACTGCCCTGACGCGCCTGGATCTGATCGGACAGGAAATGGTCGATGCGATTGGCGACATTGAGCGGGCGATGGCCAGCATGACCATGCCCGTCATGTAAAACCATCGCTGGAGGGGACGCGATGCTTGACGTCAAGATAGACCTGTCGGAACGGTTCCCGCAGATGACCCTTCAAGGTCGGTTTGACGGGGTCGGTGCCAGCGTGTTTGATGATGCGGTGGCCCACCTGCCCGATGGGTTGGGTGGCACCGTGCTGTTGGATATGGAGGGTGTCGATTATTTATCCAGCGCGGGGGTACGTAGCCTGATGCGGGTGGGGAAATCCGTTGCCCGTTGCCAGGGGCGCGTATGGTTGATCGCCATGCAGCCCCCCGTACGGCAGGTGTTTGCGATGGCAGGGCTGCTGGCCCAATTTGACGTGGTGGCCAGCCGCCGTGAGGCGACCGTCAGGTTACATGCCGAGGTCGCCGCGCGGGCGCACGAAACCGCGGTCTCCCTAAAAGGACGCACGCTCATGCTGACGCCCATTCCCAACGGCATCAGCCTGCTGGAGCAGTGGCCGGCAACGGGGGCACTGACCTGCCTCGCACTGGATGAACTGGGGGTTGCCATCGGACGTGCCGGCCTCGGAAATACCCTCGCACAGGCAGCCGAGGCGGTGGATGCCTTCGTATCGACCGGCCAGATGGTTTGTGTGCGACCGACGACGACGGAAAACGCCCCCCCCGATTTCACCGTGTCCGACCAACCAGAGGATGTCCCGGTCTATGTGGCGGAGGCATGGCGGTTGTCGGGAACGCCCGCCGCGATGGTGGTGTCGGACGACGGGGAGTCGAGTCTCGACGATGTGATGGATGGGCTCCCAGAACTGTTGAAAACCGCCACGGAACAGCAGGGGACCGCCTGCATAGCCTGGATCCTGGCGGCCATGGAGGCGGATGGAGGCGGTGAACAAGGCTGGGTGGGCATGGGGTTGCAAGGGGCCGATGGCATCCGCCGCATGGAAGCGGTCGGGCTCGATACGCTGGATGTGAAATCCGGCACGGCCGATCCAAAGGCATTTCTGCAGAACGCGCTGCGTACCGAGAGCCTGTCGGGGGCCTTTTCACCGATCGGCAAGCGGCGGGTCGGCCGCTATCGGGCGTGGCTGTTTGCACCGGCATTGCAGCCAGCCGCAGGACGCCGCTGTAACATTGTTTTCGAGGATGTCGAGGACCCGCCCGAGGAATGGGACTGGATCGCGCGCCGGATCTATGCGGATGCAGGCGAGGTCCGGCTGCGGCGGCTACAGGGCGGCTTCTCCGCCGCCACCTTTCATGTGCAAAGCGTTGACCGGGAGGGGCGGCGCTTGTTGCCCACCGTGCTGAAACTTGCCGATCCGGCCTTCTCGGAACGGGAAGCCCGTGCCTACGATCTTTACGTCAGCAAGTATATCCTGAATAACAGCGCTGTCCGGATGGGCCGCTGCGCCCGTAATGGATGGGTTGGGCTACGCTATAACTTCCTGGGCATCACCGGCCCCGAAAGCCGGTTGAGCTGGATCGGCGAACACCTGGTTAATCGTCCGGCAGACGAATCGCAACCGTTGTTCCTTGAGCTCTTCCAGAAGATCCTGGCCCCATGGTACGGGCAAACGCGCCCCTGCGCTTTACGACCCTATACCGAACACGATCCGCGCGGGCTGTTCCAAGGACTCGCCGCCGAGGCGTTGACGCTGCTGGGGATCTCGCCCGATCAACCGTTTATCCACTGCCCCCCGCTGGGACGGGATCTGCCGAATCCGTATTTCCTACTCGAACACGTCTACCCCGCACGCGCCACCGCCGAGTGGCCCGGTCTCTCCTCGATCGTGCATGGCGACTTGAATTTTAACAATGTGCTGCTCGACGAGAAGGAGAATATCTACGTCATCGATTTCTCGGAAACGCACATGGGCGATGTCTGCGGGGATTTCGCCCGGATGGAGCCGATTATGCTATTACAGATGACCCGCCTGCGCGATGATGACGATCTCACCAAGCTGCTACAGTACCTGCAGGAATCCGTCCGGCCTGGACAGCTTTTTGACCCGCCCTATCACTATACTGGCGATGATCCCTTCATGCCCAAGGCACATGCGCTGGTACGACTACTGCGGGCGGAAGTACGGCGACTGGCGGGCGACCTACCCTATACCGTACCCTACCTGCTGGGGCTGCTGCGATGGTTCTTGCCGATCGTCGTGTTCCGGCAGTTTCCGCTGCTTTGCAAGCAGGCTTCCTGCTACGCATCCGCCCTGCTGGCCGAGGCCCTGCTGGACGCCGACCCGGATGCCCTCCCCTATTTCGGTTTAAGGAATACTATGAATACAGTCAATCAAATAACCCCGACAGACTTGAACCTGACCTTCGGCAATACCATGGACGACCTTCAGCAGGCCATGGAACAAACCGATGCCTTCATGGAAAAGGCGGCGGTCGCACCGCAACTGGAATATGCCATCCGCCTGACCCTGGAGGAGCTGGCAACCAATATCATCAAGTACGGGTATGATGACGCAGGACAGCACCACGTCGCGCTGTCGCTGACCCTAGGGTCCCCGGCAGTCATGGTACTCACCGATGACGGCCACCGGTTCAATCCACTGGAGGATGCACCGGAACCGACATTGGACGGGCCGCTGGAGGACCGCCCGATTGGTGGATTGGGACTGCACATGATCCAGGCCATGGGAATGAAGCTTGACTACCGGCGCGAGAATGAACATAACATCCTGAACATTATATTTCCGCAAAACTGAGGGAGGGACCATGAACACGAACTATACGATTTCGAATTACCTACTGGAACGATTACAAGAAGTCGGGATCAGCCACCTCTTCGGCGTACCAGGCGACTATGTGCTTGATTTCCTCGATGCCGTCATGGCCAGCCCGCTCTGCTGGGTCGGCACCTGCAACGAGCTGAATGCGGGCTATGCAGCGGATGGATATGCGCGAATGAACGGCATCGCCGCAGCGGTCGTCACCTACGGTGTCGGAGGCCTGAGCATCATCAATGCGACGGCGGGAGCCTATGCCGAACAGGTTCCGATGATCGTGATTTCCGGTGCGCCCCCATCCAAACGCCGGGAAGCAGGGGCGCTGGTTCACCACTTGGTTGCCAATTACCAGCTTCAACTGGACCTCTTCCGCAAGGTCACAGCAGACGCCGTGATGATCACGAATCCCGACACCGCCCCCGCCGAGATTGATCGCGTACTGACCACCTGCATACAGAGAAAACTGCCCGGATACATCGAAATTCCAGCCGATATGGCCGTTACGCCGTGCCGACGCCCGGCGGCGCCGCTGCCGATGCCAAAAGCCGCGTCCGACCCAGTGGCACTGACCCGTTGCGTATCCACCGCCGCAGCGTTCTTTAATCGCTCCTCCAGCCCGATCCTGTTGGCCGGTGTGGAGCTGATGCGCCATGATCTGGGAGCGGCCACACTGAAGCTGGTTGAAACGGCGGAAATCCCGTTTGCCACGATGCTGAGCAGTAAAGCACTGCTACCGGAGCTACATCCGCAGTTTATCGGGATTTACCAAGGTGCCTGGAGCCGTGATAACGTAAAGCGGCAGGTTGAATCGTCAGATTGCGTTATTTCGCTGGGTGCGTGGAAAACGGATCTTGACACCGGCATGTTTAGCGGCAATCTGGACGACCGTCGCGTCATCTCTGCCTGTGCCGGCAAGGTGGCTGTGGGTGGTCAATGCTTCGAGAATGTGCAGTTGAATGATTTTGTGGAGGCATTGCTGCCAGCGCTCGAGCCGCGTTCCTACCTGACATCCCATCCAACCCAGGCCAGGGAACTGGCACCGCCGTTCGTTGCCCGTGCGCAGACCCCCCTGGCGGCGACGCGTCTCTACGAATGCATAGATGACTATCTGGATGATCAGATGGTCCTGCTGGTTGAGCCGGGTGATGCGTTCTGTGCGGCTCCTGAATTTTTCGTGGAGGAAGCCGAGAATTTCATCATCCAACCCTACTACGCCGCTATCGGCTTCTGCACTCCGGCCGCTCTGGGTGTGGCACTGGCACGATCAGGAAAGCGTCCGGTTATCCTGACCGGCGATGGGGCCCTGCAGATGACCGTGCAGGAGATATCGACACTGATCCGGCAGCACTGCCCGGCCATCATGATCGTGGTCAACAACGACGGGTACCTGATTGAACGCAAGCTGCATGAGGACGGCATGTACAACGATATCCAAATGTGGCAATATGCTGGCCTGCCTGCGGTTTTCGGAAATGGAAGCGATGCCGTGCGGGGCACCCGGGTGACAACCGAGGAGGAGCTTGTCGCCGCGCTCGATGCCGCCCGCGACACGTCGAAATTCCACCTGATCGAGGCCTGGCTACCCGGCCGCGATTGCTCGCCTGGCCTTGATCGGCTCGGTGCCACCTTCCGCCAGCAAACCAAGTAGCGACGAAATCGGTAAGGTTACGCTCAACGGCGGTCGGGTTCGATCTGTAGGCGCAGCTTCTTGACGCGGTCCTTGCCTGCGTAATCCTGAACATTGCGAAGCATGGAGGCCATGCCGTAACGCTTCAGTTCGCTGAGCCAGACCGAGCTATCGACAAACACGGTCAACTCGCCTTCCTGAAGGACGCCCGGACGGGAGTGCAGACTGACCTGCTTGCCGACGATCGTTTCCCAGGCATCCGCCAACCCGCTGGCCCAGCTCGCATTGGCCAGACCGAGACGCTTCAGCAAGGCTTCCACGCCGACCCCGACCGCCACCCCGCCACTGTCCGGCAAGGGAGCCTGCATATCGCTATCGATACGGCACCGCTCCCGCTCGATCATCCAGCGACCCTTACTGTAGCGATGCGGGGCTCGCTCACTCATGGACACTCCCTTGATCAATGGACGCGTTGACATTCAAACGGGCCGCGCCCTCATTCCCGGCTCGGATCCCCACCATACCGCCTGTGCGCATCACCTCCAGAACACCCCGTAAGGCCGGATTATCCAACCGTCCAGACGGCCCCGCCTGCAATAACTGCACGAGGGCATACCCCGCCAGGGCATTACTGATCACGTCCGCCAGGGCTGGCAGGTCAGCCTTGGCAATGAACCAGTCCCCGGCCGGGGACGGCTCGTTCGCCGATGGTCGATCCATGCAACGTCTCAGCACATCCACGTTGGACATCACGATGAGCCAGCCATCACGAACCACCAGCGCCGGACGTTCATCCGCATTCAACAGGGCAAGGCCACCTTTATCATTGACGGGGTGAATGGTATAAATTGAATGGGTTTTGCGATCAGGCACTGCGATAACGCCAGCCCCGTACAGCGAATTCATCGTATCAACGATCACAGCGGCGGCCATTTCCGTGTGCATCGCCGAATCCACCTGCATGGACAGCCCCACCGCAGGCACCTTCATCCTCCTGATCCGTCCCGAGAAATCGCCGCCCGATGCCCAACCGTAAGCGGCGGCTCCTGGCGACGCAAGCCCCGCGAAACGGGCTACCGCGACCTGCGCCCTGGCATCCAGCGGCACCCCTGCCAGCAGCCTGCGCCAACGCTCCATCGGCATCCCCGATTGTACGGCGGTGACGGAAAGGTCGAGCGGACAAGGAGGCAGGTGATGCACTTGACCGGTGGATTCAGACGAGGTCGCGAATAGCAGGGGCGAAAGGCCTCCCTCGGTGCGTTCATCCAGCCTCAGCCACGCATCCTGCGCATTGCCAACCGAAACATTAAACGTCCCCTCCCCCAGTACGTCGCCACCGTCAACGACGGCACGGAAGCGGAACCGATCCGTAGGCCAGCCTGACAGGGACTGATCATACGCCGGATCGAGCCAGGGACGTGCCAACAGGGCGATCTCACCATGGCGTTTGAGCAGGAACAGTAATCGCGCCGCACCCACCGGATCCGACGAGGCGCAGCCTGCCAGCACCCCCTCGTACACCCCGAACGAGATGTACTGCAGCCCCGGTGGCAAGTCTGGAAAATATCCAGACCACACACGTTCCCGTTCCAAGCGGTAGACTTCGAATCCTATAAAGGAACGATCCAGCCAGCCGTTGCGCATCAACTGTGTCGTAGGCCCCCCAACCCAGGCTCCCATCACGAGTCCCGGCCCGTACTGCGCATCAAACGAGGGCACCCAGGCGGTACAGACGGCTGTCGAGCCCAGTCGGGTGAGCAGCGAGCGCACCCCTGGATCGGCCATGACGGCATCGATCTGCTGCGCCTCCCCGCCAACCGCCGCCCACGCCATGGCCACCGGCAGGCTTTTCATCAGCGCATCAACCCGCTTCACCGGGTGCCAATGGAAACTCACGGCCGATGCATCGCTCGGAATAACCCGCAGGACCGACGACGGCTGGAACGGGAAATAGACGATCCAGAATAAACAGGCGGCAACAAACAAGACCGCCAGGAGCGACACCGACAGCGTGCGTAACCATCGACCTCCAGCATCCGGGGCCGCATCGGTCATTTGCGCACCATCGCCCCGGTCAATTCACGAACATCACGCATACCATGCCGCACAAGGTACGCCTGAATACCCTCGATGACACTGATCACCGTCGAAGGATCGGTGAAGCTGGCTGTTCCCACGGCCACGGCGGATGCCCCTGCCAGCATCAGCTCAATGGCCCCCTGCGCGTCTGTCACGCCCCCCATGCCGATAATCGGGATCGTGACCGCCTGGGCCGCATCCCAGACCTGCCGCACCGCAAACGCATGAATACCAGGCCCCGACAGTCCGCCAAACACATTGCTCAGCACCGGGCGACGCGTCTCCACGTCAATCACCAGCGCAGGCAAGGTATTGATCAGCGAGATCGCATCGGAGCCCGCATCCTGCGCCGTCCTGGCAAACCGGCCGACAGAGGACACATTAGGCGACAGTTTCGTGATCAGGGGCAGCCGCGTTGATTGGCGTACACGAGAGATGACTTGCGAGGCCATCTGCAGGTCCGTACCGAACGCGATACCGCCCTCTTTCACATTTGGACAGGAGATATTGAGCTCGATACCGGCAATGCCGTCCACGCCGTCAAACGCGGCAGCGACCTCGCCATACTCCTCCAGCGTGCGTCCCCAGATATTGACGATCACCGGCGTGGAGAATTGCCGCAGGAACGGCAGGTAATCCCGGACAAAACCGTCAACGCCCGGCCCCTGCAATCCGATCGCATTGACCAGGCCGCCCTGCACCTCCACCATGCGTGGCGGCTGGTTTCCCTCCCAGGGCTCCATCCGGATCCCCTTGACGACCAGCGCACCCAGCGCATTCAGATCCACCAGATCAGCATATTCCGGACCATACCCGAAGGTGCCGGAAGCCGTCATCACCGGATTACGCATCCGGATTCCCGCTATTTCCACCGCCATGCCAGGCCCTGTAACACTCAAGGAAGCCCCCCCGCTCATGCGTTATCCGCCTTCACCCCGTAATCCCAGAAAATCTCGCCCGCCTCGAAGACCGGCCCTTCCTTGCAAACCCGCTTCCACTGCGATCCGCCGTCCTTGACGCGCACCCGCTGCACACAAGCCAGGCAGGCCCCGACGCCACAGCCCATGTGCTTGTCGAGCGACAGCCAGCCCAGCCACCCCCCCTTGACAGCCCGCACATCAATTGCCCGCAAGAGGCCGTCGGGACCACAGCAGTAGAATACAGGCGGCGGCGCGGCTTGACGGCAACGCTCAGCCAGCCAGGGATCAAGGGCATCGGTGACCCGCCCCTTTGTCCCCAGACTGCCATCCTCGGTCGCCACGCAAACATCCCACCCCAGACGTTCGAAGTCCTCGATGCAGAGGATGTCCGCCGCCGTACGACCACCGACAAAGAGAATGCCGGTTGTCGCCATCCGTGAGGCGAGGAGGCATAACGGGGCCACCCCATAACCACCGGCCACCAGCACCGGCACCGCCTGCCCGGTCGGCATCGGAAACCCATTCCCCAACGGACCGAGCAGACTCACGGCCTGTCCGACCGGCAGGGCAGCCATTTCCCGAGTGCCTTTCCCGACCTGCTTGTAAAGGATGGATAGACACGCACCGTCCGCCCGATAGATACTGAACGGTCGGCGCAGCACGGAGCCGTCCAGTCCCGGCACCCGCAAATGGACAAACTGACCGGGCAGCGCAGCGGCGGCTATCGGCTGGCAATCAAAGACCAGCAACCGATAGCCACACCCGAACGCCCGGTGTTCCCGGATGATCGCCTGTTCCTGTTTCATTCGAAATGCCCTAAGGGTTGTGGTCTACGAGCAGCCCATCGAGTTACCGCAATTGTAGCAGCGGTAGCAGGCCCCGTTGCGAACCGTGATCGAACCACAGACATCGCACGCTGGCGCATCCGCCATGAAATGCTCGAACTGGGCATCGGGGCGGTGATGATGCTCCCCTGCTGACTCATGACTGCTCTTCGCCGCCGGTGCCGCCACCACGCTGGCAACGGCTTCGGTGGCCGGACTCTTTCGCACAAGCCCGCCATAATAGCCATTCGGGAACGTGAGGCTTAGCCAGCGGAAAATATAGTCCACTAGCGATTTAGCGATCGGAATGTCCGGATTCTTCGTGAAGCCACTGGGCTCAAACCGGCTATGCGCAAACTTCTGGCACAGCTCCCTCACGGGAACGCCGTACTGCAGGCACAGCGAAATCGCGGTGCCGAACGCATCCATTGTGCCACCCACAGTGCTCCCTTCCTTGGCCATCGTGATGAACAACTCCCCTGGGGTGCCGTCCTCATACCGGCCAACGGTCAGGTAGCCTTCATGCCCCGCCACCTCGAACTTGTGCGTCAGCGACTCACGCGTCGCAGGCATGCGCCGACGGAACGGCGAGTGCCGCGCCTCATGCAGGATGGTCTCATGATCCGGGGGCACCGCAGCAACCTTCTCGGTCTTCTTGGCGGTACCGTCATCCGTAGACAGCGGCTGGATCCGTTTGGAGCCATCGCGGTAGATCGCCACCGCCTTCAGGCCCATCTTCCAACCCTCCATATAGGTCTGCATGATATCTCCAGGGGTTGCATCGGCGGGCAGGTTCACCGTCTTGCTGATCGCCCCGGACAGGAATGGCTGCACCGCCGCCATCATTCGCAGATGCGCCTGGTACGGGATCGTGCGTTTCCCCTTGACCGCCTTGAATGCGCAGTCGAATACCGGCAAATCCACGGCCTTCAAATGCGGGGCACCCTCGATGGTATCATTCGCATCGACATACTTGACCATGGCGTCCACCTCGGCTGGCGAATAGCCCAGCTTCTTGAGGGCGGGCGGCAAGGTGCGGTTGACGATCTTCATCATTCCGCCACCGGCAAGCTGCTTGTACTTGACCAGCGCGATATCCGGCTCCACCCCGGTCGTGTCGCAATCCATCATGAACCCGATGGTCCCGGTCGGTGCCAGCACCGTGACCTGGGCATTGCGGAACCCCTTGGACGCACCGGCCACGACGCCATCCCACGCTGTCACCGCCGCCTTGCGGATCGCCGCCGGCCCAGCCTGATGATCAATCCCGGACACGGCATCGCGGTGCATCTTCATCACCTCGGTCATGCAGTCCTTATTGGCGGTCCAACCGTCAAAAGCCCCTTTCACTCCAGCCAGTTCCTGACTGGTGAGATAGGCGTGACCGCACATCAGCGCCGTGATGGCCGCCGCATAGGAACGTCCCCCATCACTATCGTAGGCCAGCCCCTGCCGCATGATCAGCGCCCCGAGGTTGGCATAGCCAAGCCCCAGCGGACGGAACAGATGCGAATTCTCGGCAATCCGTTGACTCGGGTAGCTGGCACTATCCACCAGGATTTCCTGCGCGATGATGAACATCCGCACCGTATGCTTGAACCGCTCGACATCAAACTCACCGGCCTCATCGACAAACTTCATCAGGTTGATCGAAGCCAGGTTGCACGCGCTGTCGTCCAGGAACATGTATTCCGAGCAGGGATTGCTTGCATTGATCGGGCCCGAGACCTTGCAGGTGTGCCAACGGTTGATCGTCGAGTCGTACTGCAGCCCCGGATCACCGCACACATGCGCCGCTTCCGAGATCTGCGTCATCAGGTCGCGCGCCTTGTAGGTATCGACCGGCTCGCCCTTGGTCACACTGCGCGTCTTCCATTCGCCACCGTTCTCGACCGCCGTCATGAACTCATCCGTGACGCGCACCGAGGTGTTCGCGTTCTGGAACATCACCGATTCGTAGGCCTCGCCGCCGAGCGATCCATCATAGCCCTGATCGATCAGCGCCCAGGCTTTGCGTTCCTCGTTCACCTTGCAGTTGATGAACGCCTGGATATCGGGATGATGCACCTTGAGGCTCTGCATCTTGGCTGCCCGGCGCGTCTTTCCTCCCGACTTGATCGCGCCTGCCACCTGGTCATAAATCCGCATGAAACTGAGCGGACCGGACGGCGATCCACCACCGGACAGCTTTTCACGACTGCTGCGCAGTGTGCTCAGATCCGTGCCCGTACCCGATCCATACTTGAACAACATCGCCTCGGTACAGGCCAGCCGCATGATATCCTCCATCGTGTCCTCGACGGCCTGGATAAAGCAGGCCGATGCCTGCGGATAGCGATAGGTGTCATCGATCGCCTCGCAGCACTTGGCCACGGGATTCCAGGCATAGCTCGACCGGTTGGCCGACGAATGGCCATAGACGTCGAAGAGGCCGACATTGAACCATACCGGACTATTGAACGAACCGTACTGGTTGACACACAGGTACGCCAGCTCGGCATAAAAGATCTCGGCATCTTCCGGAGTGGCAAAATAGCCATCGTTCAGGCCGCGATCCGCGATCGTACGCGCCACGCGATGAATAAGCTGCCGTACGGACACCTCGCGCTCCGAGGTGTTCTGTGCCCCGTAGAAGTACTTGGAAGCCACCACGTTGGTCGCCAGCATCGACCACGACGTCGGCACGTCGACATGGTCCTGGCTGAAAACGACCTTGCCCTTGCTATCGGCAATTTCAGACCGCCGGCGCTCCCATTCCACCGACGCGAACGGGTCTTTCCCCTTGGGAGCCATCATCGGCTCCACCTTCACACCACTCCCGCTTGCCTTTGCCGCCGTTTCACGCACTGTCCGCCCCCTTGAATTGCGCCCGCCCTGCGCATTGTCCGCCACTGTTTTTAACTCCGCCATCTCCACGAGATCCAACATCTAACACACTCCCTATTAATCAGTTATAATTTAAAATAAGTGGCTAAAACACCACATTTAGACAACGGAACGGACTATACCACTACAGATTGTGGTCTCAAGTAAAAAAAAAAGAAGCCTTTAAGCGACTTTCATAATCCATTTGAACCGTGCTACTTAGGTCACAAAAAAAAATGGGGAGGATTTCCCGTGCAGACAGGGACGAACGCATCACGGGGCTGGAGCCCCTAGTTCAGGGCATCGGCCACGCTATGCGCCAACGCCTTCATCGTGAACGGTTTCTGCAGGAAATGAACGCCGTCGTCGAGGACCCCGTGATGGGCGATGACATTGGCCGTATAACCCGACATGAAAATACACCGCAACTCAGGGTGCATAAGCTTCAACTTGCCCGCCAGATCCTGACCATTCATTTCCGGCATCACCACATCGGTCAGCAACAGGTGGATCGGCTGTCCGTGCTCATGCGCCATGCGCAACGCTTCAGCGGGCGTGCCAGCAGGCAGGACAGTATAGCCCACGCTGCGAAGCTTGCCAGCAGCCAGGCTGAGAATGGCGGGTTCGTCCTCGACGACCATGACAGTCTGTTTCCCATGCGAATCCGAAGGGGCCACCTGAACCTCTTCCACGACATCCGCCGGAGCGGAACTATGCAACGGCAGAAAAACCTTGAACGTGGTCCCCTCCCCAACCTCGCTATAGACCGTGATATAGCCATGGTTCTGCTTGACGATGCCGTAGACCGTGGACAACCCCAGTCCGGTTCCCTCGCCGACGGGCTTGGTGGTAAAGAACGGGTCGAAGATGTTCGCCTGAGTGGCCTTATCCATCCCGCAGCCGGTATCACTGACTGCCAGCATGATGTATTCGCCGGGCACGGCACCGTCATGCGCAGTACAATAGGCTGCGTCCAGGGCGACCCACTGGGTCTCGATCGTGATCCGCCCGGTATCCCGGATGGCGTCCCTGGCATTGACACACAGGTTGGCCATGATCTGATCCACCTGCGAGGGGTCGATAAGCACATTGCCGAGCCGGATGCCCGGCATCCAGACCAGTTGGATATCCTCACCAATCAGTCGCCGGAGCATGCTCAACATGCCATCCACCGTCGCGTTGAGGTCGAGCACCTTGGGCGCGACCGTCTGCTTACGGGCAAAGGCCAGCAACTGACGGGTCAGATCCGCAGACCGGATGGCGGCCTTGCGGACTTCCTTCAGGTCGTGATAGACGGGGTCTGTATCCTTCACCCGCTCCAAAGCCAGCTCCGTATGTCCGAGGATGACTCCCAGCATGTTGTTGAAATCGTGGGCAATACCGCCAGCAAGCCGCCCCACCGACTCCATTTTCTGGGATTGGGTAAGCCGGGATTGCAACTGTTCCCTGTCCGACTCCGCCTTGCGCCGTGCGGTAATATCGGTAAAGACACAGGCGACCAGATTTCCTGCCGGACGGAAGGCCGACACTTCAAAAATGCGACCTAATGCCTCGGAGTGGTTCTCGAAATGAACGGGCTCCCCAGTCATGGCAACGCGCCCGTAGGTATCGATCCAGAACGGCTCCGTACCGGGTATGACGTCCTTTACGGTTTTCCCCAATACACTCGCGGCCGTCAACCCAGTCAAGCGCTCGAACGACGGATTGACCGCCATGAAGCGGTAGTCCACGGGAATGCCCTGCGCATCGTAGATCATCTCATGCAGCGCGAATCCGCCCAGCATCTCACGGAACAGCATCTGATAGCGTTCCTCGCTATCGCGAAGTTCATGGGTACGGCGCTCCAGCAGATCCTGCGCCCTCAGCAGCGAGCGCTCACGACGGGCGCGGGCACAGACCTCCAGCAGATAGGCGGGCTCGAACGGCTTGCGCAGATAAGCGGAAGCCCCTGCCTTCATCCAGCTCAAGGCCAGTGCCGGCGTAGAATCGGTCGTCATCATCACACATACACAATCGGGATGCGTCGCATGCAGACGATCCAGCAGCGCATCGCCCTGACCGTCCGGCAGATGATAGTCCAGTACAGCGACGTCATAGGGCGTGGTCGAAATGGCATGCGCGGCATCTTGTACCGTGACCGCCAGATCCACGGTGGCCCCCTCGGTCACGAAGGCCCTGCGCAATACGCCAGCAACCGTATGGCTATCCTCCACAATCAGGACCCGCAGGGCCAGCCGCCTTCGCTTGCCAGCCAGGATCGATTGGAGCTGGGCGATGAAGACATCGCCTTCCACAGGAACCGCCAGGAATGCTTCCGCCCCGAGGTCATTGGCAATCCGGTCCGGCTCATCGCCCGAAAACGTGGCGGAGACGACCAGCAATGGAATGTGATTGAAGCGGGCATACTCCAGAGAACGCAGCAGCCTGCAGAAACGCCAGCCGTCAATGCCGGGCATGTAAAGGTCAGAGACCACGATAACGGGCGGAACAGGGGCCGAGACCATGGCGGAAAGGGCATCCTCGGCACTCAGGAAGGATAACGGCGTGAGCCCGGCTTTCTGCACCAGCTCGGCGAGAACCCGTAACTGAGTCTCGTCGTCGTTGACGACGATCGCGATGCCCGATTCATTTGCCTTTGTCAACATGCGCAAGCACCTCTCATGCAAGATGTCCGAATCACGGGTACCTTATATACCCCGTTACATCCACCGATAGCAATCAAAATCACTGGGCATCCGCCGCGAAGACAACCCGGTTCCGGCCCTGATGCTTGGCTTTGTAAAGGGCCGCATCCGCCTCGGCCAGCAGAAAATCCACGGTACCGCCCTGGCAATAAACCGCGACGCCGATGCTGAGGGTGACGGTCAGCGCCCCCGAGCGGGTCTCCACTGGCGTGGCAGCGATCCGGGCGCAAATCCGATCAAACACCTTGTGCGCATCGGCATCCCCCCGCAGCGGCACAATCATCAAGAATTCCTCGCCGCCGAACCGCCCCGTCATATCATGCTCCCTAGCCTGCGCACAGAGCAGCTTGGCCACGCCCTGCAGAACGTCATCCCCGGTCGGATGTCCATAGGTGTCATTCACCCGCTTGAAGTGGTCCAGATCGCACATGGCCACGGCGACGGTATCGCCATAACGCACCGCCCGTGCCATTTCCTTCTGTAAATGCTCCAGCATCGACCGGCGGTTGAGAAGCCCCGTGAGGGAGTCGTGGGTCGCATGGTATGCCAAGGCCTTGCGGCTCTCGAACAAAGCCTCCTGCAATTCGACCATGCGCTTCCCGACACCCACGCGGGAACGCAGCTCGCCCACGTCAAACGGCTTTGATAGATAATCGTTGGCACCCGCATCCAGTGCCGTGATGATATCCTGCTTGTCATCCCTGGCGGTCAGCATCATGACATACGGCGGCGTATCCGTGGGTTCCCGGCGCAATGCACGCAGCACGTCCAGCCCGTCCATCTCGGGCATCATCCAGTCCAGGATGACCAGGTGGGGGGCTTGCGGCTGTCGAAGGATATCCCAGGCCTGCTGCCCGTTGGTGCAGGTGACAACATCGTAACCGTGTTTACGCAACACGCCCGCCAGCAGGGCCAGCGAGGTGGCATCGTCATCGGCAACCAGTACGGTCTGCGGAATGGCGGCGATCGTATCGACAGCGTCCGCGGGTTGAGGGGTTCCGTCCGTAGACGTCATCATAACGCTCCTTCGTTGATCGCAGTCCGCATATCGTCCTGCAGTTTATCATAGGTCGCCTGCATCCGCGCCAGCAGTTTGTCTAATGCATCGGGGCCGCATCCATCCTTGGCCGCCACCTCAAGCGCCGCCGCCGCCGCCCGCAGCGCATCGCCACCAACATTAGCGGAAGCGCCCTTGATGGTGTGCGCCAACCGTTGTACCGCCTCCAGATGACGGGCTTTACCCTGCTCAAGCAAGGCACCCATCTGCTGCGGAATATCGGCCAGGAAACAGTCCACCACCGTGCGCACAAGATCGATATCATCCATCAGACGCCCCAGCAATTCCTGTAGATTCCAAGTCGGTATCGCGGATATGGCGGGCGGCACATCCACCCGGGCCGGGGCAGACGATGCAACCGCCTGCTCCGATGTCGGGCGCTCGATTATATTGGGCAGCCACCGGCACAACATCGCGGCCAGGGCGGCCGGCGAGACGGGCTTACTGATGTAGTCGCTCATGCCCGATTCAATGCATTTTTCGCGATCCCCGGCCATGGCATGAGCGGTCATGGCGATAATCGGCAAGGGCGTCCCCTCGCTGCCTTTTGCCTGCTCGGCCTGCCGGATATTCCGGGTAGCCTCATAACCATCCATGACAGGCATCTGGCAATCCATGAGCACCAGGTTGTACGGGATCGTGTCAACCGCCCGGACCGCTTCCGCCCCATCGGCCACGGCATCGGCCCGCAATCCCAGCTTATGCAGGATTCCCAAGGCGACCTGCTGGTTGATGATGTTATCATCGGCCACCAGCACGCGCACCTGAACGCCGTCGAACCGCCGGGTCATCTCGCGCACCGTATGCCGCGTAACCATCGAATCCCGCGACGTGCCAGCCCCGGTGGTTGACAACGCCAGGGATAAGACGCCCTGCAGCTCCCGATACATGACCGGTTTGGTCAGGAACCCCGCAAACCCAATCTGGCGCAGCCGTTCGGCATCCCCTCGGAAGCCCAGCGAGGTCAGCATGACCATGCGGATCACCGCCAACCGGGCATCCGCCGCAATGGTCCGCCCGAGCCCTTCGCCATCCATGCCGGGCATCTGCATGTCGATCAGCACCAGACGGAAGGGATCCTGCGCATCCTGCGCACGATTCAACGCCTCCAACGCCGCATTGCCACCGTCCACCTCCTCCGGACGCATCCCCCAGGACGCCAACCTGACAACCAGGATCTCACGATTGGTACGGTTATCATCCACGATCAATACCCGCACCCCTTGCAACGACGCCGCGACAGGAACCTGAGCGGCCTCCGTTTGAACCTTCATCTGCACGGTAAACCAGAAGGTGGAACCAACCCCGGGGTCGCTCTCGACACCGATCGTTCCGCCCATTAGCTCGGACAACTGGCGGGAAATCGCCAACCCCAGTCCGGATCCTCCAAACTCCCGCGTGGTCGAGGCATCCACCTGGCTGAACTTCTGGAACAGCAGGTGCTGCTTGTTTTGGGGAATGCCGATCCCGGTATCCCGAATCGAGAAACGCAACCGGACCCATCCGCCCTTGCCAGCCACACCATGCCCGGCGTCCGTGTCAACGGAAACATGCACGGCAACTTCCCCCTTGCTGGTGAATTTGATGGCGTTGCCCGCTAGATTGGTCAGGATCTGGCGCAGCCGCCCCGGATCGCCTCGCAACAGGACCGGCACATCGGGGGCGGCGGCACAAATGAATTCCAGCCCCTTCTCATGCGCGCGCACCGCCAAGGTGGCCGAAAAATCATCCAGCAGGGCCGTGAGATCAAAGTTCAGCGATTCGAGATCCAGCTTTCCAGACTCGATCTTAGAGAAATCGAGGATGTCGTTGATCAGACCCAGCAGCGACTCGGCACTGGAGCGGATCGTCTCTGAATAATGACGCTGCTCGACGTTCAAGGCGGTATCCAGCAATAGTCCGGCCATGCCGATCACCCCGTTCATCGGGGTGCGGATCTCATGACTCATATTGGCAAGGAATTCGCTCTTGGCGATGTTGGCCATCTCGGCCTCGGACGCCATCTTGTTGACCCGCTCGATCGCCAGTTCAAGTTGTTCGTTGGTCTGCCGCAGGGACGCCTCCATGCGGCGATGCTCGCTGATATCCGCCATCGACAACAGGACCAAGGGGTGTCCATGCAGTATCAGCGGCGAGGCACTCAGGGAAAGGTTCATGATCTGGCGTTTACCCTCAAGGAGCACCTCGTGATCGATATACGCGCGGTTCTCGGTGCGCTCGCCGCGCAGCACCGTCGTCAACGTATTGCGCAACCGGCATTGACGGCAGGCCTCCGAGAAACCGCAGCCATCGGGATGATTGAGGGCATGGATGCAGCCCAGCGCATCCCCAGGCCGGCATGACTTCCGGGCATCGACAGGAAGATGCACCAGACGTTCCGCCTCCGCATTCATCCATACAATCCGCATGGACTCATCGAGAAGCAGCATGGCGATGTGTGCATGATCCAGCAGCAACCGCAGACTGGCGGCATCAAAACGATTCACATCAAGCAATGCTGGAGTTGACATAAACGATCAGCCTTTCACCAACTTGTCCTTCAGGGCGTCACGGATACGCGCCGACAAATCATGCATGAAAAATGGTTTCTGGATGAAATGGACACCCTCATCGAGCACCCCATGCGGAGCGATGATATTGGCCGTGTAACCAGACATGAATATCAGACCGATGCCGGGGTGCAGATCGGTGACCGCCATGGCCAGTGCCTTGCCATTCATGCCCGGCATGATCACATCCGTAAGCAGCAAGTCCAGCTTGCCCTGATAGGTTCTGGCCAGCTCCAGCGCAGCGACCGGATCGCCGGATGCAACCACCGTGTATCCCAGGGCTTCCAGCATTCCGGTGATCATCTTCAAGATCGCCGGTTCATCCTCAACCAGCATGATCGTTTCCTTGCCTCCACGCGTAGCAGCCGCCTGCGACGCCTTCGAGACGGCGGGCGCACTGGCATGGATAGGGAAGTAGATGTGAAAGGCGCTCCCCTTACCCGGCTGGCTCTCCACGCGGATGAACCCCTTGTTCTGCTTGACGACACCATACACCGTGGCTAATCCCAGCCCGGTGCCCTCACCCAGCTTTTTGGTGGTGAAGAAGGGTTCGAACAAATGCGTCAGCATTTCCGCATCCATGCCGATTCCCGAATCCGCCACCGTCAGGCAGGCATGGTCGCCGGGGATACTGCCCTCATGACGACTACAGAACTCGGCATTGCAGGGGATACGTTCCGTCTTGATAATAATGGTCCCGGTATCCGCAATCGACTCCCTGGCATTCTCGCACACGTTGGTCAGGATCTGGTGAACCTGCACCGGATCTATATGGACATACCCCAACCGTAAACAGGGCATCCATTTCAGTTCGATATGCTCACCAACCAAACGCCGGAGCATCTTGAGCATACCCTCGACGGTCTCGTTCAAATCCAGAACCCTCGGCTGAACGGTCTGCTTGCGGGCAAAGGCCAGCAACTGCCGCGTCAACTCCGCTGACCGTTCGGCCGCCTTGCGGATCTCCTGTAGACGCTCTTGCAGGGAATCCCCAGGCTCCAGCATATCCAGCGCCAGTTCGGCCTGGCCGAGGATCACCCCCAGCATATTGTTGAAATCATGAGCCACCCCGCCAGCCAGGCGACCGACCGATTCCATCTTGCGCGCCTGCGACAGTTGCTCCATCAGCTTTTCACGATCCGCCTCAGCCCGCTTACGCTCGGTCAGATCCACATTGATCCCGAACATTTCCGGATCCCGCCCCGGCATCTGGACAATCGAACAGGACGAGAATACGGCCACGCCCGCGCCATCGCGGCGAACGAAATCGACTTCTCCCGCTGACTCCATCTCCCCCGAATCGGCCATCCGGCGGATCTTTTCCGTCATCTCACCGCGCTTTTCGGGAGGAACGATCAGCTCAATAAAATTATTGCCGATGACTTCGTGCGGGGCATAGCCGAAGAGTTCAGACGATGCCTTGTTCCAGTAATGCACAACGCCATGGCGATCAAACCCATGCACCGCAACGGCCGTCATATCCTGAAAAAGGCCACGGAAGCGCTTTTCGCTTTCCCTCAGCGCCCGCTCCGTGGCCTGTAGCAAGCGTTCGGATTCGATCGTCCGGAAGGCACGCTCAAGGACCCCCGGCAAGACGTCCAGCAACATACCGTCCTTGACTAGGTAATCGACGGCACCGAACTTCATCATATCCACGGCGAAACGTTCGTCCCCCAGCCCGGTCATCATGATGAATTGCGCCTTGATGCCGCACCCGGCCAAGGCACTCACCACATCCTGGCCCTTCATATCAGGTAACTGCTGATCGAGCAGCAGCACCGGGGCAGGCGGCTTCTGCAAAACCTGGGCAACGGCATCGCCCCCGGTCGCCACGCCAACAACGGTGAACCCTCGCTTGGTCAGTAAATCAACAATCAATCCCCGCAGCAGGTCGTCATCCTCGACGACCAGCACCTCGCGCGACGCAGGAACGGTGGCAATCTTTGATGGCGGCAGTATAGAATGGGGCAACACCGCCCATGAACCCTTGAGCGGATCTCGCTGTGGAGATTCGATTTGCATAGCCTGCCCCCCCCTTAACTACCGCCATAACGTAGGGTTGAGTAAACCCGATCGTCCGCGCTATGTCAAGCATCGGATCGGTGTTTTATCAACTGGGGGCGCAGGAATTGCCCCGTCACAGAGGTCTTGAGCCGACTGATCGCCTCCGGGGTTCCGCACCCCACCATGCGTCCCCCGACGTCGCCCGCTTCAGGCCCCAGGTCGATCACCCAGTCGGCCTCGGCGATGAGATCGAGATTGTGCTCGATCAGGATCACGCTGCCGCCCGCGTCAACCAGCCGGTGCAGCACACGGATGAGGTGCTCGACATCCCCGATGTGCAACCCGATGCTGGGTTCATCAAGGATATAAAGGGTATACTTGCAACTTGATGCACGCGCCAGTTCCGTCACGAGCTTGATGCGCTGCGCCTCCCCCCCGCTCAAGGTCGGGCTTTGCTGCCCCAGGGTGAGGTAGCCAAGCCCGACATCCTGAAGCAGACATAACGGCCGATGAATCTCGCGATGCGCGGCAAAGACTGCGGCCGCCTCGTCGATCGACAAGGCTAGCACGTCGGCGATGCTGAGGTCATGGTACCGGATCTGGCAGGTTTCCTCGTTGAACCGCCGTCCGTCACAGGCGTCGCACCGCACGCTGACATCCGGCAGGAAACTCATTTCAAGCGTCGTTTGCCCATTGCCCTTGCATTCGGGACAGCGCCCATCACCGGTATTAAACGAGAAGCGGCTGGCGTCATACCCACGCAACCGGGCCTCTGGAGTGGTCGCATACAGGGAGCGGATCGCATCCCAGAACCCGACATAGGTCGCCGGGCAGGAGCGCGGTGTGCGCCCGATCGGGGTCTGATCAACCTCCAGCACCCGGCGAAACAGGTCCATCCCTTCGATCACATCGCACCCATAGGCAGGCGGAGGGACCGCGTCGCGATGTTGCCGGGTGGCCGACACGGTACCCTGGATCGTCCGCAGTAGCACATCCCGCACCAGCGTGCTTTTGCCGCTGCCACTGACCCCGGTGACGCAGACCAGCCGCTCCGCAGGAATCACCACCGTCAGCGATTTGAGATTATGCAGCGAGGCGTTGTGCAGTATCAGCCGGGGATCCTTTTTCAAGTCCACCGGGCGGCGCTTTCCCGACAGCGGGTGGTTCAGCGGGTGGGCAAGGAATTTCCCCGTGATGGACTCGGGACAGGCCATCACGGCAGCGGGAGTACCGCTGGCCGTCACCGTACCCCCGTTGATGCCAGCACCAGGCCCCAGGTCGATCAGGTGATCGGCCTGCCGGATGGTCTCCTCGTCATGTTCCACGACGACAACGGTATTGCCCTTGGCCTGTAATTGACGCAGGGTCGCCAGCAGCTTGACGTTGTCGCGGGCGTGCAATCCGATGGTCGGCTCGTCGAGCACATAACATACCCCGCGCAGGTTCGAACCCAACTGGGAGGCCAGCCGGATGCGCTGCGCCTCGCCCCCGCTCAGCGTTGGCACCGCCCGGTCGAGCGTGAGATAGCCTAGGCCGACGTTTTGCATGAACCCCAGGCGACTCCGGATTTCCGACTGTAGATCGGCCGCTATCGGGGCTTCGGTGCGTGTCCACTTGAGGGATGTGAAACGGGTCAGGGCGGCATCCACGGTCAACCCGGCAACTTGGTCTATCGGCTCCCCCTTGACCGTAACAGCGAGGGCTTCCGGTCGCAGCCGTTTGCCATGGCAGGCGGGACAGGCCACAGAAGCCGCCGTCGAGGCATCCGCCCATGCCGCCTCCTCGCCCGTCTGCTCGGTATCGAAGTCCTTCAGCTTCAGCCCCGTTCCGAAGCAATCGGGGCACCAGCCATGTTTCGAGTTGAACGAAAAAAGCCGGGGATCCGGCTCCGGCAGGCTTTTGCCACAGCCGGGGCAGGCCCGCTCGACCGAGAAAAGGCGCTCCCCGGCACCGGCGGCCGTACCGCGCGATGTGCTTGGCGCAATCCGCACTGCCCCGCTGCCATATCCAAGCGCCTGCTCAACCAGCGTTCGCAGTGCCCCCTCGCAGGCTGGGGAAATGCTGAAATCAAGCGCCACGGGAAGATCGATATCATGCTCGCGATACCGATCCAGCCGGGGCCATCCCTTGGTCTTGATCAAGACTCCATCGACACGCAGCGCCTCGAATCCCTTGCCCTTGGCCCATGCCGCCAGGTCGGTATAATACCCTTTGCGGCCAATCACGAGGGGTGCAAAGAGATCGACATCACGCTGGCGATAGCCTTTGCGGACCGCCGCCAGGATCGCCTCGATCGTCTGGGGCTGGATCGGAACCTTGCAATCCGGGCAATGCGGTACTCCGAGTTTGGTGAACAGCAGTCGCAGGTAGTGATAGACCTCGGTGACCGTGGCCACGGTACTCTTCAAGCCGCCACGACTGATGCGCTGCTCGATGGCCACCGTCGGCGGGACGCCCAGCACGGCATCGACATTCGGGCGTCCTGCCGTCTGGACAAATTGCCGGGCATAGGCATTCAGGGATTGCAGGTACCGCCGCTGCCCCTCGTTGTACAGGATATCGAAGGCGACGGTGCTCTTGCCACTGCCGCTAAGACCGGTAATCACCGTGAATGCATCGCGCGGGATCGTGATATTGGCATGTTTGAGGTTATGCTCCCTCGCGTTGATGATCTGGATGGCATCCGGTAGCGTGGCGGCCCCTTGCCAGGTCGGTGCGGCTTCCCGGACTTGATGAGCCTTGGCTGAGGGTTTGCTCCATTCACCACGCAAGGCAGCGGCGGTGTAACCGCCAGAACTGGCGGCCACGGTATCCGGGGTGCCGCAGCACACCACACGCCCCCCCTCGGCCCCTCCCTCCGGCCCGAGGTCGATGATCCAGTCCGCCGCCCGCATGACATCCAGGTTGTGTTCAATCACGACCACGGAATGACCGCGGACCACCAACGCACGCAGGGCTTTAAGCAACACCGCGATATCCGCGAAATGCAATCCCGTGGTCGGCTCATCCAGCAGGAACAGCCGTGATTTGGCTCCCGTTGCGGGCTGCTCCGCCAAATGCGCGGCCAGCTTCATCCGCTGTGCTTCGCCCCCGCTCAAGGTCGGCACGGATTGCCCCAAGCGCAGATAACCCAGCCCCGTGTTTTGAAGCGGAGCCAAGGCGCGAACCACCGCCGGGAAGGATTCAAAATAGCGACAGGCGTCGGCAACAGTCATTTCCAGCACATCGGATATCGAGCACGGCGACTGGTTCGGCGGGTGCAGCTTGATCTCCAGCACCTCCGCCTGGAACCGTTTCCCGTCGCAGTCCGGGCAGCGCAGGTATACATCGCTCAGGAACTGCATCTCGACATGCTGATAGCCATTGCCGCCGCAGGTCGGACAGCGCTTGCCTGAATTGAAACTGAACGTCCCCGCCGTGTAGCCTCTCTGCTTGGATTCCGCCTCGTCCGCGAAGCACTTGCGGATGGGGTCCCAGGCCCCGACATAACTGACGGGATTCGAGCGGGTCGTCTTGCCGATCGGCTGCTGGTCGATCATCACCACGTCGCCGATCCACTCGTCGCCACGGATCTCCTTGCATGCACCCGGCATTTCGGTGGTCTGCCCCTTGCGTTTCAGCAAACCGCGATACAGCACATCCTCGATCAGCGTGCTTTTCCCACTGCCGCTGACGCCGGTAATGCAGACCAGCCGCCCCAGCGGGAGGCTCACATCGATCTGCTGCAGATTATTGGCGGCAGCCCCGAGAATCTCCAGATGCGGATCCGACGGATTGGGCGGGGGCAGCCAGACCTGTCCGCTGGCGGTCGACAGGTCGCCGCGCAAATAGGCCCCGGTCACCGACGTGGACGCATCCAGCAATTCGCCAGGCGTGCCTTGAAAAACCACGTGCCCGCCCAGCTCACCAGCGCCCGGCCCCATGTCGATGACCCGATCCGCGGCACGCATCACATCCGGATCATGCTCGACCACCAGCAGGGTATTGCCGGCATCCCGCAAATGATGCAGGACCGACACCAGCCGTGAGGTATCGCGCGGATGCAGGCCGATACTGGGTTCGTCCAGCACGAACAAGGTGTTGACCAGCGTAGTTCCCAGTGCCGTGGTCAGGTTGATGCGCTGCACCTCCCCGCCACTCAGCGTCCGGGACTGGCGGTCGAGCGAGAGGTAACCCAGCCCGACATCGTTCAGGTAGCGCAGGCGCGACAGGATCTCGGCCCGGAGCGGATCCACAGCGGTCTGGATGGACAGGGGCAACTCCAGATGCTCGAAGAACCCCAGGCAATCCGAGATCGGCAGCCGTTGCACATCATGGATCGTAAGCCCGGCACCGGGCCCGAGATGCCACAACAGGGCCTCGTCGTTCAGGCGGGTTCCCCCGCATTGGCCGCATTCGGTATAGGCCCGGTATTTTGACAGCAGCACCCGAATGTGCATCTTGTAGCTCTTGGATTCCATCCACGCGAAAAACCCATCGATGCCGTACCAGCACCCATCCTCCCAGCGTCCGTCACCCTTGATGATCCACTGCTGATCGGACGCTGAAAGGTCGCGCCACGGGCGCGCGACCGGCACGCCGCGTTGCCGGGCGAAACGCATCAGATCCCGCTGGCATTCGTTGTAGCTTGGCGATTGGAACGGTTTCACGGCACCCTCCTGGAGAGACCGATCCACATCGGGGATCACCAAGCCGTAATCCACGCCGATGGTGCGACCGAATCCGCGGCACAGGGAACACGCACCAATCGGTGAGTTGAAGGAAAAGAGATTGGGCACGGGATCGCGGTAATGCAGGTCGCAAGCGGCACAATGCAGATCCGCCGAGAAATGCAACGGTGCCGTAGATTCGACACCATCGGCATCCACGGCAATCACCGAGACGCGGCCCCTGCCCTGCTGCATGGCGGTTTCCAGCGAATCCAAAAGGCGTCCCCTGGATTTTGGCAAAAGCGTCAGCCGGTCCTGGATGACGTCCAGAACGGTTTCCTGCTCGCGATGGAAACGGGTGTACCCTTTGCTTTCCAGTACCGCCTTGATGTCGGCCACCGGGTAGTTGGCAGGAATGGGCACGGGAAACACAACCAACACGCGCTGCCCGTCACGCCATCCATCGAACAACCGGTCGGCAATATGTTCGGGCGTATCGCGCTGGACAATCTCGCCGCACCCACGGCAGACCAGCCGGGCGGCCCGCGCATACAGCAGCTTGAGATGGTCGTTCAGCTCTGTCATCGTGCCCACGGTCGAACGCGACGTGCGCACCGGATTGGTCTGGTCGATGGCAATGGCCGGGGGAATGCCGTCGATCCGATCCACCTTGGGCTTATCCATACGGTCGAGAAATTGCCGCGCATAAGGGGAAAAGGTCTCGACATACCGCCGCTGCCCCTCGGCATAGACCGTATCAAACGCCAGCGACGATTTACCGCTGCCACTCACGCCGGTGACGACTGTAAACGCCTGCAACGGTATCTTTAAGTCAAACCCTTTCAGGTTATTCTGGCGGGCACCGACAATATCAATGGATGCATCGTTCAAATAAACTCCTATTATCAACGCCTTAAAAACATTTCCCTCGAGGCTCTTACAAAACCCCTCGCTGTGCCC
>DIZZ01000072.1 GCA_002428045.1 Verrucomicrobia bacterium UBA6015
CAGGCGTATGACTTTTTCCGGTGGGGCGCGATGAATCATGCCCGTTTCAGGATCGGGCGGGATAACGAAGACAGGAGGTGCGAGCATGAATGAGGCGATCTACCAGGCGCGGGCGGCGCTTTTCAAGACGCTGGAGCTACCCGTCTCACAGGCCGGGGTACGGCGGTTGCGGCGGCGGCAGGCCATCAAACTGGCGGTCTGGGAGGGCATGCTGCACAGTCTCTTTGGCATGAAGCGGCTGCTCGATATCCTCGGTGCATTCGCCGGGCTGCTGCTGCTGGCACCGCTCTTCCTGGCGGTGGGGCTGGCGATTGTGGTCGAGGATGGCTGGCCTGTCTTTTTCGCCCAGACGCGGGTCGGGCAGTATGGCCGGCTGTTCAAGTTCTACAAGTTCAGGTCGATGGTGCGTAATGCGGAGAAGCTCAAGGATCAGTTGGTGAAGCAGAATGAATCGGGCGACGGGGTCATCTTCAAGATGAAGCACGATCCTCGCATCACCCGTACGGGGCGGTTCATCCGGCGCTTCAGCATCGACGAGATGCCGCAGTTCTGGAACGTGTTGATCGGGGATCTGGCCCTGGTCGGTCCGCGGCCGCCGGTGCCGCGGGAAGTGGCACTCTACACGCTGGAGGAACGTAAACGCCTGCATGCCAAGCCGGGGTTGACCTGTCTGTGGCAGATCCAGGGGCGGTCGGAAATCCCGTTCAAGGAGCAAGTCCGGCTGGATTTGCAGTATATCCACAGTCAGAGCCTGCGGAAGGATATCATGATCATGCTCAAGACCGTGCCCGCCGTGTTGCTGGGGCGGGGAGCGTATTAACAAGGGAAAGGACATAACGATATGGACATGCGGATCGAGAGGCACGGCGAAAAGGCGGTGGTAGTGGTCAGCGGGGCGTTGAATGCAGCGGTGGTTGATGGTTTTCGCGAGCAGGTGCATGCCTGGATGAAGGCGAATGAGAAGGTGACCCAGTATGTGATTGATGTCAGTGCGATGGATTTCATCGATAGCGCCGGGCTGGGCGTGCTGATCGCGCTGCTCAAGCGGGTAACCGAGCGTGGCGGGGATATCCGCATTGCGGGCCTGCTTGCGAAGGCGCGTGTCGTGTTCGAAATCACGCGGGCGTTCAAGATTTTCGAGATTTACGAAACCGTGGAGGAGGCCTTGCGGGCCGAGTCATGAAGGCGCTATTCCATACCGGAGGGCCGTCCGGCTGGGGAGAGGCGCTCGGCGGGCACCCCTGGAGCCTGGCGCCCGTAGGCGGAAAGCCACTGATTGAATACTGGCTGGAATGGGCGGCCTCGCTCGGGATCAGCGACGTGCGACTGGTCCTGGGCGATGGCGCCGAGGAGGTCGAGGCCTATGCCGATGATGGAAGCCGCTGGGGGTTGCAGATCACCTACGGGTTTCTCAAGCCTGGGATATCTCCCGAGTCCTATCTGCGCCGCTCGCCTGAGCAATGGCAGGAAGGGCTCTTGTATATCGCGGCCCCTGTGTTTCCTCGTCGGCTGCTGGATCGTGATGCGGATGGTAAATCGCGACTTCCCGTCCCGGGGCCGGAGGGGTGCTGGCTCGTACCCGCCTGCCAGGGGGCAGCCGCCTGCTTCCTGAGTAGCGATGCCCGCACCATCCGTTCCTTTATTGCCGGGACAGCACCAGCGACGAGCAGGGACTGGGCGGCGCTGGGCATCGATCCGCTGGTCCTCGCCGATATGAAGGCCTATTACCAACTCAACCAACGGCTGGTGAAAGGCGAGATCGTGCGGTATGTGCGCCCCGGGTTCGGCGGGGGCGACGGTGCCTATATCGGCAGCAATGTGATTATTCCCCCGTCCGTCGAGCTGCGTCCACCGCTGATTATCGGCAACGACTGCCGGCTTCATCCCATGGCCGTGATCGGGCCGGACGTGGTCATCGGCAATCGTGTCATCGTCGATCGCCAGACCGAGATCGCCAACTCCGTCATTTTGGATGGCACCTATCTGGGGCGGAATCTTGAGATCCGCGACCGGGTGGTTGCTGGCGCACGGCTGATTGAACCGGAGACCGGCACGATCCTGGATATCGAGGATCCCTGGCTCCTGGCCCCCCTGGGCGTATCGTTCCGGCTTGTTGACGGCGTACGTGCCGTACTCGGCTGGGCGGCAGCCGTTGTGCTGTTGCTTTTACAAGCCATTCCCTTTGCTCTGCTTTACCTCCTTCTGCGCGGGATGGGCATGGGTCGGTTCCGGCTCAGCCAGAGGCTCGCCGTACGCGCCATGCGGCGACGGTTGCCGTTCTGGTCGGCAACTGACGAATCGTCGCGGTTGCACCGGCTGTTCACCGGCTTGTCTCTGGATTTATTGCCGATGCTTGCGCTCACCGCGCTGGGCCAGCTTTGGCTCTGCGGCCACACCCCGCTGCATCCTGAGCGGGACGCCGAGCTGCGCAGCCGCCTGCGCTGCTATTACCCGGCGGCGATCAGCTACCAGACCCTGGCGTTGGACGATGCGTGTCGTTCCGAGAAGACAGCCAATGCGCTCTATTATGAACGCTACCGGTCTCCGCTGGAAGACTGCAGGATCCTGCTCAACGTCTTGATCCGGCGGTTTTTGATGATGCTTGCAGGCCGCTAAAACGACGACGCGAGCGTGATGAGGGTGCAAGACAGGAAAGTTACATAAATTCAGAATTCCTGATCTCGTCGGAGGAGTTACCTTTGCCGCAAACGAACCGATATTCCGATTACTGGCCGCCATCATTTGCTCGAAAAAGTGCCAACGCATTTTCCGACGGGATCAGGAAGTCTGAAGTTATCCTGATGCATCAATGCACCGGTTCGATCCCGGCTCGCGCCACCATTTCACCTGTCCAAGACGAGATCGGCAATCAAGAGCGTCTCGCCATCGCCGGCCCTACCGGCGAGCTCACTGCCATCGGGGGCCACTACGCACGAGCCACCACCGAAAGGGATTCCGTTGCTTATACCGGTCTGGTTGACGCCCACGAGGAATACCTGATTTTCCATCGCCCGAGCCCGGCATAAGCGTTGCCAATCCGCGATCCTTACCGCAGGCCAGGCGGCCACGACCACGAGAATCTGGGCACCCGCCGAGGCGAGGGTGCGATAGACCTCGGGGAATCGCAGGTCAAAGCAGATGGATACACCCCAGCAAGCCCCGGCCATATGACTGACCTCAAGACGATTCCCTGCCGTGAAAACGGCACCCTCATCGCCTTCAGGGCCACAAAACAAATGGGTTTTACGGTAGAGCCCACAGAGGACGCCCATGCGATCAATCATCACGGACGAATTATAGAGACATTCACCCTCGCGTTCGGCAACGCCAGCGATCAGCCCGATGCCGTGCTGTCGAGCCAAGGCTTGCCAATCGGAGAGCCCCCCCTCCGCCCATTGCCTTGCCAGCACAGGCATCTCCGCCAGCACATAGCCAGTATCGCAAAGCTCGGGCAGCAGCAAGACATCGCACCCAGCCGCAGAGGCTTCCCTCGCATAACGACCAATCTGCTGATCATTGGCGGCCATGTCACCGCCCGCCCATCGCGCTTGCCCCATGCCTATTCGCACCCTAACCTCCCCCCGCCTACCGTTATGCATCCACCGGAAGCTCCGCATCAATCGCTGCTTGCCTTGCCGGTGCATCCACGGATGCCAGCCGTTGGGTATAATCACGAATCGCTAGGCGGTACTGCGCCACCGCATCCGGCAGCACCCGTCCACCCTTCAATTGGCCATACAAGGCGGGCAGGATCGCGGGCAGGACGATGATGTCCTCAATCTGCAAGGCCAGGTCCGTCGGTCCGTCAAAGAGATTCAAGCGGCGCAACACCCGCAGCATCTTGGCACACAACTGAGTGGTGCAGGTGATCGGACGCAACTGCCGGATCTGGCAGCCGGTCGGTCCGAGGGCGGGACAGGGACCATTACCCGGCATCCGCCCCATCGCCGGTGGCGTAAGCTTTTCATACCACCGTCGATCCGAACGGCACTGCAGCGGATTCAACAATTCCCAGGTGTCATGCACCTGATTATCGATCATGCAGCAACACCATTGATCCCGCCCCCGCCGCTGCCCCTCGGTAGATTCCCTCAGGGTACGCCTTGCACAGCGGCCGCACAGGTCGCCAAACAGGGCGAAGAACCGCCACAAGTCCCGTTCAATCTCATGGAATTGCCTGAGATACAGGCTGTTCATCTGCATCGTGTCATCCTCGATTCAGACTGAAGACGGCCTACATACCCATCAGCCCCTGAGTGCGAGCCGCCCGCTGCTGCCACAAGGGTGCCAGTTGCGAGTTGGTCTGGATCGTGCGTTGCGCCTCGGCCCCGCCATAGCGAACGGCCACGCCCAATGACGATTTAGCCTGCTCAGGATCCCCGAGTTGCATCTGTAACAGGGCCAGATCAAGCCACGCCCGCCAGTCGTTCGGACGAAGCTTCAGATACGCCTCGATAGCCTGCCGCATCCCCACCGGATTGCCGGCCTTTGCAAACATCTGCGCGATATTCAGCAACGCATCAGGTGGTGTATCCGGCGGCATCCGCTGGAGACACAAGGTCAACGCCTGAGTCATCTCCTGCGGGCGACCGGACTGCTCATAAAGCTGCGCGAGCGGAAGCAGCATAAACGAGGGCATGTCCGGGCTGGACAAGAGCCCGCCCGCCAACGCCATGAACCGGTCCATACGCCCCGCCTGCCGGTACAGATCGGCCAGCTTCAGCACCTTTTGCGCATCCGCCGGCTGCTGCCCCTGAAGCTCCTTTTCAAGCTGCATTATCGTTTCCTGCAGAGACTTGAGTCCGTCAATCTGACCGATGAATTCAGCAGACTTGTCGTTGGCCGGATCCATGCGTTCAAATTCCTTCATCACTGCACGCGCCTGATCGAACTGCCCCATGCGCAGGTAAACTTCGGCGAGGCGGAAGTTGGCTTCCGGGCTCAGCGGATACAGATCAAGGGCCTCGGCAAATGCCAACTCGGCCTCATGCTGCATGCCGCGGAAGGCATACAGCCCGGCGATTGCGCTGCGCAGTTTAGAGAAGGATTTCCGAGCCACCACATCACGCAGGAACCAAGGATTGCCGACCAGTCGACGCGTGTACCAGTCCCAGAAGTCAAGATCATCCTGAACCTGGGTCGCGGGGATAGTCGGCACCTGGTCGTGGTTGATTTTCATGATCAGACCGTGGGGCAGCAGATACGGATACATCCAGCGAATGACGTAACTCTCCTCCACAAAGAATTCATGCTTCCATTTGTTGTGGTCGAAGATCTGCTCGGCTAGGATCCCGTTAATCTCCATCACCCCCATCACGCCGGTGATCTGCACCCGGCCATCCTCGCGCGTAATGCCAGAAACGGCAGGACGCTTGCCGCTGTCGACTTCGCTGACATAGATCGTGAAAGCATTGGCGCTATCCGCCACGCTCGGAATCCAGATGTCATTGCCGTAAAGATCGCGCATGACGCTCATATAGGTTCCATCCGCCAAGGCGTTCTGGGTGATCAGGAATACGTCAGGGCGCACCCTGGCCGAATAGATCATGTAGGTCGGCACGAAACGTCCCGGATCGGTACCTCCATAGAAGATGGCTCCCGGTCCCATATCTGGAGGGAAGACCGGATTCGGCAACGGCTCCTCATCCTCCTCAAGCTCCTCGAGAATCGCGGCGGCCCCGCGCAACTGGTAATTCCCGAACTGCCAGCCGAAATCACGATTATGCTGATCAGCACCTCCATAGACATTGATCAGGTGATCGTTGTAGGCGTTGGCTAGGATAGGAATCACGGGGAGCAGTACCGCCGCCGTGACCCAGAGGGCCATCATCGACCGCCACCGACGATCAAGGAACGTGAGCAGGAAGATCAACCCGTAACCAACCCAGAATGAGAACAGCAGATGCGAGGAGATGAACTTGACCCGCTGGATGAAGGTGTCCTGCACATCCATACGCAAGTTCGCCAGGGCAATCAACCCGAGACTCAGGGTCACGAAGGCAATCAGCGTCGAAACCATCCATTTTTGTGATGTTTCGTCAACCGTCTGTGTGAAGCGTTCCTTGCGGGAGACCAGCATGCCGCCAAGCCAGAAGACCACCACGGGTGCCACCAGCAGGACCGGGATCATCACCAACTGCCCGGCCAAGGCCAAGGGCGGCTCAGCCGCAGGGGTTCCTATCGTCTTAATGATCGCGACCAGCTTCTTGCCGACCAGCCCGAACCACACCAGCGCCACCCCGGCAGCAACCAACCCGGCCAGCAGCCGTTCCCAGCCACGCGCCTTTTCATCCAGCAGGTGCGTCTGGACCAGTCCTCGGAACCGTTCAACGGTCATCGTCACAGCACCCAAGGTCAGTATCAGGAAAACACCCAGGGCAGGCAATTTATACAGCTCCCCCCATTTGCCGATGGGTAAATTGCCGAGCGGCAACAGCACCAGGGACGCTAGGATCAAGCCCACGGCCCACTTGACGCCATCAATCTCGCGCATCGCCTGGATTGGACCTCCCTGCATTGCATTCAAGGGAGCGCCGCCAGCCGCCAATCCACCGTTCAGGCGCAGGCGCCATGTGCAGAAAGGCAAGAAGGCGATCAGCGAAACGAGCATGGTGAAATTCAGGCGCAGGTCCGCAAGATAGGTTCCGATCTGGTGAATAAACCGGATCGAGAAGATATCCACCGGCACGATCTTCTCGTACTGGCCGCGGCTGACGGCATGCTTGAAACCTTCCCAGGTCCGCGGATACCCCCAATTCATAGGCGGGTTGCGCAGATCAGAGACAATCGGCATGTAGGCATAGAATGCCACCCCGAGTTCTGCCAGCAGGATGGTCACGGCTACCGTTTTGCCACGGGGTAACAGGAAATAGGACAGGATCAGGAGTGCCCCGTTCAACCCGAAATAGATGTACATGGAGATGTGCGTCGGATGCTGGATCGGCGGCAGGATTTCCTTTTGCATCAGCAGCAGCACGGCCACGATCGGAGCGCCTGCCACGACAAAATCCCGGAATAATTCAAAATCGCGGAACATGATCAGGATCGCCAGCGACAAGGCCGCCAGCAGCAGGACCTGGTAGTTTGTCAGCCCCACACCGAAAATGAGGGCCACGAGGAACAGGGTCTTGTCCGACGGAAAACAGACCCATTTATAGACCAATAACAACACCGCGATCAGGAAAAGCGCATTCAGACTATAGACCTCCACAATCACGGATTGCGACCACATGATCGGGGTAAAGGCAAAGAGCAGGCTGGCGGAAACCCCGCCCACCCAGCAAATGATATTTTCCATCCGAGCCGTCATGTCATGCGAGATCAAGGTGGACCGGCGCAGGATATCGCGTCCCGAGCGGCAGATCAGCATCGCGGCCAACCCGGAGGCAATGGCCCCGCTGACGACCGAGAGCATGGCAATGCCGTAGGATGGATTCGGCATGCCGCGGAAGGTTACGAACGAGAAAAGCCGGGCAAAGACCCAGGCGAGCATGGACCAGCTCGGGTATCCCGGAGGATGCGGAACGCCCAGCCAATCCCCGGCAACCGCCAGTTCCCCGCCATCCTCCATGGTTACCGTCGGGGCCACGGTATAGGCGAACACGCCGAACGAGACCGTCAGCGCCGTCCAGAAAGCATACCAATCCACCCGACTCAAGAACCGCAGTGCACCACCCTTGCCCGCATTATCATCTGCCATAAGAATCTCCCAAGCACAACATCACATAAATAATATTGGATCCTAGCACGCGCACCTCTTGCAAGCAAGCAAGATGCTTTGGTCCCTAGGCCACACCGGCGCATTTCATCTGCGTAGCGAGCCAGAGGTATGATGTTGCATTGGTGCAACATGTTAATCGGGCGGAAGATTATTGACACTAGATCACGCGCATACGGGTCCACTTACCGCCCCGGTAGCGCAGGTAGAACAGGGTGCAGGCGCATAATACATGACCCACCAGAATCGACCACAGCACCGTTGCCGGAGCACCGAGCCAATGCGCAACGAACGACGGCAAGACCAGCGTACCCCAGGAAAGCATAATTCCGGCTGCCATGGCGAAGCGGGTATCCCCCGCCCCTCGAACCGCATGGCTGTAGATGATGTAAAGTCCATCAAAGATAAGATACAGGGTAATGAACCGCATATAGATCGTGGCCTGCTTGAACGCTTCAATCTGCCCGGGATCGCCTTCCCTGGCGAATATCTGCAGGATCCATTCAGGAAGCAGCAGCATCGCCCCTCCGAGCAGGGTGTTGTAAATAAAGGCCAGTCCCAGCGCACTGCGCACGGAACGGCGGGCATGATCCGGCTGGCGGGCACCGACCGCCTGCCCCACGAGGATCGTCACCGATGTTCCCAGGCCTACCAGGGGGAGGTAGACCAGCGCATTAACGGCAAAGGCAAGATTCGCCGCTTCGAGTTCAACCTGACCAAGGCGTCCGAGCAGGACAACGAAGAGGTTGAAGGCGATCAGATCCAGCGCAAACTGAATGCCGCTGGGGCTGCCGAAACGCAGCACACGGCGAAACAACGCCGGATCGAACGTACGCCGAGGCCAGGTCCCGAACCGAGCTCTGGAACCGGGAGCAAGGAACAGCACTAGCGCCACCGCCAACCCCAGCATCGCGCTGAACCCCGTCGCCAGCCCCGCCCCCTCGATTCCCATTTCGGGACATCCCCAATGACCAAAGATCAGCATGTAATTGAGCACGACATTAGCCAACGCACAGAACAGCTCGATCAGCATCACGACCACGGTCCTGCCTCGACCGCTCCAGAAGCCCAGGAGTGCCGCCAGCAGGATGGGAGCAAAGCTTAGCCGTGCCAGCACCTCGAAGTAAACGATCTGCTGCTCAATAACCTCAGGGCCATGCCCCATCCACTCAAAAATAAAGCGGGCAGCCGGTGCGCAGAGCCCGACGACAACTCCGCCTGCGAGGGCGATATACACACCCTGCCAGATGGACAGCCCGATACGCTTACGCTCGCCTGCACCGGCATATTGGGCGACAAACGTACTGGCATAACCGGCCGTCCCGAGAAAGAAACACATCAGGCAGAAACAGGCCAACCCCGCAGGCATGGCTGCCGCGATGGCCGTCGGGGAATACCACGCCAGCATTACCCGATCGGCGAAAAGCCTGAGCGCATGCCCCGATGACGCCATGATCAGCGGGATGGCCACCCGCAGCACTTGCGCCATACCACCGGAATGCGATGCCGGGCTCATACCCCGCGAACCATGCAGTCCCGCAACGCCTGCATTACACGGCGATTCTGTACCGGCGTACCCAGCGTGATGCGGATCCACTCCGGCAGACCATAACCGTTCATGGGGCGGGTGATGATATGCCGCTGCTGCAGCGCATGCACCATTTCCCGTCCATGTCCGGTCTTGACCAGAAGAAAATTGGCACAGGAAGGAACGAACGGGATATCCAGCGCGGTGAGCTCACGGGCAAAGAAGGCCAGCCCCTCCTCCACCAGACGGTAGGATCGATCGAGATGATCCGTATCATCCAGCGCCGCACACGCGGCGGCCTGTGCCATCGCGTTGATGTTGAACGGCTGGCGCACATGCTCCAACAAGGCAATGCGTGCCGGATCAGCCACGGCATAGCCAATCCGCAATCCTGCCAACCCATAGGCCTTGGAGAAGGTACGCAACACCATCAGGTTGCTATATCCATCGCGGATATATCGGATGAGGTCTGGACGCCGGTCGGCGGGCATAACCTCGATATAGGCTTCGTCAATCACCGCCAGCACATGCGCGGGGAGACGCTCGAGCAGCCGGTCCAACGAGACCGGGCTGACCGCCGTGCCGGTGGGATTGTTGGGATTGCACACGATCAGCAGGCGCGTTTCCGGCGTGATCGCCGCCAGCATCGCCTCAAGATCATGCGTGAAATCCTGCATCGGCACCCGGATGACGTCGGCATGAAAGAGACGCCCGACCAGCATATAGATTACAAACGCCATGTCACTCATGACCAGGTTACGCCCAGGCCCGAGGTAGGCGTGACCAAGGAACTCGATCAGTTCGTTGCTGCCGCTCCCAAACAATAGATTGGAGGGATGCACACCCAGCGTGGAGGCCAGTTTCTCCTTCAGGTAAAAACAACCCCCATCCGGATAGCGGTGCATGCTGAAGGCCGCCTCTCGCATAGCCTCAAGCGCCAGCGGTGATGGCCCCAGCTCGTTCTCATTCGAGGCAACCTTCAGGATGTCCTCGATATTTTCAACACCGAGTTCCCTGGCGACCTCCTCAATCGGTCGTCCGGGCTCATAAACAGGAACACTCTCAATCCATGGATTTGGGTGCATACGATAATCCCCTAATTCAACTCCGCGTGCAATGCCGAATCCTGTCGTGCCCTTGCCTCAAGACTATTTCTCGGCGGGATTATCATTGCCGCCCACCGCATCCGCAGTATCGCCTTGGCTGCCTGTACCTGCGTCATCGCCATCATCTTCGACGACGGTCATACCCTCGCGACCATCCGCCTCCTCCACAGCGTCGTCAACAAAGGCACTCTGCATGGATTTAGCCAGCGTGCTGATCGCCTTGATGTCAGTCGCCGGAATCAGTAATGCCGAACGGATCTCAGAGCCTTCCCGCCAGTCGGCAGAAACAATCCCCTCCCCCTTGGGCAACAAGGCAACGGCGGTCGAGAGCGCCACGCTCCCGGCCTCGGGCGACATCTCTGCCACCATGCGAACGGCATCCAGCAGCGCAAACCGACCAATGGACACAGGACGTGCAGACGGAGCCAGAAGCGCCTGAATCCGAGCGGCCTCGGGGGCGACCTCGGCATCCACCAATGTCATGCGGTCGATGACCTTCTCGACCACTGCAGGCCCACCCATGCCGAAGACAACGCTCTGAGGCGTCGCCGCGTATTCATAGCCTTTGGTGAACATCTCCATCACGGCCTTGATCGAAGCGATCGACGCTTCATCCGGTGCCCCACCCTGACCCGCAATCATCGTGCTTAACGCACTTTCATCCACGCTAAGATCAAATGCATAAACCGGCACCCCCTTATAATCCCGCGTCGTTGGCTCGCTAACCTTCATACCGGACTTCGCCATCATGGACTGATACGAGGGCTCCTGCATCAATGCCAGCATTTTCCTGAGATAGCTTGCCGCCTCGGGCATCCCCATCGCCATCTGCATCTGGATGCGACGCTCATCCACGGTGAACCCGCCAGAAATACCCATCGCCCCACCCAGGGCATCAATCGAATACTGCATCTCGGCTACAAACGCGGTGATATCCACATCCGCCATGATCGGCGACGCCTTCATAAACTGGGCATAAATACGCCCCATCTGGCGCTTCAACTGATCCGAAACGACGAAGCTACCCGATGCAAAACTCAGCATCGAATCAGCATCGACAAAGGACTGATAGGCTGCCGGTATCGGCTGCATCGAGGCAATAATGCCTTCCACGGTCGATCCGCTGACCGGCACCAAGTGAGAACGGATCATCAGCCCTTCACTCTGCACAGCAACGCTCATGCTCAGGGCATTGATCTGCCCCATGGTGCGCATATACAAGCCGAACATCGTCGTCATCATCTCGCGGGCCTGCTGGGCCTCCGCCCCACCGCATGTGGCCATCATCGCATCCACCTTGTACTGGGACGCCCGCAGCATCGGCACCATGGCCGATGGAGCCAACGCCACGCGGATCGCCCCCTCCAGCGCTGGCATCGGCGGCAGTGCCGGGACGGCGCCACTGACGCAGAGATCCAGCGACTCCGCATCCTTGGCAAGCAGCAGGCGCGGTCCCCTTGCCTGCGCCAATCCGCCATCAAATACAAAGCGGCCATCGACAGAAGGATCCAGCGGCTTACCACTGGCGGCGATCAAAGACTTCAGGAACATCTCGGGCGTCGTGGCTGGCGTCAATTCCACCACCGCCCCCACCTTGCCCTCACCCAGGTCAAACAAATGCAACGATACCGGTTCGGTCGCATTGACTTGGCTGGCACCCGGCACCATCATGGTCATCATCATCGGGAACATCCCAAGTTCCGGCGATGCAAAAACCTCGGAGGCCTTCTGCACCTGCATTTGCAAGGCACTGATGCTCTCCAGATAAACCGAACAGACCCGTTCGGCGGCCACGCTAGGCAACACCGACACGGCCAACAAAGAAACAACAGCAACACGACGACGCAGGGTTTTCATATTTGCACCTTTCTCCTGACAACGGCAGACCAATGTGCCCGCCCAACTTCATTAATGAACGACAATCCAATTAAGCGGATGAAAGAATGCGCTCCCCAGTCATAAATGTCAAGCTGACCCGCAATTTTTCGTATACCGATGAAGGCTATGCACCAACCATCAACCCCGTGCGACGGTGACCACCCTTACGGACGCCGCCCCGCAGACATTCAGAACGCGAGCACATTCGTCAACCGTTGCCCCGGTGGTCATGACATCATCAACGAGCAGCCAGTGGCGTCCATCAATCCAGTCGGGCGTGACTGCGCGAAAGGCCCCTCGCACATTCTGCTTGCGCTCCTCGGCCGTCAAGCGGGTCTGCGTCCGTGTGAACCGGCTGCGTTCAAGCATATACCGATTCACCGGCAGATGCAGCCGACGCCCAAGCGACTCGGCCAGCAGGCGAGCCTGGTTGTAGGAGCGCTGGCGAGCTTTGACCGGATGTAACGGCACATAGGTGATGCCATCAAAGCGCACATCCGCAAAATGCGCCCGCACACACCCTTCGAGCAAGGAGCCCAAATCGTCACCCAGATGGGTCCCCTGATTGTACTTGAACCGGTGAAGGATCTCGCGCATAGGCCCCCGGAAGCGCAAGGCCGAGCGTGCCGCCGCAAACGCCGGGCGCGTGCGACAGCACCACCCGCACTCAAATGAATGCTCAACCAAGCCGTCCACCGGATCCCCACAGCGAGAACACATCGGATCGTTCACATACTGCGCAGCCGCCAGGCAATCCCAGCAGATATGCCCTTCCTCGGATCCGATATCGCCCCCGCACCCCTCGCAACACCGCGGATAGCAGAGATCGAGCAAGCCCGTCACGCTCAATGCCGCACCGAACCGAAGCGAAGTGCAACCCGAGATTAACCACGGTATTCTTGACATTCGTTGCTGGATATTCACCCTGCCATCACGTGTCGGAACTAGAACGTCATTCCGACCATGGCATTCATGGCTTTCATGCCGAACTCGACCTCCTTGTCAAAACGTTCCTGCCTAGCGAGGATGACGTCCGGATCGGTCGCGGTCGATGATATCAGGCCTTCGGATTGGATATCCTGATACTGCAGGCCAAACATCCAGCAACGCCCACTCTGCATCGGAAACTCCAGATAGACTCGCAAACGCAAATGACGGTGGTCAATCTCCGCATTTTTCTCGCGATGCGCCGAACTGGTCAGAAACGACGTGCTGCCATCGTAGCTAAGCATCGAGTACTGCCCAAGAACCACCAGGTTCACGTTATTCTCACTTCCCAGCCGCAATTCCGCACCGCCACCGTATTGTGGAAGCCCCATGCCAAGAATGCCATCGGCCTGCCCCCCGATCACAAAAACCTCAGGTGGATTCTGATAAGTCGTCACGCCCTTGGCGGCACCTGCATCAATCTCATACATCCCGACAAAGCCAAACAAACCGATATCCAGGAACGGAACCAGCCGCACCCCATCCGTAAAATTCAGGGTAAAGGGAGTGAACAGAAGCCGGGTGTCGACCGTACCGCCTTCTACATCAAAAGTAAATTCGGTGTCCTTCTCGATTTTCATGTGGTCGTATTCCTCGCCATTATAGGCGATCGATTTGCCAACCCCGATGTAATAATTCCGACGAGCCACGGACGAACTGGAGATCGGCATATAAGAAGCATCGAACTGAAAGGAAAAATACGACCATCCCTTTTCCAATGAAATGCCGAATGTCATCTGCTTGTCATCGATATTGAAATCATTCAGATCATATCCCTCGGCATCATCCTGCTTCCAATAACTACCAGTCACATCATAAAGACGCCGGGTCGTTTCCTGCACCATCGCCTGGAAATCACTGACCTGCCCCACCGTCAACCGCACGCCAAAATCTCGATTATCCTCCAGAACCCGCCCCGCCTGGAAGACCTCCGCCTGCACCGATCCCACACCCAACACCAAAAGAACCATTCCTACGATTACACGCATTACATCCCCTCTTTCTTTTCCGCTGCTTGCATTTCCGGTTAACGGGCATTTCTGAATACCACTCATTCTGCGCTCTCCAACCGTTTTGCCCACTGACTGATGACATATCCATGGCAAATAACGGGCTTGAATTTATAGGGTTATTCGCTTTAAGCAAGCAGAAACACTGAACAGGGTGTGATTTTTAGTTGTTGCCCCACTACGTCGGAAAATGCAAAAAAACCTTTAGAAAATCAACCCTTGGCCCCCCTTCAGGCTTGCAACAAATCTGAATATGTCATCAAACATGAAGCGATTCCCGTGATGTTCCTGATCCTGCGTTCATGCGGGGCAACGTCCCTTTTATGGCTTTCGGGTATTTTCCCTGATCGCCTGCATCATCTTGCGCCGGGCGTCATCCGGAAGCTTGTCGCCAAACGGAAGGGTTTCCTCCTTGGCGCGAAACGCACGGGCCAGATCCTGGAAGGTCATGACGCCACGGTTGAATCCACGACAGACAAAGCACAGGGATACGTGCGACATTAACATGAATCGTTTGAACGGGGGCAGATCCATGTAATCGCCTTCGGCCAGCACCTTCGAAACCTGTTTACAGGTAAGCATCAGTATTAATCCTCTTCCCGATCCCAGTTCTTTTCGAGACACTCCTTGAGCTGCTGACGTGCCCTATGATTCAATACCCAGAGATTGTTCGGGTGAATGTTCATGACCTTACAAATTTCCTCCGTCGGCATGCCCTCGATCATCTTAAGCACAAACGCTTGGCGCATGCTGTCGCTCAGCTTGCCAAGACAATGTTCAAACGCCCTCCAGAATTCATTCTTCTCGAAGTCGCGGGTAGGGTCGAATTGCCAAGGCTTCGTGGGCCTGTCGGCCACACCGAACGCCTTGAAGGAGAGCTGATCGAGGAGCGAGGTACCTTCCTCCTCATCGACAGGGTGTTCTCGAACGGTTTTGCGAATCTGGTCAACAATCTTGTTACGCAGAATGCCTCGCAGCCAGTATTTTACATCCACCCGTCCGTCGAACTGAGCCAAACCGCGAATCCCCGCCAGGAATGTTTCCTGAACGGCATCTTGGGCTGTCGATGGGTCCTTCAGTCGCAACAGGGCGTAGCGGTAAAGGTAATCACCGTACACATCAACCCACTGCTCCGGTGTCGTGGCTGGGACTTGTAAAGAAGGCTCATCATTTTTCATGGACGTGAATGTAATCATAATGAAGCCGATTGGCAAGATCGGGATTTTGAAGTCGGTGATAAGCTTGTCAACGGTGCTGTATCGCGATATATCATTAGCCCGTCATTGAACGGAGGGATGATGGCCACCTTGTCGGGGTATCTCCGGATGGCGAATGCGTGATCCCGCGAGCCGATTGGAAATCCTCCGACAAGTCTACAAGACCATCCTCGCGTGCGACCGGTTCCTCATCGCGCTCGGCTGGCTATAGGGGGAGCCCACGCTCGACACGCCAGGAGCCGACCTGGAAACCGTGCGCGGCTATACGTGTTAATAAATTTTTAATATTATCGTTTTTTTACTTGCAGGCGCGTTGATAATGCGATAGAACTTACACCGTTTTGCTGACCAATGCGGGGGCGTAGCTCAATTGGTTAGAGTTCCGGACTGTCGATCCGGTGGTTGCGGGTTCGAGCCCCGTCGCTCCCGCCATTTTATAGATGATCTTGTTCAACGTCAGCATATTACGCATTGAATCCCTTTTAATACGTCATGGCTTTTCACGTTAACATCCGGCGTCCACTGATCCTGCTGTTCAAACTGGCGGTCAGCGCCTTCTTTATCGCCATGATCCTGCGGTTTGCCCGGGCGTCGGACATCGTCAAGAATTTTTCAAATCTCAATATTCCCTATCTGATCTCGCTGATCCCCTTCGCGGTGTTGATCATCTGGATCAGTTGCGTTAAGTGGAAGCTATTGATCCATCCGGGGCGCGAGAAGGTGTCAGTAACGTATTTGATGCGGCTTTACCTCCTTGGGTATTTCTTTAACAACTTTCTACCCAGTATGGTGGGGGGCGATGCGGCTCGTGGGTATTATCTCGGACGTCGGCTGGATACCTACAAGGCGGCTTACCTGTCGGTTTTCCTTGAACGGTTGACGGGGCTTTTTGCACTGATCACGTTGGTTGCCGTGTTGGCGTTGGGGAATCACCCACTGGTTCAACATGCAGGAATAAGGGTTTCATTGATCCTGCTGACCCTCGGTCTGATTGCCGGCGTGATTGCTGTGTTCACCCGGCCGCTTATCCACGGGCTGCTGCGGCTGTTGCCTGCTCGGCTAGACAAGCTGCGGGACAAGCTGCTGCTGGCGCATGATGCCTTGACCTCGTTTCGCCAGCAACCCGGAGAATTCGCTGTGGTGCTGCTGCTTTCTCTCATGTTTCATGTGTTTGCCGGGGTCAATGTTTATCTGGCCTGCCGTGCACTGAACAATAGCCCGGCGTTGCTGGATGTCGTGCTGGTCACGCCATTGATCATGATCGTCTCGATGTTACCCATTTCGCTCAACGGGGCAGGGGTATGGGAGGGTAGTTTCGCGTTCTTCCTTGCGCTGATTGGTGTCCCCGAATCAATAGCGGTCAGTGCGGCCTTGCTCCTGCGCCTTAAAACGGTTATCCTTTCCGTTTTTGGTTGGTTTGTCTACCTGGTCAATCGCGAAAAACCGAAGGCTCCAACGGATGTCCTAGGCAAGGAAACGTAACATGCAGGCGGAAGATATAGACATTAAGCAAGCTGTCCACGGCAAGGGATCGGCCTGGCGCACCTATGCCCGGTTTGCCACCGGCACGTCGACCTTGACGCAACTGCTGCGCTATGAGCTGATCACCGGGCTCTGTGCTGCCTGTGGCGGGGCTCTCGGGATCGCCCTGCGCAAACTGTGTTACCCGATGATTCTCGGATCGTTGGGGCGCGGCACGGTGATCGGGCGCAATGTGACGATCCGCGGGGGCGCGAACATCCATATCGGACGGAATGTGCTGATCGATGAGGGGTGCCTGATCGATGCCCGCGGCACCCAGTCCAGGATAGCGATCGGCAACGGGGTCATCGTCTCGCGGCATTCGGTCATCCGTTCGCGCAATGCGGTACTGGAGATCGGGGCAGGAAGTGATATCGGAGCCAACTGCCTGCTGGCGACGGACTGTCATCTGCAGATTGGTCGTCAGGTGCTGATCGCTGCCTATGTGTACCTCGTTGCTGGCGGGCTGCACCGGATTGATGGTGATGATCCGGTGATCATGAATCAGGGAATGGAGGCAGGCAAGGGTGTCACGATCGGCGATGGCGCCTGGATTGGCGCCCGCAGTTCGGTACTTGACGGGGCGAATGTCGGCGCAGGCAGCGTCATCGGTGCCCATTCACTGGTCTCCCGTCCTATTCCTGAGGCGGTTGTTGCTTACGGTAGTCCGGCAACCGTCCGCCGCTCGCGCCGCTCGCGGAAATCCTCCTGACTACGGGAACATATCCCGGATCAGTCGCCTTTTAGCGATTCGTAGGCCGCTTGTAGGAACCTGCCGACATCGGTATCCGTATGGGCGGCGGAAACGAATGCCGTCTCGAAGGCGGAGGGCGGCAGGTAGATTCCGCGTTTCAGCATGGCCCGGAAAAACGTGGCAAAGTCGATTGCGCTGCTCTGCCTTACCTCGTCCAGGTTGCGGGGCGGTGTCTGGCGTCCGAAGAACGGGGTGAAGAGCGAGGCGGTCTGCACGCAGCAGACGCCTGCTTCCATGGTGTTGAGCCCCTCGGCAATCGTCACTGCCCGTTCGGCCATGCATGGGTAGGGGTTGTCGCGTTCAAGGATGCGCAAGGTGGTCAGCCCTGCTGCGACCGCCACCGGATTCCCCGAGAGGGTGCCTGCCTGGTAGACTTTGCCGATGGGTGCCAGATGCTGCATGATGTCTCTACGTCCGCCCACGGCGGCCAGGGGCATCCCGCCGCCGACGATCTTGCCGAGGGTGGTCAGATCGGGCAGGATCCCGTTCAGTGTTCCCCAGGAGGTCGGGCCGAAGCGGAACCCGGTAATGACCTCATCAAAGATCAGGATGGCACCGCACCGATTGGCGGCATCGCGCAGGCCTTGAAGGAATCCGTGCTCCGGCAGGACAAGGCCCATGTTAGCGGCGACCGGCTCGACGATGATCGCGGCCAGTTCGCTACCATAGGCGTCAACGATCGTGTTGACGGCGGCAAGGTCATTATAGGGGGCCACAAACACATCGGAGGCCGTCTGGGAGGGAATGCCGGCGGATGCGTTCTGCCCGCCTGTCAGCAATCCGCTACCCGCCGCCACCAGCATGGCATCGGTGTGCCCGTGGTAGCATCCGTCGAACTTGAGCAGGCGCTGGCGTCCGGTGGATCCGCGGGCCAGGCGCAGTGCGGTCATGACCGCTTCGGTACCGGAGCTGACGAGGCGCACCTGTTCGATGCAGGGGATCATGCGGCAGATCTGTTCTGCCAGCTCGACCTCGGCGCGGGTGCTGATGCCGAACGTGGTGCCGCGCCGGGCGGCCTGGATGACCGCCTCGATCACTTCCGGGCAAGCGTGACCCAGGATCAAGGGACCCCAGGACCCGCAGAAGTCGAGCAGCGAGTTGCCGTCTTCCGTGGTGATGCAGGATCCGCTGCCCGTGGCGGCATGGATGGGCAGGGCATTGACGGCACGGAAGGCACGCACCGGACTATTCACGCCGCCCGGGATCACCCGCTGTGCTCGGTCAAAAAGATGGGTGTCGTCGCTCATACGTGCTCCCGTATCAGTTCATCATAACGATTCGCCCAATAGGAAATAATCAGGTCAGCACCGGCTCGGTCGATGGCGCTGACCGATTCTCGCACCATCGACTGCAGGTCGCCCCAGCCACGTTCGGCGGTGGCGCAGAGCATGGCATATTCCCCGCTGACGTTATAGGCTGCCAGCGGCAGATCGGACCGTTGGCGCAGGCTGGCGATCACATCGAGATAGAGTGAGGCGGGTTTTACCATGAGGATGTCGGCCCCTTCCGCCTCGTCCAAGGCGGACTCGGTCAGCGCCAACCTCGGATTAGCGTAGGAGGCCTGATAGCCGCGCCGGTCGCCGCTTTGCGGAGCGGAGGCTTCGGCTTCGCGGAACGGCCCGTAGAACGCCGAGGCGAATTTGGTCGAGTAACTCATCAGGATGATGTTGGGTAAGCCTGCCTGGAAAAGTGTCTGGCGGATGGCTTGGACCTGGCCGTCCATCATCGCGCTGGGCGCCACGCCATCGGCACCTGCCTCGGCATGTGCCACGGCGGTCCGAGCCAGCACCGCATTGGCCCGGTCGTTGTCCACCTGTCCTGCTGCATCCAGCGGTCCGCAGTGGCCGTGCTGGGTGTAGGCGCAGAGACAGACGTCCGTGAAGACCGGCAGGTCGGGGTAGGCTTTCTTTACGGCCTTGATCGTGCGGGGGACGATCCCGTCCGGTGCAGCGGCGCTGTGCCCCTCGTTGTCCTTGGCCCCGTCCGGCACGCCAAAGATCAGGATGCCGCCGATGCCCGACGCGACGGGTGCATCGAGCGCCTGCACCAGGCGGTCCGGGCTATAGCGCGACTGCCCGGGCATCGATGTGATCGGCTCGCAACGTCCCGTGCCGGGAATGGCGAACACAGGCCAGATAAAGCGACTGGGGCCGGGCAGCGGCGTGTCGAACAGGCGGCGGATCGCAGCGGTTCGGCGGAGGCGTCGCGGACGATAATCAGGATATTGGTTCATAGGGTTTCCTGGCCATCAGGCGCGACCGAGAAAGGCACCGGTGCGGGTGTCGACGCGAATGACTTCCTCGTTGGAGATATATTCGGGAACCAGGACCTGCAGACCGGTCGAGACGATGGCAGGCTTGTTGCGTGCCGTGGCGGATGCGCCTCGAATGGAGGGATCGCACTGCTCAATCTTCAGTACCGAAACGGGCGGCAGCTCGATGCCGAGCACCTTGCCGTCGCTAACGAGGGCACTGATGCCTTCCATCTCCTCGGTGACATAGTTCATCTCGTCCTGGATATCCTCCTTCTTGAACGTGATCTCGCTATAATCCTTCAGATCCATGAAGGTCACGTCATCGCCCTGGATGTATGAAAACTGGACCGGGCGCCGTTCGAACGCGCATGCGCTGAACGGGTCATCCCCCTTGCAGGTCTTGTCCAGTTTGGTTTTCGTCTGCAGGTTACGCAGGCGGAAATGGTACAGGCTGGAGGCACCCCGGGCGGAGGGGGTCGAGACCTTCAGTTCCTCGACCGTGTACGGGGCATTCTCAATGGCGACGATATCGCCGCGTTTCAGATCACAGGCTTTCGGCATGGACAACCTCCTTCAAGGCATTCAATCGGGTTGAAAAACAGAGACTGCAAATACCACACTACCGCCGCGAAATCAAGCCTTCCAAATAACTTGCACGTCGAGACTTCATGATTTATATTACTGATTGAACATAAACACAACACTCTAGGAATCCAAATCCATGAAAAGTCCGTCAGATTTAGTAGGCCTTGGAATACTGGCTACTGTCGTTAATATTGCACTGATGCTCATTAAGATAACGGCGGGGATGATTGGTAATTCCTATGCTCTCGTGGCAGACGGCATTGAGTCGGCTGGCGATATCCTGACATCAATGATCACATGGGCAGGTTTTTATTTCTCCTTGAGACCCGCAGACAAATCGCATCCCTATGGGCACGGGAAGTTTGAATCGCTAGCCGGTTCTTTCTCTGGCTTTTCCTTGCTTCTTGCCGCTGGATTCATTGCCCATATGGCAATTAAAGAGATTATCACGCCACATAATTCGCCCTCGTGGTTCACACTTCCTATTCTAATTCTTGTAGTGGTTGTAAAGGAGGCGTTGTCACGTAGAGTTTTCTCCGCTGGAAATGAGGCGGGAAGCCAGGCAATCAAGGGCGATGCGTGGCATCATCGATCAGATGCGATAACCTCTGCAGCAGCGGCAGTGGGCATATTGATTTCCCTTGTGGGGGGGGCGGGTTATGAGATGGCCGATGACTGGGCCGCTTTGTTTGCATGTGGAATTATAGCCTTCAATGGAGGTATGATTATCAAATTGTCTTTGCATGACGTTCTTGATGGATCGGCAGGAGATGATGTTGAAGCCATGATTCAGAAGATTGTCGCTGAGACGCCGGGGGTTACTGGTGTTGAAAATGTGCGTGTAAGAAAGAGTGGATTGGGTATTTTTGCCGATATGCACGTCAAGGTTCCGGCGGACATCACGGTTCTCAGTGGACATGAGATTTCCCATGCTGCCAAGCGCAGGATTATCGACGAGAATAGCCGGATCAAGGATATTGTTATTCATATAGAGCCGCAACTATAGATGTTTTTGCATCCAAAGAATCGCGGTTAGGGATTGACAGTCCACCCGCCTTTGCGGCAGTTTTCATAGTATGCAATTTTACAACTTTGATTATGTGGTGATAGGCAGCGGCATTGCCGGTCTGCTGTCGGCGTTACGCCTCTGCAAGCTGGGGCGTGTGGCGGTCGTTACCAAGAAGGAACGGTACGAATGCAGCACGAACTATGCGCAGGGCGGGATTGCCTGTGTGATGACATCGGATGACAGCATCCAGCGGCATGTCGAGGATACGCTTGATGCCGGGGCGGGACTGTGTGATGAAGCGGTGGTGCGGGATATTGTCACAGGCGGGCCGGCGGCCATCGAGGAGCTGGTGCGGCTTGGTTTGAAATTTGCCGAGCGCAGTGCGGAAGAGGGCGGCGGTTATGACCTGGGGCGCGAGGGCGGTCATTCCAAGCGGCGAATCCTTCACACGGGCGATATCACCGGGCGCGAAATCGAGCGGGTTCTGCTCGAGCGGATCGCCCAGGAGCCTGCCGTGGTGATGATGGAGCATTGCATGGTCATCGACCTGATCACGACGAGCTGGCTGGGGCTGGATCATGAGAACCGCTGTGTGGGTGCCTATGTCTTGATGCAACGCACTGGGCAGATCGCTGCCGTGCGTGCACCCGTCGTCGTGCTGGCTACCGGAGGCGGCGGTAAAACGTACCTGTACACTAGCAATCCCGATGTGGCGACGGCCGACGGCGTGGCGCTGGCGTGGCGGGCTGGGGCGCCCATCGCGAACATGGAGTTTATCCAGTTTCATCCGACCTGCCTCTATCATCCTGCAGCCAAATCATTCCTGGTCAGCGAGGCGATCCGTGGCGAAGGCGCAGAGCTGGTCAACCGGGATGGCGAATCCTTCATGGAGCGGTATGACCCACGCGGTTCGCTGGCTCCCCGCGATATCGTTGCTCGTGCCATTGATAGCGAGATGAAGGCCACGGGGCAACCCTGCGTTTACCTGGATATACGCCATAAGGGGCGGACGTTCCTGGATAGCCGGTTCCCGAATATTTCATCGGTTTGCCGCCAGTTTGGAATCGATATCGCCGAACAGTTGATCCCCGTTGTTCCCGCGGCGCATTATTTCTGTGGCGGGGTCAAGGCGGAATTTGACGGGCGCACGGCGATTCCGGGCTTTTATGCGGTGGGCGAGGCGTCCTGTACCGGGTTGCATGGCGCCAACCGGCTAGCCAGCAACTCACTGCTGGAGGGGGCGGTATGCGCGATGCGGATGGCAGCGCACCTGGAACAGAGTCGCGTCGATCCGCAGGCGTACCGGCGCATCCGACTGCCGGATTGGACGTATGACGGGGCGGTTCCCAGTGATGAAGGCGTGGTCGTTGAACACAATTGGAATGAAGTGCGCCAGTGCATGTGGGATTATGTCGGGATTGTCCGCACCAATCGTCGGCTTGATCGTGCCTATCGGCGTATCCGTAACCTGCGCTACGAGATCCGTGAGTACTATCACGATTACCTGGTGACCGGCGATGTGCTGGAACTGCGCAACATCGCGGCGGTGGCCGAACTGATCATTCGTAGTGCACAATTGCGTCATGAGAGCCGGGGGCTGCATTATACGCTGGATTATCCGGAGTTGCTGCCAGCGCCGGTGAATACCGTGATCGAAGATCCGGCGGGCGAGAATATCCCGCGGTTTTGATGAGGCGCTTCCTCCGTTCACCAGGTGCGGAGGATGACGATGATCTTCCCGTCGGTTTCATGGTACGGGGCGCTGACCGTCTGGCGCTTCAGGATCCCTCCGGAGGCATTCCTGAAGACCAGGTCGAAGGCCTGCATGTCGGGCGGGCAGGGTACGCGGGCGACCTGCAGCCATTCGGGGAGGGTTGCCCAGTAGCGTTCGTCGGGGACCTCAATCACAAGAAGCAGGAATCGCAGGAGTTCGCCAAGGACGGGGTTATTTTCGCTGACGGCATCAGCGATCGTCCACTTGATGGCGATGCGGGAAACCGTCTTGACCGCCTTGATCGCGGCGAGACGATCCGCGGTGAGCCGGGAAAGGGTATCGGTTGTATTCAGCGTATAGCTCCGGCCAAGCCATGTGCCGTCATGGATGATATCGGCGTAGGGCTGCGTTCCCCATCGGTTGTAGCGAGAGCGAACATAGTCGCCGCTATAGGGGGGAGATGCCTGTCCGATGGACAACAGGCAAATCAGTTCGTTCGTGGCCGTCGCCAACGGTGCGTTTGAGGGGGCAATCGCCCCAGTTTGCGGATTGATGTTCAAGGTGGGTGTCAGTTCGTCAGCCTGTGTGTATTCAAGGCGGGCACCGTTGTCATCCCGGATCAGTTCGAAGGCAAGCCCGGCCACATAGCGGGCATAGGGATCGTCGGGGTAGCCGTCCAGATTCACGAGACCGTCGACTACCAGCCTAGCCTCCACCGCCGCCTCGCGCCACTGGCCGATGGCGAAATAACTCTTGGCGGTGAACACATGCAGCAGGGTTCGTTCATACGGTTTGGCACGGTAGGTCTCTGTGTAATCGTTGATGACCAGGCTTGTCGCTTTCTCCGAAACTCGGATGTAATCGGTTGCCTTGATCTCGTCGGCGGCTTGCTGCCAGTTGGCTACAGACCCGGTATAGTCGCCAGCGGTTTGCCGGATCATTCCCCGTTCCATCAAGGCAAGGATTGCATCGTTTCCGCGAATCTCACCGGTGTCAAGCGCCTCGATGGCCTTTTCACTCTCGCCCGCATAGTAATGCTGGCGTGCCGAATGAAGGGCCGACGAGGTGCAGCCGGCCTGCATCGCACCAAGTCCGATCAGCATGGAAAACGTCGCGGCGCCTCCAAGGCCCGCCGCTATTCGCTTCAGCGGTCGACGCATGGCGATGCTGCTGCTCTGCATAAAAACCCTTTTACCACCCGAACACAGGCTTGCTGCGCCGGCGTAGGCGGTCTTGTTGCTTGCGCAGGACGATCAGCCCGGTTTCAAGGTCTGTGATTTCCATGGTCAGTTGGTAGTACACATCCTCTTGCTTGGAGGCTCGGACCTGCTTGCCAGTTTGCCCACCAAGCTCGGCGATCGATCCGGTAATCATGTAGCGTGCGCCCAGTTGCTTGCCGATTTGCACGCGCGTTGCTTCCGTGGCGTTGGCGAGCTGATACTGCTGTTCCCGGAGCAGGCTGTCCCGCCTGGCCGTATTGACAAACTGCATCCGTCCGGTGTTCATCAGCAAGGTGGTCATCGTGTTCTCAAGGGCAACCACATCAAGATGGGTCCGCGTATTGTTAAGGATGCCGAGCGACGCCATGATCGGGTTGCTGGAATCGGCAGGAAAGGGATGGTTGATGATGTCGCCAGCGATTTTATCCGCCATCTCCAGCAAGTCGCGCTGGTCAAAGTTGGCGGTCAGCGTGCTGGCGGTGCGTGGATCCTCGGTTGTGATGCGCTGGCGGAAGGCCGAACAGCCGACGGTCAGCATCGCCACGGCCATGAGCGGTAGGACGAGGGTGGTAACATGGAGCCGGATCGATGTGTGCATGGTCAAATCCTCCTTTTTTAGATAATTAATACACAAATCAACAACATCAGCAAGCATATCTATGTCGCTATATCTTTCAGCAGCTCGGCGACAGCATTTGACATCTCATTAAGGCCATAGGGTTTGCCCAGCCATTTCGCACCCAGATCCAGCGCTGCCGACGATCGGTCATCTTCCGCATGGCCGCTGGCGATCAGCACCTTTTGCTGCGGGTATAATTCACGGATAGCCCGCAACGTATCCAGTCCGTCAAAGCCGGGCTCCATCCGCATGTCCAGCACGATCAGGTCGTAGGGCGAGGCGTGGCGAAGTTCCTTCGCCATGGCAAAAAAGCGCACGGCAGCATGTCCGTCATCGGCGAGCCCCACCGTATACCCAAGGCGCGTGAGGCAGGTGCTGGCCAGGAAGCGCTGTCCCGGTTCGTCATCGACCACCAGAATACGGCCTTTGCCGCTGATCAACGGTCGATCATCCAGCGCTGACGTGCTCTCGGGCGCAGCTGTCAGCGGGATGTACAGTGAAAATGTCGTCCCTCGTCCAACCGTGCTCGCTACATCGATAAAGCCCTTATGATCCTCGACCATCCCGTGTACAATGGAAAGCCCAAGCCCGCTGCCACTGCGTTCAGTTTTCTTCTTTTTCGTGTAGAACGGCTCAAAGATGCGGGTGATGTGATCGTTTTCGATCCCGCTGCCGGTGTCTGCAACCTCGATGATGGCATAATCGCCCGGCGGCACCCTTACATAACCATGATGAGGCTCATCAAGATGCCGTTTCGTGGTGGTCACGGCGACGGTTCCCTTCCCGTCGATGGACTCTACTGCATTGCGGATTAGATTATCCATGACCCGGCAGAGATGATCTTCAGAGCCCAGCACCATGAGGGCCTCGCTGGACGTGTGCAGTTCGATATTGACATTGGGATACGAGGTGCCAAGGTTCCTGATGGCACCCGAGCTGCGGGTCAGACAGGATAGCTTGTTGATATTGGTAGGGATCCGCTCGTAATGACCCCGCCGACTCAGTGCCAGAAGATCCCGGACCACACTGGCAGCCCGGTTGGCCGACGTCTTCATGACCCCGATCGATTCCAGGATCTCCTCATGCGCCGCCTTATCGCCCTGCAGCGCGGCACCCAAGTCATCCTCGATGAACTCGGGTATCATCACCATGGGCCCCAGGATGTTGTTCAAATCATGCGCCACGCCACCGGCCAGGACGCCGATGGTTTCCATCCGCTCGGCGCGGGAAAGCTGCTCGCGCAAGGCGTTCTCCCGAGCCTCGGCCTGTCTTTTATCGGTAATGTCCTCGCCGGATGACAAGATAAAGAGCACATGTCCCGCCTTGTCCCGAATCACGCTGTTGTTCCAAGCGATCAGCCGCTCGTTGCCGCTGCCGGCAAGAATCTTGTTCTCGAAGCACTGCACGGCGGAACCCTCGCTTTGAACCAAACCTTGAAAGGCTTTCTTCACTGGGTTCCGAAACCCTTCGGGAATAAAATCATCAACCCAACTCCTGCCAATCACGTCGCACTCCTTCAGCCCGAGCACTTCGCAGCCTTTTGGGTTGATCAGCGTGACCCGTCCGTCCGTATCCAGCGCAATGATCATCACGCCGGCAATATTGAGATATTCCAGGGTGCGCTGTTCACGTTCCCTGAGTTTCTCATCCCGGAGTTCCACCTCGGAAAGCATTTCGTTGAACGCCCTAGCGAGCACGCCGATTTCATCCTTGCCGAGGTCTGATGCACGGATCGAGTAATCCCGATGGCGTGAGACGTTACGCACCAGTGCCGTCAGTTGTTCGATCGGCTCTGAAATCCGTTTCTGCAGATGGAGCGAGACGACCCATGCCATCAGTATTATGGCGATCAGGCAGGCGGCGACGATTTCAATGATCTGCATGCGAAAGTCCACAAGTTCCCGCAGGTCTGACTGGAGAAACGCCCTGCCGATGACCTGGCCGCCCGGCAGGACAATCGGGGACTGTGCAAGCAGCCAGTCCGCCGTCAGCGTATGTTCCCTATTCATCGGATGTGGTTGCGGTTCGCCAACGAACCCTTCGCGGCGATACGACGCGAGGAGCTCGCCGTCGGCCTTGCTCACACTCGCATACGCTAGAGAGTTGCGACTGGCGAGCGTACGCAGGACGGTTGTCGCATCCTGCGCATCATCAAAGGATACCGCGGCCTGGCAGTTTTTTGCAACCATTTGGGCTTGCTGTACATGGTCACGCGCCATGCTCTTGCGAAATGCCGACATCTGTGTCAGCACAATCAAGCCTCCCGCAAGCACCAGCGAGGCGGCACTCACGCCCATGATGATCGCCGTCAGCTTGCGCCGGATCGATGCGGCGACGACAACCGCAGGATCAGGATTAAGGGTACGATGTTCAGGTGGCACGTTGTTGTTCCTTTTCAGCGTCATGGATCATCAATGATTCTGACGGCAATACGCTTGAGCATGGATCGGATCGTCAGGCGCGCCCTGCTGGCCGCTGCCGCGTTGATCTCAATGCCAACCTGTTCATTTTCCCTGCTGACAAATCCGATCATCCCGCCCTGATCGATAAATCCACCACGATCCCCGATGGTCAGTGCCGGGCTGCCCTCAAGGGCCTTGAGAATCTCCTGCAACCGCTTCTCGATGGATGCTGATATATACAGTAGTTGGCATTTCTTGAGGTCTTCAATCCCTGCATCGCTGCCAAAGCATCGGATCTTGATGACGCGATTCCCAATCTTGCTCCCCTCGATCGAATCGAACGCATTTCCAAAGGGATTTTTGCCGAGAATGCCAATGGTTATGACATCGCCTTCAGGCTGGTCCTCGGGCCAGGCGACAAACGAAAGGAACCGGTAAATGAATCCGGCCTTGATCTCGTATTCGCCGAAGGACTCATTCCCGGATGAAACCGGAGCGGGCGGGACTGACACATTCCCGTCGGGGTACTCGGGCTCCAAGGTTGTCGCGGACGCGGGCAGTGCCAGTGCCAGCAGCAACAGTGCAATCTTGCGGAGGGATGGTTTATTCGTGTTCATTAACGATATTCGTTCACGGTTGCGCTTGATTAAATGAGGCTACCATTTCACTTTGAGTGTGGCGTAAAGTCGGCGTTCGTAGGAGTGTGGGATAGGTTCGTTCACACCGACGTCGGAAGGTAATTGATGGGCGGTTTCATCCAGGATGTTATCGGCAAAGAGCGATAACGAGACCTGATCCTCGGCAACATGCAGGAGTCTCGATATATCCATGGATACATTCGCCTGGAGATTGTTCGACTGTTCATGCCAGAGCGATCCTTCCGATAGGTAGCTGTTGAACACCCCGACATCGTATTTCCCGAATTTCCCGATGAAGCCGACCTTGATCATGTAATCCGGATAGTTAGGATAGATCAGCGGCTCGGTTGTATGGTTTCGAGTCGATTGTGCAATGGTCGACCCAAGGGCCTTCCAGTGTCTCCCGAGATTGATTCGGCCGGTCAGTTCAATGCCATCCGTCGTCATATCGCCGGGGTGATTGATGAACTGTAATGGTCGCCTGGTAAAATCAACCTCGATGATCTCCTGGCGACTGTTAAAGTAGGTCAGGTCAATTTGGCATCGGCGATTCTGGTAGTTGATCTGTGCCTCATAGGTTTCGATGACCTCGGGTTTCAGCAGGGGGTTGCCCAGCAGGAAACTGCTGTTGAGATGTCCCTCGGCGGCATATGCACGGCGGAATGCCTCGCTATATAGCAGTTTGGCACCCCAGTTGCCCCCAGGCGTGAGCACCAGGCCCGCCCGCGGTGAGACATTGCCATCGATGTCCTCCAATTTGTTGTACTGCACTCCGACCAGCGGTTTAAGCCAATCGTTGAGCTGGTAGTCGGCCTGGGCGTAGACCGAATGGATGTACCGGCTCTGTTCAAAGAGCTCGCGTCCGCCGAATTTGTCATACTCGGCCGTGCCGCCCACGACAAGGTTCAGGTCGTCAAGCGGGGCATACTTTAGCATCGGTTCAAGGATCAGGTTGCGCGAGTACCGCCGCTCGAAAAACGTATCGCCATCATTACTGCCGTCCCAGCTGAACGTATTCAGCGTCAGGTTGAGATGTGCCGAAAGGGCATCGCACAGTTGGCGGGAGAGGCCTGCGTCCGCAAAGAACGTTTCCACTTCGCTGATATAGATGGCTTCGGTCAATGTTCCCAAGGTTCCGTATTCACCCGGGCTATAGCGGTTGTAGGCGGCCTGCAGGTTGAGCGCATCATCGCCGATCTTGATGTAGACCGAGTCTGAATCGTCTTTGTAATCGACAAAGCCCGTCCGGTTCGCGTTATCCGTCCATCCGATCCTCGGTCCATCGCTGCGCGAGATACGCACCGCCGCCAGATAACGGATCAGGTTGCTGGTGGACCCCGTGACGAGCGCATTGTAGTCCTGCGTGTCGAAGGTGCCGTAGGTGGTGCTGACTTCGTAATCGGTGGTGGCCGAGGTGGTGGTGCGTGTCTTAATGTTGATCACGGCGGCAAAGGCGTTACTGCCATACAAGACGGAGCCGGGGCCGCGAATGATTTCGATGCTCTCGATCGAGGAAACCGGGAATCCGAGATAGAAATAGGCGTTGTTGCCGCCGTTGATATTCTCGCGAACGGGACGGCCATTGATCAGGATCAGTGTATGCCGATCCTGTGAACTGTTGGGCTGTGCCCGGATCTGGGTCTTGTTGCCATAGAACCCGGCGTGCCCGACGACCTGCATGCTGGGCAGGCGATTGATGATATCCATGAGATTACGCGCACCGAGGGCTTCGATTTCCTCACGAGTGACGATAGTCATCACCGCAGGCGCTTCCCGCACAATCTCATCACGCCGCGACGCGACCGAAACCTTGAGGTTGAGAAGTTGCTCCAGGCTCATGTCGAAGACCGACGGCTCCTCGCTTTGAGCAAACGAGACGTTGGCGGCCAGAAAAAGGGAGGCCCCGAAACGATTAAAACGCTGCAAGGTGTGGTTCCTCATGCATATCTCCTGGCTTGCTGGCCGCATTACGACTTGATGACGGCCAAATCCACTGAATAAAATACATTTGAAGCATAGTCGCGTCACGCATTGAAGTCAAGAATTACCTAGCCATTACCGCGAATGGGGGCGCAAATCGATCCATCCGCAATCCGCGCGATAGCCTCCGGATAGGCGATATGCTCCTCGACCTGAATGCGGGCGTGCAACGACTCCGGCGTGTCGCCGACCCGCACGGGCACCACCCGCTGGATGATGATGGGGCCGGTATCGGTACCTTCATCGACAAAATGCACGGTGCAGCCAGCCACCTTGGTTCCATAATCAAGTGCCTGCTTCCAGCTCTGCATCCCCGGGAACGCAGGCAGCAGGGAGGGATGGATATTGACGATCCGTCCGGCGAAGGCCGTCAGCAGCCCTCGCTTGACGATCCGCATGAATCCGGCCAGCGCGATCAGCTCAGCACCGCAAGCCTCCAATGCCTCAATGTAACGTGCCTCCGCCTCCCCATCGATCTTGGTCTTGTACGGCGAGGGATCGATATACGCAGCGGGTATTCCAGCCTGCCGGGCACGACCCAGGATGCGCGCCTCCGCCACATCCGAAAAAACCCCGACAATCCGGGCATTCAAGGTACCTGCCGTAATCGCATCCATCAGCGACTGGCAATTACTGCCGCTACCCGAACCAAGCACGGCCACCCGCAAAGGCGGCGAATCCGGTGACCTGTGATAAGGTTTAATGTTGATTAACTACCCCCTATTTCCAACACCGATCCACCAGCCGCTGCATCGCCGACGCCTGCGCTTCGAGCGATTCAACCATCCGGAACTGCGTCCGGCATCGGTCGAGATTGTGCCCCTCCCGATGCACTTTGAAATAGGTATCCCCGGAGAGGAAATCCGTCAGGAAGCGCATCCCGACCTCCAAGGTGATCAACTGCCCGGAGAACACGAGCTGCGAGGCTTCCTCGTCGGTCAGCATGTCACCAGTGGCCTCAAGATAGCCACCCAGCAAGGCCTCGAACATCACCATATTGGACGAAACCAGGGATAAATCGCGCTCGTCTTCAGCACCGGTCGCGGTCGCCGTACGGACCATATCGCCAAAATCATAGAGGGCAAGGCCAGGCATCAGCGTATCCAGATCAACCACGCAAATGCCCTCGCCCGTGGCGTGATCCAACAGCACATTATTCAATTTCGTGTCATTATGCGTGACTCGCTCGGGAAGACGCCCGGCCGCTTGCAAATCCAGCAGCCGGTCCACCATCGACTCGCGCTCGGTTGCGAAGCGAATCTCGGAAGCCACTGAGGCGGCGCGGCCGCACACGTCCCTTCGCACCGATTCCATCAACGCATCAAACCGTTTCCGGGTATGATGGAAATCGGGGATCGTCTCGTGCAGGCGATCACCTGGCAGGTCGGCCAACGCCATCTGGAATCGGCCAAAGGCACGGGCCGCTTCAAACGCCTGTCGCGGGGTTTCAACCACATCACAGGAACTGGCATCCTCGATACAGATATACATGCGCCAGCATACTCCCTCGGCATCCTCCAGATACCCCCCCCCGCCCGTACAGGTTGGCACCACCGTCGGCACGCGTCGCTCGGGATCGGAAACCCCCTGCGCCGCCATCCGTTGGCGGATATGTGATGTGCAGCGGTTGATGTTCGACATCAACGCAGGCACATTCTTGAAAATGTGAGTATTGATCCGCTGTAGAATGTATCGCGCATGACGGACTCCGGTCTCCCGCTGACACTTCACCCGGTAGGTGCTATTGATGTGCCCATTGCCATACTCCGTGGCGGCAACGAAAGCACCGTTGACAGCAAACTGACCGACAATATCCCCGATTTTCTTCTGCATAAATCCCGATTCTCCCATCAATGCACCTGCCACTCGGGCTTGTTGTCGTAAACCCAGCGATAATAATCAGTTCGGGCAAGGCGGGTGGCGGCGGGAGCATCCAGGAAAACGTGCGTCTGGGCATGGAACTGCAACGCCGAAGCGGGCATCATCGCGCTGACCCGACCTTCCACAAACTGCCGGACCGCCTCGGCCTTGCCCGCCCCGAAAGCCAGCAGCACAGCCTGTCGGCTTTCCATGATGGTACCGATGCCCATCGTGATCACGTGATGCGGCTGCTGTGCCGGATCCGCGAAGAACCGGGCATTATCGGCCAGCGTTTGCCGGGTCAGCGTCTTGATCCGTGTTCGCGAGGCCAGCGACGACCCCGGCTCGTTAAACCCCACATGGCCATCCGTACCAATGCCAAGGACTTGCAGATCGATGCCACCAGCATCCACAATCTGGCGCTCGTAGTGGGCACAGAACGACGGGATATCCTGTGCCATACCGTCCGGGATATGGATGTTGGCATGCGGGATATTCAAGTGATTGAACAGGTTCTCGAACATGAACCGGTGGTACGATTGGGGATGATCCGCCGACAGGCCGATGTACTCGTCGAGGTTGAAGGTGGTTACACGACTGAAATCCAGCCCTTCCTCGCGATGTAACCGGATCATCTCCCGATACAACCCAAGCGGGGTACTGCCCGTGGCCAACCCCAAGACCGCCGAGGGTTTGCGACGCACCAAACGAGCCACCATGCGAGCCGCCACCGTCGCTGCCACAGCCGGATCTGACTGAATAATAATCTCCATACAAGCATCTCCTTAAACGGAACCCCGTAAATTCAAAAATCTGCCAGCTATGCTGCCGTAGTTTTGGCTCCCTGTCGAGTTCACAGTTACAAAATCGAAAATCCCGTCGAAAAATCCCGTCTTGCCATCCGTCGTCGTTATCGATTAGGATCAGGATTAAACGAAAGGACCACTAAAACATGATACACGTCATCGCCTCCATCCATATTCATCCCGGCAAGAAGGCCGAATTCATCAAGATCTTCAAGTCGATCATCCCCGATGTGCATCGCGAGCAAGGCTGCGTCGCCTACGCCCCCACTGTCGATGTCCCGACCGGACTTGAGCCCCAGCAGCTCGACGCCGACGTCGTCACCATCATCGAGCAGTGGGAAACCCTAGAGGATCTGAGGGCTCATCTGATCGCGCCCCACATGCTGGCATACCGCCCGAAAGTGGCCGATCTGGTGTCGAACGTTTCGCTGCGGATCCTGACCGAAGCATAATACTAAACGTGAGGGACTACTTCCAAGACCATTGGATCCAACGCCCGTCCGTTTCGATATCCGCCAGCAGATAATGCCCGCAGACGGAAGGCGTAAGTGCCAAGAGGCTGCCATCGACCATCGCCCGGGCAAGCTTGGGATCACGTCCATCCAACGCCACCTTGACGGTCAGCGGCCACTTTGGAATCATCGCTATGTGCGGATCATCGGGCAGACGCAGCCGGAAATCGAACGAATCCGGTTTTACGTCCCGGAATATGACCTTGATAGCATTTCGTTTAGCGATATAGGCGGCGACACGGCTGTAGGTATCCGTCCAGACCGCATCGGACTGGCGAGCCAAATGGGCAACAAGACCATCAAAGATCTCAGGATCAATCGGACCCCAGGTGGCCTCACCCACCCCGTGCAACATACAGAACAACCAATCCTTGCGACGGAGCGCTTGGTCTACATGCTTGATCCCGTCCACCATCTGGAATCCAGCACCGCCCCACACGCGGCAATCCGCCCGGTCAAACGCATAAACAAGCCGAACGACTTGCCGGACATCATGGTTAAAATCGCTGGAAGGATATGCAAACGAGGTCGGACGCACACCAAGATGGGTTTCGATTTCCTTGGCACTGCCCGAGATCTCGTAATCCAGCAAGGCTTGATCGCGAATCTGGGTGAGCATCGGATGTGTAAAGGAGTGGCTGCCAGCCTCGTGTCCGTTCGAGACGGCTGCCCTCCATGCATCCCAGTTCGAGGTGCTTTCCGGACGGATATTGTTTAGCAACAGGAAAAACGTCCCCTTAAGCCCGTAGCGATCCAAGGTTGGAATCGCCGACTCGATGTGACTGGGTAGCGCATCATCAAACGTCAGGCTCACGGCAGCCTGACGATCCCCCTTGAACCGGGCAACCGTCACATCCGGCGGCATCGCCCCTTGCGCCAGCCGCGACACCAGCAAACCAACCCCTAGAACCCAAGCCAAGAATCCTTTCATATCAGCCTCCTTCGTGGTTCAGTATTTTCCATGTGCCGCGATTATCACAAACGCTGCATAACAAGGCAAGCCAAAACTTCAGTACGGTTGATTGAGCCCGGCGAGCAGAAGCGCGTTGACAAGCTGATCGTCACGGAGTCGTTCGGGTTTCTGATAAGACCATGGCGCACTCATTCTCTACTCATTGCCGGTTTTAAACGGTATGTCGAGTGATTTTTCAATAATGTGAGGCACTTGCAGAACCCCTCATGGAGCCCGCTTGAAGCCGGGCACCACGAGGGGTTCTGTAAGTAAAAATGGTGGATTCTGTGCGCGTGACGGTTTTTGCGCCGTCTGATGGGAGGAAATCGAGATTTTCGGGCACACTGCACCCTTCCCGGCGTTGAGAACCGGGTTTTCCGATGCGGCGGGGGTTCGCCAGGGAGCTATCCGAGCATTCTGAGCATCTGCTCGGCGGCGATCACGACCAAGCCGAAGGCCAGGTGTGCGGCCACTTTAACTGGGCCTCTGACATGTACATGCCGCCCTCCGTGTTGTTCGTGCAGATGGGAGTTGACCCGTTCGACCGCGCTGCGTTCGCGATAGCGCACGGCTTCGGCGGGCGAGAACTCTCGTTTCTCGCCCCGCCCCGGATTGTCGTCGATGATGGCGACATGCCCCAGGCGGGCGGACATCTCACGGATTTCCTTGGCGTCGTACGCGGCCGCGGCCAAATCGTAGAGATTGACGATGCGCTCGGCACTCATCTGCGCCAAAGGAATGGCGACCTGGCTGTTCTTCTTGCAGCCCC
>DIZZ01000159.1:0-161 GCA_002428045.1 Verrucomicrobia bacterium UBA6015
ATCGCTCCCGTCAACCGCCACATGTAGCTCGGATCCCGCACAGGCGATAGGCATCGCCAAAAAGGTGATTACGAAAAGGAGCCTTCGCGCAATATTGCATATTCCATCGATCATGGGCCCGATTATCGCACGGCCATACCGAATGTCAATGCATAGCTACC
>DIZZ01000159.1:259-22767 GCA_002428045.1 Verrucomicrobia bacterium UBA6015
GGATTTGATTTCCGCCGCCAGCAGGCCGCCAGGCCTCTCCTCGATGTAGTCAATTTCCTGCTGCTGGTGCGTCCGCCAGAACCAACTTGCATTCGCGCAGCGATGATTTTGCAAATATTTCATCCGTTCGGCAATGAGGAAGTTTTCCAATAACGCACCCGCATCGGTCCGGGTCTCCAGCGGGGTGAAGTTGTTGATGACCGCATTGCGGATGCCCGTGTCCCAGAAATAAATCTTACGGAGCTTCTTGAGTTCGTTCCGCAGATTGCGGCTGAACGGGGATAGCCGGAAAATGATGAACGCCTGCTCCAGAATGCGTATATAGGTTTCGATGGTGTTTTTATCCAGTCCGATCAATGCGGCCAGTTCCGTGTAGGAAACCTCGTTGCCGATCTGCAACGCCAGCGCACGCAATAATTTCTCAAGATAGTCCGGATGCCGGATCCCGCCAAACAGCAAGATGTCCTTGTATAGGTAACTGCCCGCTAGCTCTAGCAGCCGTTCCTGCGCCTCGCTTGCCGAGGGGAAAAGCGTCGGCTCGGGATACATCCCGTACAGGACCGCAAACGAAAGGTGACGATCCGCCTCCAGCAGGCCTCGCGAAGCCTCGATTTCTTCCATCGACAGGGGGGGAAGCAGGAATTCATGCTTCCTGCCTGTCAAAGGCTCTTTTAACTTGTCGGCCAATTCGAAGCTGGACGATCCGGTGGCGATGACCTGGATCTCCGGGAAATTGTCAACCATGAGCTTCAAGGTCAATCCGATGTTCTCGATCCGCTGTGCCTCATCAAGTACCACAAGGCGGCTGTTGCCAACCAACCGCCTTAATTCAGACGATGTCCGCCCAGAAAACTGTACCCGTATGTCCGGCTCATCCGCATTGAAATAAACCCCGTCATGCTGCTTGAGCAGCACCTTGACCAGCGTTGTCTTGCCCGTTTGACGTGCCCCGTAAAGGAGGATGACTTTGCCTTGAAACAATCGGCTATCAATCGATTTCTTTATAATTCTGCTTATCATATCTTCTCAATTATATATATTTACGTGAATATATTATTCATATTATGGTTTAATTTGTAAAGTGATTAATGATTGCGGGGACACCAGCGCTCTTCTACTGATTCGTGATCTGTCGGCGCAGGTAGGTGAGATAGCCGGTGATGTCTTCGTATTCGCGGCAGACAAGCGAGGTATAGGCCGCTGTCGCATCGGGATCATTCTTGCAGCAGATACGCCCTCGCAATGCCTCGAAGGCCAGGATCGGATTGGCTTGGTTGAGGTTGATAAAGTCTACGCATTCCACATCCGGGACTGCATCGCAGAGGCTGGAGTAATAGCGAAGGGTGGCCTCGCCCGCAGCGAGAGGCTTACGAAAAAGCACGGCCACGTCGAGATCACTACCGGGGGCTACCGTTCCATTAGCAGCGGAGCCGAACACGATCGCGCAGGCAACGTTCGCGTCCGATCGGAAAAATGCCGCTAAGCGGTCAAAATCAACGGCTACCGGATCACCCTGCATAGGATTCAATCTCCTTGATGAAGTCATCAAAGTCGCCGAGATGGTTCGCCAGAATGGCAACGATGATCTCTGGATCGATATGCTCGTAGCGATGGACCATGAAATTGCGGAACCGGATCATATCTCGGTACCGATCGGCATCCTTGAGCACCCCTAGATCCTGAAGCATGCGCAGCGCCTGGTAGGATTCCGATGCCGGGGGCTGATTTTCGAGACTGCCAACCCGGTTGGCAATATCGATCATCGCCTCGACCGAAACCTGAAGGGTTCGTTCGATCCCCCCTTGCAGGAAAAAATCTGAAACCAGGCGATCGCATGTCACGGGCAGAAGTGATCTTAACCTACGCGTGTTTTCCGCCATTCGCTCGATCTTGCGCTGAATCACCCCGTTATATTTCACCCCTCACCTCCATTGGTATTGATTTTGGCGGGTATGCAAAACGGCTTCTCGATACGCTCTTCAATTTCCTTTTGGCGGTTCATTTGCGCCAGATTTCCGTTTTTCCAATTTTCGCCGACAAAATGAACATACTCCGCCATGGAAAGCCGGGGGGGTAATGGCATGGCTGTTTTCGTCATCATTTTAATGCCTCAATCTGGTCGTGAATCATGTTATATACAGTCGGCTTGCCAAATCGATTGCACAGCGGCTTAATGTCGGTCTCCAAATCGAGGTTGTTTAAGATTGCAAGATAGGCAATGTCAGGGAGATCCTTTGCCATTCGTCTTGCCGTATCCTGCGTCAATGAAAAGATCTTCATGGCAATGAGATCTTTCAGGCAGGGTAATCGCAGTTTGACACCATGCATGATGACCTCATGCACATTGATTTGCAACGTCTGCATGGTCCCTGCATCGACCTTCAGAAAATCAACCCTTGGCCCCCCTTCAGGCTTGCAACAAAAGAGAACATTCTCCCTTTCGTCCATATTCAGGAATCCGTGAGCCCTCATGACCCTGCGCACAACCTCTGAAAACCTCCCGATGATCATGAAGTCCACATCCAGCGTGTTACGGGTATAACCGTAATAATTGACAGCAAAACCACCGATGAGAAGGCAATCAATCCCCATCGATGGAAGCTTTTCTGAAACGATTTCGAATATGTCGTCAAACATGAGGTGATTCCCGTGATTTTCTTGATGCCGCACATATGACAAACATTATCGCACGGCCACACCGAATGTCAATTCATAGCCAAAGCCATTGCCAAAGACGCGGTAACGATCGGTGACAACTACGGATTACGATGAATGCGTCATCATCCTTATCTTAATCGACCCCTGCAGCCCGGATATTGAAGGACTGCCCCCTTTAATCCAAAAACAGGGCTATAATCTCTTCATTCGGTAGCGCGACCAGATCAAAGAACAGGGGCGGGCGATCAGCGCGTCAGTGTCTTTTCAGAACATTACCGAGCGCAAGCTGGCGCAGAATGTTCAGGCTTTTCTTGCTCAAACCAGCAGTCGCATGGCAGAGGGTGAGTTATTCTTCAATATTCCGGCAACACCTGGCTGAAAGCCTTGGGATGGACTTCGTTTGCATTGATCGTCTCGAAGGGGATGGCCGAACGATGGAAAGGCAGGCGGTCGGCACACCCAGGTGACTGCGGTAACAGCGTTTGCCCTGCGCGGAGACCGGGAGCGGTGTTTTGCCACGGGCGGCTCGCCTGGAGGTCTTCGCCCTTCTACCTACCTTTGTATTTCACATAGATAAAGTACGGCGCGATCGTGCCCGGCTGGCGCGTATGGAAGGACGGATATAAATGTGCCGGACCTTCCGGAAGGTTAACATTGAAGCGGACGAAAGGCTCCGCGGGGTCCACCTCTGCGTGCAGGGTTTGTCCACCGATGATCAGTCGAGCCCAGCGTATATCGATCGGCTTGCCACCCGTATACATCGACCGGAAGGATTCCTGGACGTAATCCCATCGGATTTCCACGTCATCCCCCTCGATACCATCGCCCAGCGCATGCCCGGCTTCGCGGGGCCACCGCCGCAGTTCGAACTGGTAGCACCCTGCCTTGCGCACATCAATTTCCCAGTAGCCCGAGACAATCACGCCTCCACGTACCTCTTTTTGATTCCAAGCCACCTGCGTCGACGCATTGCGGATGTCATGTGTCGTCAGCATCACCTCGGCATCATCCGCACCGATATGGAACGGGATATCTCGTTCAAACTGCTCGGAGACCAAGGCCCACCATGCCTCATAGCCAACGCGCAATGTCGCCACGCGATCCGGATGCTTATCGGCAATATCCTGACGCTGCCCGGGATCGCAGGCCAAGTCGTATAACTCACGGCCATTGATCAGACGCCAGCGGTTCTGCATGACACAGCTCTTCTGCCACTTCACCGGCCGGGCCACTCGCTGCGTGTCTGTCACCAGCACACGCGCGTCCCATTTCCCTCCTTGCTCGCCACCGATCAGCGGCTTGAGGCTCTGACCATGAAAGGTGCGCTCTGGGGGGACGTCCACGCCGCACAGGTCCAATAGTGTAGGCATGAAATCGATATAGGACGTCAATGTTTGAATGTCACGAGATTCGGCACGATCCTGACGGGGATCGTGCAAGAAAAACGGAACCCGGTGCCCCCCCTCGTATTCCCATACCTTCGTTCCTCGCATCCCCGCATTGAAGTTGCAGGGGGCCTCTTCCACATACCCATTGCAATCGCAGGTCACACCACCACCGGACCCATTATCGGTCATGAAGATAACGATGGTGTTTTCCGCAAGGCCGAGCGCTTCCAGTTTTGCCCTCAGGCGCCCGACGTTCTCATCGACATTGGTTACCGTACCGTAGAAGCGCGCTCGCGCATCCGACGGGGCGATATCCTTATAGGGACTGCTGTACTTGTCCTCGATATTCCAGGGGCTATGCGGCGTGTTGCTGGCAATGTAGCAGAAGAAGGGCTGATCCTTATGGCGCTCGATGAACTTTATACCTTCCGAAAAGAAGACGTCCGCGCAGAATCCATCGAATTTCACAGGCTCGCCATTCACGGAATAGGTGTCATCGAAGTAGTCATTGCCCCAGTGATCAGCCGTGTTGCCGATGCCCCCACCCCAGTGGGCTACCGAATACTCGAACCCGCGCTCGTGAGGCCGAAACGGCGTTGCATCCCCGAGATGCCACTTGCCGAAATGCCCCGTGCGATACCCCGCGCCCTTGAGCGCATCGGCTAGCGTCCACTCATCTTCGCGCAGCAGCGAGCGTCCGCCGATCGTGTGCCATACCCCCGTACTATTGCAATTGTGCCCCGTCAATAAACCTGCCCGGGTTGGCGCACAGGTCGTGCCGACATGAAAATCCGTGAAACGCACGGACTGCGCATGTAACCGATCCAGATTCGGCGTTTGGATATACGGATTACCGTGTGCCCCGATCTCCCCATACCCCTGATCATCTGTCAAAACAAATACAACATTTGGTCGTTTCATACTTAAATACTCTCCATTTCAAAGAAGATCATTTCCTGCGGGTCGAACACCACGGCCAAATGAATCGTCCCGAATGTTTTCACATTGAATTCTTTACAGCAACAGGAATTGACTCTTTTTTATGAAACGTGTCAAGCCGAGTTTGAGTCGTGCAGCCCTGACGCATACCCCAGTTTCTGCCGCGTCGCGGGGTAATCCGATTCGAGGGGTGGTGCTGAATGTACCAGCGCGGCGACGATCAGAGCAAGTATTATAAAGTGTTTTTTCGCTCAATGGCGAGTGCGCAAAGACCCAGCGAGGAACATCGGATATCACGTTTTCGCGAAAGGTGATGCCGCTCGCCCCCATATCCACATAAAGTGCCCCGTAATTCATCAGTTGCGACGAAATGCTGTTGCTTGCCACCACGCTACCGGGTTGGTGATTCAGAAAGCATATTGCTGTTGAAATCAGCCCGACTCCACTCGGTTAGCGGAATCCCGCCGCTAAAGAAAACATCATCTCCCGGCCAGGCGGCATATTCCATCGAACATGTTCGCGATTCTCGCAAGGCCACACCGAATGTCAATTCATAGCAGACAAAAGAAGGATGCCAGATGCCTTTCGATACGACCCAACACTTCCAGCCCCGCATCAATCTGGCCTAGCAGTGTCTCGACGCCAAGGTCTTGGTTCTTGTCGCTCATACCTTATTCCTCGTGTTCAATTCGTTTATAAACGCAACGGCCGTGCTTGCGGATCAAGTCAGCATACTCGGGCTCGACATGTTCAATTTCCACCAGATCGAGAGGAAATCGCGTCAACTGTTCGGACTCCCCTAACATGGCAAAAAACCGCTCGGCGGAGCCTAGGCCATCGACCGCGATATCAATATCCGAAATATCCGAAAACTGATTTCCATCCAATACGGAACCCCACTGATAGACAGCCTTGGGTGCATATTTTCAACGCTTCGATTAATCGGTTGCTGTTGAATCACGCCGTCGCAAGTTCCGTAAGTCGTTCATCGAGCTGATCAAACACGTTGAGGACGTCGGATGAAACATCGCCGTCACCCAGTCTCGCTTGCATCATTTCGAGCAAAGCCTGCGCTAAGGCCGTATCCGCTCCGTAAGCATCGCCATCGACGACCGCATGGTCTCCATCCTGCGCATCCACCCCGTGCAGGATCTGCAGGCTGGACAGGGCGGTTCGTGCGGTTTCCTGGATGTGCGGTTGCGCCAGCTCGGGGAGGTCGGCTGACAGGAGCGCACTGGCCGCCTTGCGGGCGCGGGCTGCGGTTTTCCAGTGGGTGCGGGCGCGGTCGAGGTTGATGACCGTTTTGGGTGGTGGCGTTGCGGCCGGCTCGCCGAAGAGGGTTTCGAGATCCTGCGACATCTGGATCAGCCCCTGTTCCTGTAACCGTTTTAGCAGTTCGGCCGTCTCGGCGTCGATGACCGTTGCCGGGGCTTGCGCCGATGACTCGGTGCGCATCGTCTCGCGGATCAACGTGGCATCGTCGCGGTTCTTGGCGACCGCCAGGACCGAGCCGCGCTTGCGATTGCGCACAACCGATACCAGCCGATCCGGCCAGCGCGCCTGGATGACGTCGTCGCATCCGCCATCTTTCCTTGCGGGCGGGACCAGCTCCGCCGCATCCGGCGGAAGGACATCCTCGTGTAAGGTGACTGCGCCTTGCGCTGGTGCGGCGACTGCATGCCCCATCAGCTCCGCCAACCGCTGGACGAAGGTCTGGTAATCGCGGTCCTCTTCCGGTAGCGAGACACCGTCAAGCACGGCATTGGAGAGGTTCTGCTTGTAGGCCAGCTTGGCTAGCATGGCGTGCTCGATGGTGTTTTCCGATATAAGGTTGATCACCTGCACGTGCCGCTTCTGGTTCTTGCGCCAGGCGCGGGCAATGCGCTGCTCGAGCTTGGCCGGATTCCACGGCAGATCGAGGTTGATGACGACGCTGGCCGCCTGTAGATTGAGCCCGGCACCGCCGGATTCGGACGAGAGGAAGATACGGCATTCGGGATCCTGCTTGAAGCGGTTGATCTCCACGCGCCGCTTCTGCTGCGGGATTTTGCCGACGTGCAGGGCGTAGCCGATCTGTTTTTCCGCCAATAAGTCCTGCACGAGGGAAAGCATCCTTACCCATTCAGAAAAGATGATCACCTTGACATCGCCATCCGACAGCACCTCATCGAGAATGTTCTCGAGCTCGTCGAGCTTCGGGCATAGGCGACAGTCCTGATCCAGGATGTAGGGCGTGTCGCAGGTCATGCGCATGCAGCCAAGCAATAGTTGCAAGCGATCCTGCTCCTCCTTGCGGAGGGGGCGCTGCTTCATGATGTTCAACAGGATCGTGACCTTGTGCTCAAAATCCTTGTAGCGGCTGAGCTGCTCCTTGGTCATCGGCACGAAGAAGTTCTTGTCGGTCCGTTCCGGCAGGTTCTCTTCGACATCGTGTTTGCGCCGCCGCAGCATCACGCTGGAAATCCGCCGGTGGAGTTCATCCAGGTTTCTCGGAATGGCCTTGCCCTCGGCGGAGGGTTCCATGAACTCGCGCTGGAAGCGGAAAAGCGAGCCAAAGACATGCGGATTGACAAACTCGGTAAGCGAATAGAGTTCCTCGATCCGGTTTTCCATCGGGGTGCCCGTCAGCACGAAGGCATAAGGACTCTGGATGCGCTTGATCGTCTTGGCGGTCTTGGTCGGCCAGTTCTTGATGCGCTGCGCCTCGTCGAGGATCGTCAGGTCGGGCATGTATAGGCGGTTGATGTCGTCCACATCCGAGCGCGCCTGTTCGTAGTTGACCACGAGGAAAGGCGGTTTGTCGGCATAGTGATCGAGCCGGAGCCGTCGGGAACCGTAGAGCAGCGAGGCGGTGCGCGAGGTAAAGAAGTGGTACTGTTCCTCCCATTCGCTCTTGAGCGAGGCGGGACAGATCACCAGAACCCGCGTAACCCGCCCAAGCTGCCGCAGCAGCTCCGCTGCCGCAATGGCCTGCACGGTTTTGCCGAGGCCCATTTCATCCGCCAGGATCGCCCGTCCCGTGAAGGCCAGATGCAGCATGCCATCGTACTGGTAGGGATACAGCGGGACGGTCAGCGGGTTGGATGAGCGTTTCTGCTGCTGGACATCCTCGAGGTACCCCGCCTTGGCCTTGCGCAGGCTGGCTTCACGTTCAAAAATATCCATCCATGGCTGGATGTGACGGGACACGCGCACCCGCTTCTTCTGTGCGGCGGTGAATTTGGCCATGCTGCCGATCACGCTGTGATAGGCATCTGCTGCGCCCCCCAAAGAGATCCCGTTCGAATCGAAGAACACCCCGATCCGGCACTCGATCAGATCGTCCTCCTTCATTGGACGACTCAACCGCAATTGGGGCGGGTAGCAGGTGACGTCCATGAACAGTTCGTAGAACGGGGAGCCGTTGGTACTTGCGTCCGCCAGATCCCGCTTGGTGGATCGCTGCGTAAGATATTGCAGGGTGCGCTCAATATGTTTGCACGTACCCAACCGGTTCATCTCGTAATCGCCACAGGAGCAGGAATTGCGCATTCCTGATAAATCGCGGATCTCGACCATGTAGGGCGAGGCCCACTGCATGGAACTGACGGCATAGGTTCCGAACACGCCGTCAACATCCTTTTGCGGCATCACCTTGGCAGCCTGCTCCTCGGCGCTGGCCCGGCGCAGTTCGATACTTTCCTCGTCGCTCGGGAACAGGTTCTTTCGAGGCTTCCTCTCCTGGACTTTCCTAGCTTTTTTTCGTGCTATCAAAACCGAACTCCTGTCACGTGTGCTGTTGAAATTGACATTATCGCAAGGCCACACAGAATGTCAATTCATAGCTGCCCCCCCTGTTTTACGGACTGATTTCTGACTCCTGATGTAACCCCCTCAAAAACAAGTGCTTTCAGCAAATTATTTTGCCAGCCTTGACGCATGAGTCAGGGCTGCTAAAATGTAGAGCTATAAATTCAGGGCATGCATGACAGACGCTTTTACCACCCGGACTCGGGGCTCAATGACATTTACCAAATGGACGCACCAACCACAGGTACGGTAGGTGGCACGCTCCGTCAGGCGCAGGACATCGGCGGGACTGGCGGAGGAGACAAGAACCACCCAGGCGCAGATGCCAATAATATTCGCCAGATAGATGACCGTATAGGAGAAGAGCCGCCCCTGGTCGCGGATATCGGACTGGCGCTGAAGCAGGGCCGTGACGGTGAATGTCAGGTGGAAGCTCCAGGTGAACCCGATCAGACCAAGCCATACCAGGTCGTAACGTTCCACGGGGTAGAATAGCCAGAGCAGATAGTACAGACCAATCACCAGAACAGTATAGAGAGGGAAGAAGTAAGGGGCCAGTGTAATCAGGAAATTCGTCTTTGAGAGCACCACGGCCCCGTGATCATCATGGACACTGATTTTCGAGATCGATGCCCCCATCATCAGTCCCCAGAGCGCATGGGTTAACTCGTGCGCCAGGATATAGGAACGTGCGGGGCTCGGAAAAAGCGCAAAGATGACCATCCATAGCCCGAATCCACCCACCAGCGCAAGGGCGGGCACCGGCAGAACCGTGGCACCCCCATGCGCCTGTGCAACGGCCTGCAGAAGCCCCCAGAACACCAGCGAAGCCACCACGCAAACCGGTAGCAGCAGTATCCCCACTAGCCATTTTGCGAATTTAAGCAACATAACCCATGCCCCAAGGCATACCCTTATTGCCCCGCCGCCCTCGCCGCCGCGACAAACGCCCGCACGGCGGCATGCGACTTTCGACCCGGACTGCACTCCACACCGCTGGACACATCCACACCCAACGGATGAACCTGATCAATGGCCGCCGCGACATTCGCGGGCGTCAGCCCCCCGGCCAGCATCACGGGGATCTGGGCGGCCAAGGTCGCCGCCTGCTCCCAGTCGGCCTTGATCCCACTGCCCCCATACCCTGAGGGTACCGCCGCATCCGCCACATAGCGCACCGCCATCGGCCACGCCGCCGGTTCTGGGCGGCAGCCCCCCGCATCCACCCGCAACGCACGCCAGACCGGCACCGGCATATCCAGGAAATCACCGGCCTGTTCATCCCCGTGGATCTGCACGGCAGCCAGTCCGCAATCCAGCGCGGTTTGCCGGACCTCCGCCGCCATGGAATTCACGAACACACCAACACACCGAGCCCCTTTACCCAAGGACGAGGTGATCCTGGCCAGCGTGTCGCAAGTCACCGCCCGGGGCGACTGCGGGTACAGCACAAAGCCCAGGAAATCAGCACCGGCGTCCAGCGCCACCTGCGCATCTTCCAGCGTGGTCAATCCACAAATCTTGATATCTACCATCGCGGATACCTAGACCTTTCCGGCTGGATCACTAGCCGAGGGTACCTTCTGCCGGGTCAGGCGGAGCTGCGGCGGAACGGTGATACTCTCGCTATCCTCATCAACCCGGCGCGGGCCGCCAAGCGCCCAGGCGATGGCATTCATCAGTTCCTCGCCACTACGGGAAAGCCGTTGAGCCAGCTCCTCGGCCATGCCACGGTAGGCCTTCACCCCGATGGCAGGATGCTTCTCGATCAGGCGCAGGAAGTCATTGCGTTCGAACTCTATCACCTCGGTATCTTCCAGCGCCACCACACTGGCCGTGCGGGGCTGAACCCCGAGAAACGCGATCTCACCAATTAGATCGCACGCCTTGAATACCACCAGCTTCTTGTATTTCCCTCCGCGAAGTCGCTTGCGGACTTCAACGGTTCCGGTGAGAACCAGCATGAACGAGGAGCCGATCTCGCCCTCAACCATCAGCGACGATCCCTGTGGAAAATGCCTAACGACCCCAATCCGCTCGATCAGATTCATTTCCTCGGCACTCATGGAATTCAGAAACATAGAACCTCCCCCCCCGATCAAAAACAACACCGCCAAAAGTGAAATGCCGATTCGCGCATTCACCGCATTAACGCGCCGGAATACTGCATCCAACCCGCCCTCAAGTCAAGGTTTCCGCGCCCCGGTCTTTGTCCGTTCATAGGCTCGATATAAAAATCGCTTGTTTTTCCAAGCGTTTTGGAGACAATAGGCAAAAGCTTAGACCCGTAGGGTACCATGGAGGTACCGGGCATAACACAACAACAGGGAGAACCAGACGATGACGAAAACACAAACGATTGCAGTACTGGCCGAGAAAACCGGCGTTTCGAAGACCGAGGTGTCCAGCTTGCTTGATGAACTGGCCAATCTCGCCTACGCCGAAGCAGCCAGCGGCTTTACCCTGCCGGGCATCGGCAAGCTCATGCTGGTGGAACGTGCTGAACGCCAGGGACGCAACCCATCCTCCGGCGAGAGCATCACGATCCCGGCCAAGACCGTGGTCAAGTTCCGCGTTGCCAAGGCCTGCAAGGATGCGCTGCTGGCCTAATAACGGGCACGCACGACAGGCACTTAACAGGGGGGCGGGGAACATCATGATCCCCTCCCCTTTTTTGTTTGTACGATGACGATATACGCTTCTGCGAAAACTTTGCAGAAAGGCTCCTGCAATTATGAAACTCACGTTCCCACTGATGATCTCGTTACCTCTACTCGTTGTCGGTGTTGCCGGTTTCCTTCCCCATGAAACCGAATCCCACTACGCAAAAATCGCCCGGACTGTGGTTGCCGAGCTACCCATGCAACACCTGTCGCGGCGCACGCCGGACGCGGCGTTGTCGCAATCCATGCTGGATAACTACCTCAGCGCGCTCGATTACGACCGTGCTTACTTCCTTGCCACGGATATCGCACACTTCCGCCGCAACCAGGATACCCTTCATGAGGAACTCAAGGCGGGCAACCTGGCCCTGGCGGGCGAAATATACAACACGCTCAAGGAGCGCGTTCGCGACCGGCTAGCCTTTATCGACACCGTGCTCGCACAGGGTTTCGACTTCACCATCGACGAGACCTATCGCTGGAAACGCAAGGATGACCCGTGGTGCGCGAATGTGCAGGAGTGGAACGAACTTTGGCGGAAACGGATCAAGAATGAATACCTGCGCATCCTGATTGCCAAGTCGATGGAGGCCGAGAGCACATCGACCAACACCCCGGCCATCACCCCCGATGCACCCGATTCCACGAACACGACAAAAGACATTGATCTTACCCTTGAGCGCGAGAAGAACCGGTCTCCGGAAGAAACCATTCGGGATCGCTATACCCAATACATGCATGTCCTTGAGGATAGCGACGACGATTCGATCGTGCAGAAGTACCTCTCCGCGTTTGCTCGGACGCTGGATCCGCACTGTGACTACATGTCGCCTGCCGCCACCGAGGATTTCGATATCGAGATGAAACTCTCGCTCGTTGGCATCGGGGCCATCCTGCGGCCGGAGGACGGGGCCGCCAAGATTGTCAGCGTCGTGCCCGGCGGCCCGGCTGGCGAGGACAAGAGCGACAACCGCTTGCGTCCGGGCGACAAAATCATCGCCGTCGGCCAAGATAATGAGCCCGCCGTGAGCATCCTGCACTGGCCGCTTTACCGCGCGGTTCGCCTGATCCGTGGCGCTGCAGGCTCGCGCGTTGTGCTCACCGTCATTCCGGCAACGGACCCCACGGGCAGCACGACGAAGATCGTCGAGCTGATCCGCGCCGAGGTCAAGCTCGAGGAACGTGCCGCCAAATCCCGGATCGAAGCCCACAAGACGGCGGATGGCCGGGAATTCCGTATCGGCGTGATCGTGTTGCCCGCCTTTTATGCTGATATGAAGGGCCGCCGCTATGCCCCCGATTACAAGAGCGCCTCGCGTGATGTCGCCACCATCCTGCGCACGATGCACAGCGAGAAGGTGCAGGGCATTGTCCTGGATTTACGCAATAACGGGGGCGGATCGCTGATCGAAGCCGTCCTGTTAACCGGGCTGTTTATCGATTCCGGTCCGGTCGTGCTGGTCAAGGAGCAGGAAAATGTCAGCATTCTCCCCGATAACGACCCGACCATCGCCTATGACGGACCGCTCGTCGTGCTGGTCAACCGAACCAGTGCCTCCGCCTCAGAGATCGTGGCGGCCGCCCTGCAGGACTACGGACGCGCCGTGATCATCGGCGACTCGAAAACCCACGGCAAAGGCAGCGTGCAGACCGTGCTGCCGCTGGACCGGAACAATACGCTAGGGTCCATCAAGGTCACCAGCTCCCTCTTCTACCGCATTTCCGGCGGTTCCACCCAGCTCAAGGGCGTCGAACCAGATATCGTTATCCCATCCGCATTCGATGTCATGGAATTCGGCGAGGATAGCCTCCCCAACCCGCTGCAATGGTCAACCGTACGGCCCGTGATGTTCTCGCCCTTCGAGGATATCGCGAAACTGGTTCCGCCCCTGCGCGAGAAGTCAGAAGCACGCCGGGCTCAGGACGAACGCTATACAGCCTACCGGGACCTGCTCGGACGGATCAAGGCCATGACCGACGAAGAGGAGATCGGGCTGCATCTGGAACAGCGCAAGGAGCGCGCCAAAACCGAAAAGGAGCTGCTCGATGTCCAGAACCGCATGATCGAGGAAACCTCGGAAGATGATGAGAACAAGCCCGCCGACCTGGTCGAGGAAGAGGCCATCCGGATCCTGACGGATCTGGTCGCCATCAAGATCCCGATTGATCCCGAGCCGGTGAAGGAGCCCGAACCGACGGAAGCCCCCGAATGGAAAAGTGCACACGCAGAGTGATGAACATACCCTTCTGGAAGATGCATGGCGCAGGCAATGATTTCATTCTTATCAATGCCATGCAGTCCACGCTGGAACCGACAGCCACGACGATCGCCGCCTGGTGCCACCGCCGCACAGGGGTCGGTTCCGACGGATTGATCCTGCTACGCCCGCCGCAAGATGGGGGGCACTTCCAGATGCGGTTCTTTAATCCGGACGGGCAGCCGGCCGCCATGTGCGGTAACGGTGCCCGCTGCGCCGCCCGCCTGGCGGTTGAGCTCGGCATCGCCCCCCCCAAGATGAAAATGGAGACCGGAGCGGGCCTGCTCAGCGCTGAATGGTTGACCGACAGCCAGGAGGTCCGACTCGGACTGACCTCCCCGAAAGACGGTCAGCTTGACGGCCTGCTCGATCTGGATGACGGAACGGTCGTGCAATATGCCTTTGTCGACACGGGCGTGCCGCACACCGTGATCGATGTCAACGATCTGGAACAGACCCCCGTCGACGCGCTGGGCAAGACCATCCGCCATCATGCCCGGTTTGCCCCGGCGGGAACCAATGTCAACTTCGTCCACATCACCGGCCCCCATAGCCTTTCCATCCGCACCTTTGAGCGCGGCGTGGAAGCCGAGACACTCGCCTGCGGCACCGGCATTGCCGCCGCCGCCGTCACCGCCGTGCGCCGGGGCCGCGTGTCCTCCCCCGTCCGCATCCTGACCCGTGGCGGCGACCGGCTCACCGTCTGCGTTGAAGGCGACCGGCTCACCTTGACCGGTCCGGCCGTCCATGCCTTTACCGGAACCCTAGACGACCCTCCTGATGCTTGAAAGGACGCCATGATCATCACCACGTTCAATGCAAACTCGATCCGCTCGCGACTCGGGATCGTGATCGGCTGGCTGCAGGCCAACCAGCCCGACGTGCTCTGCATCCAGGAGACCAAGGTGCAGGATGCCGATTTTCCACAGCAGGCCTTCACCGACGCGGGCTACCACATCGCATTTCGCGGTGAAAAGTCATATAACGGGGTGGCCATCGCCTCGCGGGTCAAGCCGGATGCGGTCGACTTCGGGCTCGACGACGGTGGTCCTGCAGATACCACCCGGTTTGTCGTCGCCCGCTTCGGCGACCTGCAGGTCGTCAACACCTACGTCCCCCAAGGGCGCGAGATCGAGCACCCCATGTATGCCTACAAGCTTGATTGGTTCCGCCGTCTGCGGGTGTGGTTCTCCCGCCACGCCACCCCCGATGACCTGCTGCTCTGGACGGGCGACTTGAACGTCGCGCCCGACGCCATGGATATCCACAATGCAGAACAGCAGGCCAACCACGTCTGCTACCATGTGGATGTGCGGCGCATGTTTGCCGACACGCTACGCTGGGGCTTCACCGACGTGTTCCGCAAGTACCACCCGGAAGCTGGCCAGTACACCTTCTTCGACTACCGCACCCCGAATGCCGTCCAACGCAAGATGGGCTGGCGGATCGACCACCTGCTGGCTACCGCTCCCCTCGCCGCGCGGTCGATTTCCGCATCCATCGATGTCGCCCCTCGCCTGCTTGAAAAACCGTCGGACCACACCTTCCTAAGTGCCACGTTCGACCTGTGAAGGAGCCCCTTATGAAACCGGATGAAATTGTAATGGATATGCTCGGCTTCGGCTGCGCCTCCTGCGTCTACACCATCGAAAAAATGGGCCGCAAACTCGCAGGCGTCAAGACGATCCGAGCCAACCTGGGCGACCGCCTAATCCACATCACCTGCGAGCCTGCCCTGCGCCAGCAGATCATCGAGCAGATTACCGACATGGTCCGGCGCATCGGCCACGACGTCCGCGAACACGCCGTTACTTGAGGAGTCCAACGTGAATGATCAACCCAAGGGTACGGATGGGGGCAACGATGTTCCGCAGGAGCATTTGCGCCGGGCATGGCTACGAAGCGTATCGGTGCAGTATCTGGTTTGGATCGTGCCGGTGATCTTTCTTCTCCTGGGTGGCTTTGGCGGGGTGATGTACTGGGTGGAACGGGAATCCGAACTGCAGCAACATCATGAATCAGCCCGGATCATCGCCGAAAAAACCAATCAGGCGTTGCGGCAGTGGATTGAAATGCAGATCCGGCTGGCCACTTTGATCGCGGCAGATCCCCGCATCCTGGCGCTTTGCCGTGCGCCGCGGGCGCCGGAAACGCGGCAGGCGGCACAGGCTTATCTTTCGGAGGTGCATCGGTTGTTCCCCTATTGCGAGAACATTCCCGTTGCACTACACCTCCCGACGGGCGAACCTCTGGAGCTGGTGCTGGCCGACGGAGTCCGCCGTGTCGGCAACGGTAATTTCTTGATCGATACCGTTGGCGGACGGACGATCGGCCGCTGCAACCCGGACTTCAGCTACATCAAGGAGACGTTTGGCGGGCGCGATTATTTCATCAGCGAAGTGTATCCCAGCATCTTGCAGGGGGCTCCCATTTTTGTGGTTGCCGCGCCCGTGCGCGGGGCGGACGGGGTGCTGGGAGCGGTGATCGTTGCCCCGCGGATGGATCATTTCACGGAGCTGTTCCTGGATAAGTCACGCCTCGGGGAGACTGGCTACCTGCTTATGGTGGACGAGCGAGGGATGATCATTTCGCATCCACGCAAGGAGTTGATCCTGGACAAGAAGGCGGCGCAGTTCATGGCGCCGCACATGGCACATATCCGGGAGGGCCGGATGATGTTTCGAGAAACCTTCGAGGGGGAATCGCGGTTTTATACGGTGACCCCGTTTTCGGCGGCGGATTTCAATATCCTGCACAACTGGTATATCCTAAGTTCGAGGGCTTGTGCGGAGGTCATCGGCGAGGCCTCGGATAAACTGCGATGGATGATCTATTGCATCGGGCTGGTCGGGCTGCTGGCGGCAGTCACGATCCTGGGGGTCACGACGCGTGTCGTCCGCCGTCCGCTGATGATGCTGATCCGCGCAGCCGATCGCGTGGCCTCCGGGGATTTGCAGGAGGTGATGGTCCCCGTTACGCGTCGCGATGAGATCGGGCTGTTGAACCGGGCCATCCGGCACATGACGGAAAGCCTGAGGAATCAGACCCGGTTGGTGGGTACCTCGGCCGGGGTGCTGGATCAATCGGTGCAGCGCATTCAGGAAACCAGCCGGGCGCAGGAATCCCTGGTGCATGAAAACAAGGCGACGACGGCCGAAGTGGCCGCTTCGGCACACGAGATCTCCGCAACCTCGCAATCCTTGGCGGCGGCGATGCGAAACCTCAGCGACACCGCCTCGGCGACCGAGGCGGGAGCGGATGCGGGGCATATCAGCCTGGAGTCGCTGCAGGCGACCATGCAGCGGCTGTTGCGGGCGTCCGGCGAGATTTCCGGGCGTCTGGAGGATATCAGTGAGCGGGCGGGCAGCATCGGCGCGGTGATTACCGTGATAACCAAGGTCGCCGACCAGACGAACCTGCTCTCGCTGAATGCCTCGCTCGAAGCCGAAAAGGCAGGCCAGTACGGGGTTGGGTTTGCGGTGGTCGCCCGGGAAATCCGGCGGCTGGCCGATCAGACCGCAGTGGCGACACTCGACATTGAGCGTATCATCCAGGAGATGCAGGCGGCGGTGCAGTGCGGCGTCTCCGATATGGAACGGTTTATCGAGGATGTGCAGGGGGGAGCACGGGTGGCCGAAGAGGCACACCACCGGCTGTACGCCATCATCGACCAGGTCAAGACCCTTGCCCCGCGTTTTGAGGAGGTCAACGCCGGCATGCGCGAACAATCGCAGGGGGCGGCGGAAATCAGCCAGGCCATCCGGCAGATCAGCGATGCGGCCATGCAGACGACCGAAGGGCTGGCGCTGATCAACCGGGCAACAACGGACCTGCGCCAGGCCTCGACAGATCTGCAGGGACAGGTATCGCATTTCCGCATCTGAAGAAGGGACGTTTCATGACTTGCACCAACTATGACGATGTATACAAGAACCGCCTGCGGATGGTTCAGGAGGCGGCCTTGCAGGTCCGCTCTGGCGATACGATCGTGGTGGCCACCGGGATTGCCGAGCCCCCGGCGCTGCTGGATGCCATCGCGGCGCGGGTCCGTGCAGACGAGCTGCGCGACATCACGGTGTACAGTTTCAATCCGCAGGCACATCTGGTGCGGACCCTGTATTCGCCGGATGTCTGCGATGGCGTGCAGGCCAATGCTTGGTTTGTCAGCCAGGGGATTCGCGGTGCCGTCAAGGTGGGACTGGTTCATTATGTGCCCAGCTATTTCCATCAGGTACCGCGGTTGCTGCGCGAGAACATGAAGGTGGATGTCGTGGTCTCAGCGGTCTCACCCATGGACCGGGCCGGATTCTGCAGTTTCGGTAATGCGGGCTATATCTCGGTGGCGGCAAGGCTGTGCCGCACCCTGCTGCTGGAGGTGAACGAACACATGCCCCGGGTGTTCGGCGATACCCTGGTGCATGTGTCCGAAGCCACAGGGATCGTGGAGAACCATGTGCCGTTGATGACCGCCAAAATCGCGCCACCACGTGCCGAGGACACGGAGATCGGACGGCTGATTGCCGCACAGATACAGGATGGAGCAACCCTTCAACTCGGCCTCGGGAATCTACCGAATGCCGTGGCACGCAGCCTGCTGGACCACGCCAATCTGGGTATCCATTCGGAACTGATGGTGACCGGTCTGATCGATCTGGTCCGCGCAGGGGTAGCCAACGGATGCCGTAAGAATGTCAATCCGCGCAAGCATGTCTTCACACTGATCAACGGCACGCGCGAGGCGCTCGATTTCATGCATGATAATCCGAGCATGGAAAGTCGATGTTCGGAAGATGTGATGGATCCATGCCTCATCGCGAGGAACGACAACATGGTCGCGGTCAACGCGATTCTTGAAGTGGACCTGACGGGGCAATGCAATGCCGAGTCGCTGGACGGTTCACAAGTCAGCGGGACCGGCGGCCAGTTGGATTTTGTGCGAGGGGCCTACCAGTCCCGCGGTGGCAAGTCCATCCTGGCCTTTTACTCGACAGCACGGCAAGGGTCCGTTTCGCGGGTGGTGCCGCGCCTGCCTGCCGGGGCGGTCGTGACCACGCCGCGCATGGATGTGCATTACCTGGTGACGGAATATGGCATGGTCAATCTCAAGGGCTGCACGTCTCGGGAACGGGCACTGGCGATCATCAGCATCGCGCACCCGGCATTTCGCGATGACCTGCTGCGCGAAGCGGAAGGCATGGGACTGTTTTAATCAGAAACCGGACGGTTAGGACCATCGGGAAGGTCGCCGGACAGGGTGGTGTGGAAGGAGTGAGGGTATGCGTCTAAAGACGAAAATTGTGCTGTTGGCCGGGTTCTCCTCGGTGGTGTCGGTATTGCTTATGCTGGGGATGGTCCGCAAAGAGGCTGCACCCGTCATCCGCGAGGTGCATGACGAACTGTTCGGTCTGGCCAAAGCGAATGTGCAGCAGATTGCGGTGGACGCCCGGGCGCTGTGCGAGATTGCGCATGACACGCTCGCGGCGCGTCTGGACCAGGGCGTTGCGGCGGCGTCCAAAGTGCTGGCCGACGGGCAGCCCCTGGTGGGCACGAATGCCTCCTCCGAGCGGACGTGGCGGGGGCAGGCGTTTTCGGCAGGGAATACGGCGGACGGGCGCTCGGCATTCGCCGCCGAGGTGCATGCCCTGACCGGGCTGGACGCCGAGGTCTACTGGTTAACCACGGCAAACGGGCACAGTGCGTGGGTTGCCGGCAGCGGAGCACCGCTGCCGGGAGCCGATGCGGAGGGGCGGGAACCTGCGTTCATGGCCCGTATCCGTGCGGGCGAGACGCATCGCGACGTACAGTCAGCCAAAGGCATCATCCGGCTGTCGGATTATGTGCCGGTCCGTAGCGCCGACCAGACGGTCGCGGGGGTGTTGCGGGTGAGTCTGCCACCGGAACCGATGACGGCACTGCGCGCAATCCTGATGGGTATCACGGTGGGCAAAACAGGGTATGTCTGGATTATCGACGGGCAGGGCGATGAGCGCGGCACCTATGTCCTGTCCAAGGACGGCGCGAAGGACGGCACCAGCTTGTGGAACGAGACCAGTGGCAGCGGCCACTACTTCGTGCGGTCCATCATCAGCAAGGCCGCCAAGCTTAAAGGGGCAGCCGTTGATTTCGAGCTATACGACTGGCGCAATGAGGGCGAGACCGAAGCACGCGAGAAAATTTCCGCTTTTACGTATTTCGGGCCGTGGGACTGGATCATCGGGGCAGGCACCTATTCGGACGATTATTTCGATGCGCGCCGACGGGTGGAGCGCCTGATGGCGCGCCTGCTTAAAGTCCTCGGTGTCAGCGGACTTTGCGTGTTCCTGCTGGCGGCGGGGGTGGCGATGGTGATGGGCCGGTCCATGACGCGGCCGATCGAGCGGATGGCGGGAGTTGCCGAAGTCATGGCGGGAGGCAAGCTTGCGCTGGCCCGCAAGGAACTGGCAACCCTGCAGAAGACAAGGACAGGGCGTAGGCTTCGGTTTCGTGACGAAACCCATGGCCTGGCACAGTCGTTCGACCGCATGGTGCAGGCCCTCTGCGAACTGGTCGGCAATGTGCAACGGTCGGGCATACAGGTGACATCCTCCTCGACGACCATCTCCGCCGGGGCACGGCAACTGGAGGCGGCCGTGGCGGAACAGGCGGCATCCTTGACCGAGGTCAGCGCCACGACCCGCCAGATCAGCGCCACCGGCCAGGAACTGGCAGTCACCATGGAAGGGGTGGCCGGCATGGCGAACGACACATCCCGCCTCGCGGCGGAGTGCCAGCTCGGCCTGCGGCAGATGGAAGATAAGATGCGGCTGCTGATGGAATCGACCGAAGGTATTTCGGGGAAACTCGATACGATCAGCCAGCGTACCGGTGGCATTTCCGGCATCGTTACCACGATCACGAAAATCGCCGACCAGACGAACCTGCTCTCGCTGAATGCCGCGATTGAGGCCGAGAAGGCAGGCGAATACGGCGTCGGGTTCTCGGTGGTGGCCCGTGAAGTGCGCCGCCTGGCAGACCAGACGGCGGTGGCCACCCTGGGGATCGACCGCATGGTCCGGGAATCCAACGCCGCCGTGTCGGCCGGGGTTATGGAAATGGACCAGTTCGTGGACCGTGTGCGCCAGAGCATCGGCGAGGCAGGACGGCTCAATCAGACCATGGAAACGATTATCACGCATGTGCAGGAGCTGGGACCGCGCTTCAACCAGGCCCTGGAGGGGATGCAGTCGCAGAGCGCCGGGGCGGGGCAGATCAGCCAGGCGCTACAGCAGTTGAATGATGCAGCGGCCGGATCTCGCGGGGCACTAGGTGAATTCAACGAGGCCACCCGGCACCTTGCCGATGCCGTGCAGCGACTGCGCCGGGGCGTGGCGAATTTCGAGACGGAATAACGGGGGCGAACGGTCATGCGGCAGCAACGACAACTTTGGTTGACCTTTGGGATTGGCGAACGCCTTTTCGGGCTGTGCGCTGAACATGTGCTGGAGGTCATCCCGTTTGTGACGCTGAGGGCACCGCCAGCAGGAATGCCGGACTGGATGCGCGGGGTGGCGGACTATCACGGGACCCTGCTGCCGGTGGCGGATCTCTCCCGGATGGCGGGGGCACCGCCCGCCTGCGACTTCCTGAGCACGCGCATTTTCATCGTGCATCCGCCCGACCAGCCGGAGAAAATGGCCGGTCTGCTGGCCGAACGTGCCACCGATACCCAATGGGTCGCTGCCAAGGCCCGTCCGGTGGCGACGGATAACGACCTGCCAGCCTGGACGACATCCCTCACGTCCGACACGGGCATCCCGCTAGCGCTGGTTCACCTGGAACAGTTGCCCCTGTTCGTGGACTGGAATCCGATCCGGAAAGGAGTTTCCGGATCATGAATACACCCATGTCAACGATCATCGCGCTATTGCGCCAGACGCTCGGATTCACCAGCGAATCGGTATCGACATCCATCATGGAGGCCAACGTGGCAGCACAGATGCGGAACCACGGCCTCAAGGATCCCGCCGACTATCTGGCCTTGCTGCGCACTGCACCGGATGCGCTGACCCAGTTGATCGACATGACGGTAGTTCCGGAAACCTGGTTTTTCAGGGATAACGAACCCTTCCGTTTCGTGCGGGAGTGGATCCGACGCAACGGGTTGCATGCCGACCACCAGCCCGCCGTGCGGGCGCTGTCGATTCCCTGCTCCACGGGCGAGGAGCCGTACTCACTGGCCATGACTCTGCGCCTGGCCGGTGTCGCGCTTAACCGGATCCAGATTGACGCGATGGACATCAGCCGCCGCGCCTTGGAGCACGCCCGTTGCGGCATCTATGGCAGGCATTCGTTCAGGGAGCAGAACAGCGAGGAATATCAGTCGTTTTTCACGCCGGATGGGCCGGTCTGGAATGTGGATAACGACATCATGGCGACCGTCTGCTTTCGCCAGGAAAACGTACTGGACATCTGCAGCCACATACAGGAGGACGGGATCTATCAGATCATCCTGTGCCGGAATCTGCTGATTTATCTACACGAGGATGCCCGCCAACGCCTGCTCTCCACCCTGGACCGGATGCTAGTTCCCGGTGGATTGATCATCCTGGGGCATGCGGAAACGCCCAGCATGATGCTGCCGGGCTACCGGTCGGTGGCGCATGCCCGCAGTTTCGCGGTACAGAAACCCGAAACCGCCCCGCCGCCCTGCGCCGTGCCGACGCCTGTGCCGCCCCGCGCCGTCAAACGCGCCTGGGAGCCACCTCACCGCGTGGCGGCACCTGCCCGGTGTACAGCCCGTGAGGTCGAACAGCGACTGACCGAGATCGAACGGC
>DIZZ01000133.1:0-22091 GCA_002428045.1 Verrucomicrobia bacterium UBA6015
CCAACGAATTGCCGACAGATGCCGTAACGCGCACGTCCCAGTGCTGGGGGTTCCTCGAATCGCAGGAGACCACGGCGGTTTCTGCGGATACCTTCGGGGAGTTCGTCTTCCCGTACCAGCAGCGCCTGGTCGACCGTTTCGGTCTGCTCTCCTACGGATGCTGCGAACGGGTCGATGCCATCTGGCCGGACTACCTTTCAAAATGGTCCAACCTGCGCAAGCTGTCGGTTGCCCCTTTCAATAATGAACCCCGCATCGGGGAATTCCTGCGAGGTAGCCGGGTTGTGTATTACTGCAAGCCCCGTGCCGAGTTTGTAACGTGCGACGGGCCGATGAATGAGGCGGCGATCAAGGCTTATTTCAAGGGCGTGTGCCAGGCCGCCAGTGGCTGTCTGTTCGAGATTGCCCAGAGGGAGGTCGGAACGATCTTCGGCGATGTCGAACGCGGCCGCCTGTATGTGCGCCTGGCAAGGGAGGCGGTCGATGCCTACTGGCACCCCTGATGATGATCGTGTGAAGGTTGCTTTTGGCTAAACTGGGCACCCCTTGAGGTTCCCGTCTCTCACTGGCCCCATTTGCAAATCACGCAGTGGCGGCAATCGAGATGTACAGGCGGGGGGATCGTCTTGCCTGCCCGTTTGGCCAGAGTGGCCTGCAGGTTGTTCATCAGTGCCAAGATGGATCCGAGGGCGATGAACCCACCCGGTGCCAGGATCATCAGGGCGATCGGTGTGAAGCCGGGGATGTGCTCTATCAATGGCACGTCCTTCCACAGGGTTAACGTACCGGCCCCGAGCAATTCACGGCAGGTTCCGATAATGCTGAGCGCTAGGGTGAAGCCGAGCCCCATGCCAACCCCATCGGCAGCCGATAGCAGCACGGTGTTGCGAGCGGCAAATCCTTCGGCACGGCCCAGGATGATACAATTGACCACAATCAATGGGATAAACAGACCGAGGCTAGCATGCAGATCCGGGGCAAAGCCGTTCATGACCCGATCAACGAGGGTCACAAAGGTGGCGATCACCACGACATAGCAGGGAATGCGGACCTTGCTGGGGACTATGTTGCGAATGGCCGAAATGACCATATTGGAGCAGGCGAGGACGAACGTGACTGCCACCCCCATGCCAATCGCGTTGGCAAGCGATGTGGTAACGGCCAGCGTCGGGCACATCCCCAGCACAAGACGGAATATCGGATTCTGAGCCCAGAGTCCCTTGACGAGTTCTTTATAGAAGCGCATGATTATTATTTCCCGTTTTCTATGGTTTGACGATGGGCGTTGAAGGCCTCAAGTGCATTGCTGATTGCATCCACTACTGCCCTCGATGAGATCGTGGCCGCCGTTATGTGATCGATATCGCCCCCGTCTTTCTTGACCTTCCAGTTAGTTTTCTGCAGATCCAGTCCGACGAAGCGGTTCTTGAAGCCAGGCGTGTCAATGTTGGCACCCAGTCCCGGGGTTTCCTTCTGTGCAAGGATCGAGATGCCGATGGACTTGCCGTCGGCACCGATACCAAACATCAGTCGGACCTCCCCGCTGTATCCATCGGGCGAGACGGTTTCTACCGCAGCTCCCGCGAACTGGCCTTGGTTTCGGGCGATGTAGAAGGTCCAGTCCTGTCCGCCATGGGTGACGTTGACACTATCGCTGACCGGACTGTTGTCATGCGGTGGGAGGACTTCGTCCAGCGATTTCTGGTGAAGTTTTTGTTTGACCTGGGTGATCGGCTCACGGGTCAGGATATCAACACCCGCCAGCAGTGCCCCTGCGATCAGGCAGATGATGGTCAGGATGAATGTGAGTTTCAGTGTTTCTTTCATTTTTTCTTCCTTGATTGGCCGAAGATACCGGGTCGGGTGGCCTGGTTGATCAACGGGGTGAGCGCATTCATCAGCAGGATGGCAAAGCTAACACCTTCAGGATAACCGCCCCAGCGGCGGATCAGGATCGTCAGCAGGCCGCATCCGGCACCAAAAACCAATTGTCCGCGCCGGGTCAGCGGGGAGGTTACCATATCAGTGGCCATGAACAAGGCACCGAGCATCAGGCCACCGCTGAGCATGTGGAACGATACCGGCATGTTCGTGGCGGGATCGACCACCCGTAGAATGGCCGCGAAAATGGCGACGGTTCCGATATAGGTCACGGGGATATGCCAGGTAATGCAGCGGCGGAAGAGCAGATAGCCAGCACCCAGCAGCAGAGCAAGGGCAGAGACCTCCCCGATACAGCCGCTCATGTTGCCGAGCAGGTAATCCAGCATCGTGCTGTTATCCCATGTCAATGGAAGCGGCTGCTTCATGGTCAGTGCTGTTTTGACCAGCCCGAGCGGCGTGGCGGTGGTGGTGGCATCGGGGACGGTCCAGGCAAATCCCAGCCAGCGCGCTGGATTGAGCGCATCGTGCCAGCGGGTCATGGCGACCGGGAAGGACATCAGCAAGGCGACGCGGGCCACCAGTGCCGGGTTGAATGGGTTGTAGCCGATGCCGCCAAAGACCTGCTTGGCAATGGCGATGGCGATCACGCAGCCGACCAGTGCCATGCCGGATGGCAGTGCGGGCGGCAGGTTCATGGCCAGCAGCAGCCCTGTCACCACGGCACTCAGGTCACCGATACCGAGGTCACGCCCCATCAGGCGGCGGCAGAGCGCCTCGGTGCCCACGCAGCCGAGAACGCATACCGCAGTCAGTCGGACGGCGTGCCAGCCGAAGAGGTAGAAACTGGCCAGTACAGCGGGCATCAGCGCGATGATGACATCCAGCATGATGCGGCGTACGGAAGACCCCGAATGGGTGTGTGGTGCCGTGCTGACGATAAAATACGGTTGTGTGTCGTTGCTCATGTTCGTTTAGCTCTTGGTTTGGGCTTGACGCCGTTTGAGGATTACTCGGGATTTTCCCATTTTGAAATGCTGTACTAGCGGGCGGTGTGCCGGACAGATAAACGCGCAGCATCCGCACTCGATGCAGTCGAGGATGTTGAGCGACTCGGCGGCATCGTAGTCACCGGCCTCGATGCGGTTGCTCAGTTCGGCGGGCAGCAGATCCATCGGGCAGGCCACGACGCAACGTCCGCACGAGATGCAGGGCATCGACGTGTATTCAGGAACGCGGCTGGCTTCCAGAAACAACAGCCCCGAGGTGGTCTTGGTGGTCGTGGTTTCAAGATTGGATTGGGCGATGCCCATCATCGGTCCGCCGGAAACGATCTTGACTGCATCGCAGGTGAGTCCGCCGCAGAAGGCGAGCAGGTCAGCATAGGAGGTGCCGATACGCGCCAAAACATTCCTGGGTTCGGCGACGGGGTGGCCGGTCACGGTGGTGACCCGCTCGATCAGCGGATTCCCGTTAACGACAGCATCCCACACGGCATAGGTTGTTCCCACATTCTCGACGACGCAGCCCACATCCATCGGCAGTCCTCCAGAGGGAACCTCACGGCCGGTGGTGGCAAAGATCTGCTGTTTTTCAGCCCCTTGCGGGTATTCGGTCTTCAGGATGCAGATGGCCACATCCCCGTCAGCTTTGGCAATGGCAGTCTGCATCGCCTTGATCGCCTCGGGCTTGTTGTTCTCGATGGCAATACGCACCGTTTTGACGCCCAGCAGCGAACGCATGATTTCGCATCCCTGCCAGATCTGCTCTGCCCGTTCGAGCATAACGCGGTGGTCGGCCGTCAGATACGGTTCGCATTCCGCCCCGTTGATGATCAGTGTGTCGATCGGCTTATCGGGCGGGGGCGAGAGCTTCACGCGGGTGGGGAATCCCGCACCACCCATGCCAGCGATTCCGGCATCGGCAATCCGTGCCAGGATGGTATCGCGTCCGGCCGTCGTCCAGTCCTTGATTGGCGGCAAGGCGTTGGCCGGGGTATCCTGTCCATCCGGTTCAATTACCACACGCAGGGCTAGGGTGCCGGTCACGGTGGGACCGTCCTCCACGGCGGTCACGGTGCCGGAGGTTGGCGCGTGAACATGCGCGGAGATGAAGCCAGCGGCCTCGCCGATGCGCTGTCCCTTGAGCACGTGATCGCCCTTTGAAACGATCGGTTTGGCGGGGGCACCCAGGTGCTGCGCCATGGAGACGCACAGTTGTTTAGGCAAGGGCATCGCTACAATGTCCTTGTCGCGGGCGAGGCCCTTGAAGTACTCAGGATGGATGCTGCCTCGCAGTTTGAAAAGGGCTTGTGTTGTTCTCATGCATGACTCCCGGATGGAGCCCCATCGGCGGGGGCGGTTTGGGTCGTGGCCTCGGATGCACCGATCTTGACGATGCATTTCCCCGGACATTTTTCAATCGCGGTATCGCTGGTGGCGGGAATGGCGTAATTGCGCTTGGCCAGGAATCCATCCATCTCAAACGCCTCGCCGCCTAGCTTGACGCACATTTTGCAGCCGATGCAGGCGACCTGACACGCCTTCTTGGCGACCGGGCCCTTATCCTTGGAGCTGCACAGCACATGGACGCTGCGGCTTTCCGGAACCATGCGGATGATACCGCGCGGACAAGCCTTGATACAGGCTTTGCAGCCGATGCAAAGTTCAGGATGGATGGTCGCCAGGTTCTCCTTGATCGCGATGGCCCCCACGGGGCAGACAAACGCACAACTTCCGTAGCCGAGGCATCCGTAGGTACAGAGCATGTCGCCGCCTGCCACCATGGCTGCCGCATTGCAGTCGGCCACGCCGTTATAGATGTGCTTGTGCACGGCACGATGCTCATTACCCTGGCAAAGCACCATGGCGACCTGCTTCTCGGTGGCGGTTGCCTCCTGTCCCGTGGCGGCCGCCAGTTTTTTTAGTACATCTGGTCCGCCTGGTGCGCAGAGATCCACGGAGGCAGCCCCCGAGGCGATGGCCTTGGCGTAATCCGCGCAACCGGCAAACCCGCAGCCGCCGCAGTTGACGCCAGGGAGGATCCCTTCCAGTTCCGCAATCTTCGGATCTTCCGGGACCGACAGGAATTTCGCTGCCAGCGCCAGTGCGCTCCCGCAGGCCAGGCCGACCCCACCAATGGTGCCGGAGGTTATCAAGACAGGCATCCAATCCATATTATTTCACCATATTTGCAAAGCCCATGAACGCAAGACTGAGCAGCCCGGCGGTAATCAACCCGATGGCTACTCCCTGAAATGCCCGTGGCGGATTGGCCCGGTCGATCTTCTCCCGCAGGCCGGTAAAGATTACCAGCGCCAGGGAGAACCCGAGTGATGCCGCGAATCCGAAAAAGACAGCCTTCAGCAGGCTGTACTCAAGCTGGATGTTCAGCACGGCCACGCCCAGCACGGCGCAATTCGTGGTGATCAGGGGCAGGTAGATCCCCAGCGCCCCGTGCAACGCAGGCAGGAACTTCTTCATGATGATATCCACCAACTGCACAAACGCGGCAATGACGAGGATGAAGGCGATCGTTTGGAGGTAGCCCAGCCCAAGTGGATTAAGAATCTTATGTTGGACAGCCCACGTCACGGCCGAGCCGGATGTCATCACGAAAATGACGGCACCGCACATGCCGAGTGCCGTGGACAGCTTCTTCGATACGCCCAGGAACGGGCAAATACCGAGGAACCGCGTCAATACAAAGTTGTTCACCAGGATGGCACTGATCAAAAGCAGGATATATTCGGCCATAAGGGGCACTCCTCACCGGGTTTCTAAATTACAAAAACGGTGCATACTAGCGAGTTTCTTCCTGAAAAAAAAGAAGATAATTTTTACAACAAGAATACACCGTTCAGACGGGGGGGCTGTCTGCTGCCGGAGGCTGCGAACGGATACGGCTGCGGGCTTCAATCAGGGCGTGAAGTAATTGGGATGGAACCACGGGATCAGGCACATAAACAACATTCGGTATGGGGGCGGTCATGTCGTTCTGCTGCAGCACAATGCCGGTTTGCGGTGCAAGCCGGGCAATGGCCTTGAGCATGCTTGCCGGGTCGTCGCCAAGGATCCCGGCACTGATGGCGATCGCATCCCATGATTCGTTCTTTTCAATCGCACCCAGAAGGCGCGTGATGCCCTTGGCGATGCAGGTCGAAATGTTGGCTTGGCGCAGGTAGTCTGCGACGTCCACCGCATCGTTCAGGTCGCTCTCGATCAAGACGTTCCAGTTGGCTGCATAGGCCTCGAGTCCGAGCACCAAAGCGCTGGATGCTTCATTCGCCAAGGCCGAGGTTTCCGCCTCAGGCAGCCACACTCGGTAGACGGGAATTCCTTCCTTGGTCCTGAACTTCTGAAAGGTTCCGCCCGCTTGATGGATAAGGGCACTAATGACCGATGCGATGACCCCGGTGGATGCCATATCCTGGGCGATCAGCGTGTCGGGGAGAACGTCCGCCAGATGCCCGGCATGAATGGTCAGAATGCCTGCCGCCGTTCTCGCAGAGGGATTGTCGTGGAGGCTTGCGGGATCGTCGAGGCGAATTTCCAGGATTTGCTTGATTGGGGCTGACTCGGCGGCGGCAAGGCCCAGACTCTGAATCAGATGCTCCAGTTGAATCGGAGGGATGTTGACCGGTTTGATTAGGGTATCGGTATGTCGGATGATCGTCCATGATGCGGGAAGGGTGGATGTAAGAAGATCGATGCCTGCATTGATATGGCGTGTTGCGTAGGCTGTTGCCACGGCTTCTTGCGTGTCTGTTCCGGATAGTTGCATAAGCTGCCGGGCGAGCAGAATGCCTCGGTTGGCGCACTCCTGGATGGCGGCAGCGGATGCCGGAATGTCCAGCTTTGCCTTGTCGTGCCGGGTGAGGATGGCTGCATGCCCGGAGATGCCACAGAGCAGGTCGTTGAAATCATTGGCGACCCCCTTGGCCATGTGTCCCACCAGTTGAACATAGGCGGTGCGGTGTGTGCGTTCGCGGCTGCGGACCAGTGCCGTCACGTCGCTGATCAGCAGGAGTGTCATGCCCTGGGAGGGTTGTGCACGCAATCGCAGGGTTTGGGTGGTGTTGCCGATGGAGAATTCAGATTCCAACTCGACCGGCGAGTCGCTGTGCAGGAGTGTCTGCAATTGCTTGGACGTCACGTTGCTGGCAACGTTGGTAAAAACCTGGTTGCGAGCAGCTTCCCCGAAGATCGCCACGGCGGCAGGATTCATGCCGATGGCACGTCCTTGCCTATCCAGGGCGATGACCCCGTCGTGGATATAGGTCATTGCGTCCACGAGGCTGCTCAGGCGGCGGAGGCTTTCCGCATCGGCAGCAAAGGCCGTTGCCCATAATCCGAACGCCCCGGCGATCATCATGAACCCGAGGGTCAGCGACCATATCGCGATCGTGACGATGGTCTGTTCTGATGCCGTGAGGACATCCTGTAGATAGTTAAGCGTGACCACGACAGCGACTGTCGCAATCGCAAGGAGCACAACCAACAGCAAGGCGTAGCGGGCACTTTCTTTCTGTAGCCACTTCATCCGGCGCGTTATTCGCTTTCCGGCGTGGCTGGTGCTGACTGAGGCGGCTGGTCACTCGGTGCCGCATGGGCCTCCAGATCATTAATCTTCTTCAGGTCTGGAGCGCTTGTCGTTTCTGCGTTCGGGGCATCTTTAGCGGCTGGTGCTTCGGGCGTCTCGGCCTCCTGGGCTTCCAATGCGGTGGCGGCCTGGCGCAAACGACGGATCTCGGCATCATGATCCTTTTTCCGCAAGTCCTGCTTGATCCGGGCCTTGTGAACCAGTTCCGCCCTCAGGGGAATGCCTTCCTCGTCGGCGAGTTCCCGGGGTTCGACAAGCGATAGGCTGACGAAGATAATCGTTTCAACCTGGGACTTTACGTCTTTCGTGTGCGAGAACAGGTACTTGCCGAGGATCGGAATGTCACCGAGCAGAGGCACCTTTGATGTGCGTTTGCTATCGGTGGTATCGGTCAATCCGCCGATGGCCACGGTTTGCCCGCTTTGCAGTGTGAATTTCGTTTTGATCTCCTTCACGGAGACCACGGGCCAAGAGTTGTCCCCGACTGTCTTGTCAGTCAGTTTACGCCGTAGCGATGGCTCGATCTGGGCCTCGATCAGGTTATCGGTCTTGACGGTCGGGATCACCTTGAGCTCAATCCCGGTATGCAGGTAGCCGTTACGGATGAACTCGGTGTTGATGTCAGTATCCAGATTGGCGACGATCTCGTCGCCCGGGCTGTCTGGAGTGCCCCGCGTACGGGTTGTCTTGATGATCGGTTCCTGTTCCCCGACGCGGAAGAATGCATTGGTCGTCCCGTTGGCGACGATCACTTTCGGGTTCGAGACGATACTGACACCATCGGTCTGCTTCAGGGCGCTGAGCACCATATTCAGGTTGGCCACGTTAAGGATCGCGGCGCTGCTTTCTGTGAGTGTTCGCGTGAAGGTATCCGTGATATCCGATGTCACATCCTGGCTAAGGTCTGTGCCCCTGCTAATCTGGCGGGTGGGGCTGCTTGCCGTGGGCGACGAGGAATCGATGGTAACGGTCTCGATCGGGGGACCGTCCGGTCGCTCGGTGATGGTCACGGATGAGGCCCCTTCGTACGGGTTGCCAAACATGTCGTAGCGCTGGTCATACCGGTCGATGTTGTAGCGGCGGTCGGCCCGGCTCATGGCATCTTCGCGGCTGGTTACCCGTGTGCGTTCATCCTTGGATACAAACGGCCCGGCCTGGAGCCCGACACCGAGTTCGCCGAGCGAATCCCAGCGGATACCCAGTTGCTTGACCGCACTGTCGTTCAGTTCCATGAACTGCGTCTCGATGCAGACTTGCTGGCTTTGGATGTCGATCTTGTGGACGACGAGACGGATCTCGTTAAGGTTGCTTTCTGTACTGCGGATCACCATGGCGTTGCGCGAGGAAAACGTGGACAAGGAGCCGCGTTCATGGAGCATTTTCTCGACCACCGGACGAACTTCGTCCACCGTGGTATATTCCAGGAAGAGGGTCTCCACGATCATGGGCTCAGGCGCATCCGGTGGCTGCGGGATAATGCTGTAGACGCCGGACCCCTGCGGCCGTTCGATCAGCGCCAGGCTGTGCATGGAAAGAATGGAGGAGAGTGCCGGGCGCCATGCCACACCATCCAGGTTGGCGGTTACCCGTGCGGTAAGATTGCTGGGGGTGGCGATGATATTTGCATTCGCGATGCGGCTGAACATGCGTACCACATCAATCATCTCGACGTCATCCAGTGCAATGGTGATCAGGTCTTCGCTGACGGCGCTAGCCCCCTCGGCGGTAGTCGACGGTGGGGCCACGGGGAGTGCCGTGAATTCTGCGGACGTTTCTTCGGTCGATGCATCAACAACGACCGGCTCGGAGACGGGACCTGTCGCGAGGGCAGAGGTGGGCGTATTTGAGGGGGCTGCCGGCACCGCCGCCAGTGGCTGGGGGGCGGACGGCGGCTCGGTAGGGGGAGGCTGCGGTGCTTGCGTCGCGGCGGGTGCCGGTTCCGCTGCTACTGGAGGTGTCAACGTGTGTCCGGAGGTCGACATGGCGGCATCCAGCTCCGCCAGCTCAGGCGGAAGCTCCACCTGCTGTGCCGATAACGTCCATGGGGCGATAAGCAAAAACGCCACGATTTTAAATATTACTTTCATTACACTACTCCACTCGTTCCCGTATTACAATTCTACAGATTCTTCTGTTACATCCAAGCGTGTGCTGCTGACTCCACTGGCTGACACCTTATCAATCCTCCAACGATAAATCAATCCATCCCTTGTGATGCTCACAATATCCCCGGATTCGACCAGCCCGATACCATCAATAATCGCGATGAAGCGTTTGCCGCCCGCATGCGTGACGCCTCGCAGGGGAATGGCGGGCCAGTTGATGCGTGACTTGACATCATCCAGTCGGGATTTCTCAATCTGCTCGGACTCGGACGCTGGCTTGTGCGCAACCGGCGAGAAAGGATCGCGCATCTGGCGGAACGTCTCGCTATTCAGATCGATCACGGGGCTGTCGCCGCTGGCTGTAACGGTGAATGCAGCGATGGTCAACACGCAAATCATGACACAACAGGTGTGGTTCATTGGTTGTCCTCATCAGCAATCAGTTCTGCCGCCAAGCGTCGCGGATAGTCCTCGTCCTGCCAGATCGCCCATTGGATGTGCAGACTGACAAAATGTTTGTCGGGATCCTTATCGCTTTGTTCCATGATGACCAACCGGCTGATCGTCACATAGGGGTTTGATGACTCGAGCCGGTTGAGGAACTGCGCCAACGCATGGGCACCGCTGTTGAGTGAAACGTTCACGGTGTACGAAAGGAATTTCGGCTCGTAGGCGCTTTGCTTGTCCTGTTCTTCCTTATTTTCGGACTTTTTCTTGACGGGGGCGGCAACGGCAGGGCGGGGGACCTCGCTGATATTATCAATCGAAAGCTTCAGGCCATCAGCGGTCGTGTTGATGATTTCCGTCGCGACCAAGAGGTAATTTCCAAGGCTTGGACGCAGGATGTAGTTGTATTTTTCCGAGGCGGCCAGTAGCTCCTCGATGATCGCGGCATTCTGTTTCCGGTTACGTTCCGTGGTATTGGCGTCCTGTTGCCCTTTGTCGATCAGCGCCTGGAGTTCCGTCACGCGAGCCCGCCGCGTCTGTACGGATGCGAAGTAGGGCTGGATACCAAAGGTGAACAAGGCATAGGCGACACCAGCCCCCACCACGCCGATTGCCACGAACGCTTTCTTGCGATCTTCCGGACTGTCAGGTAGTTTGATCACGGTTTCTCCTTAACCGGCAAGGACTTAAGCGAACATTGGATGGTGAACACCCTGCTCAACTCGTTGGACGAGACGGCATCGGCGGCGAAATTGGCAACGCGAACCGATTCCATCAGCGGTGCCATTACGGGATTCTCCACGATGTTTCGTTCCATGGACTGCACGACCTGCATGGAGTTCTCTGCCTGGGTCTTTCCTTCAATTGCAAGGAGATAGGCGCGGGTGATGAGGCCGGGTGTCTTGGACGGTTCGGTGCTCTCGGGAAGGGTTGCGCGCAGTGAGGAGAGCTGGATCGATTCCGGGGTCGTCTCCATGATGGCCGCCAAGAGCTGATTCCAGGTGTGTCGTGAGATTGCCCAGCTATCGAGCTCAGCCTTGAGTTTCTGATTGTTTTTCAGACGGCTGACTTGCCGTGCCGCCAGCTTCTGTTTAGGTTCCACAGCGCTCCAGCGAGACTCAAGGCTGTCAAGCTCACCGCTCAGCAGCATGCTGCTCAAGGTCTGTTGCACGACCACCACGACAAGGAATGCGGGGACCACGATGGAGGCAATTCTGATAAAAGAACGCAGATTTACGCGACTACCGCTGCGCTGTTCGTCCGCTTGTATTAAATTGACGCGCAGGCTCATGATTCCTCCTGCAAGGTTCCCAGTGCCGCCCCGATTGCCGCCGTTAGGCGCCATCGCTGGGTGTCAATCGAGGCATCCGGTTTTGCCGTTTTCAGCAACGGAATCGAGAAGGGATCAAACATTTCCACCGATAGACTCAATACCCTTTCGAGTTCCTGGATGGCGGCGGGTGCCGTGCCGATACCCCCGATGCAATGCAATGTCTTGAGGCTGCAGTTCTCTCGACGTTCCACGAAATCGCGCGATACAATGACTTGGCTTGAGAAGGGTCCCATGATTTCCGTGATCAGTTCGCTGATGTCAAACGCATTGTCGGAAAGAATGTTAAGTGCGGTGGCTGCATCGATATGCAAGGCGGAAACGACTCGGTCAAGCAGCTTCTGGATTCCGAAATCAAAACGGCGCACCAGCACAAGCGCTTTCTTTGCGAAAATGGAGAGGGTGGTTGTTTGCATCCCGAAATCAAGCAGTGCGGCGGCGGCCTCGGTACTATTCAGCACCGGTCCCGCCCGGAATGTGGTCAGTGCCGCGATCGCCGCGATCTCAAGGCTATAGGGGGCGGGAAGGCCGGATGCGAATCGTTGCATGACTGGGCGGGCATCTGCTTCCGGCAGCGCAATGGCCAGCACACGCGACTCCGCACGTCCGGTCCCTTCCGTGATGACCGTGTAGGAAATGCGGTTATCGGCTTGCGGATCCACGCCCAGATGTTTCGGCAGGTTGGCCTCGAAGGTGCTATCAATCGCGCCGGGAAGCGTCAGTAACTTCGTTGTCGAGGATACTGCACTCAGGCAGATCGAGACATGGCGGGCGCTTAACCGGTGAGGGATTGGGATGACAACCTCGCTGCCATCGGCTGGCACGATCTCTGCCCCTACAAACGTGATGGCATCGCCATTTTTCTGCAAACGGACGATCTTGCTCGCGGACTGGCCGAAATCAATGCCGGTTACATCGGATGGTGACCGCTTCCATTTGGCTGTAAGATCTTTAAATGACATTCCCCGGAAAACTCCCGTGTCTGGACGAAACAGACGATCTCGCTGACTCCATGTTATTAACCTGCTAAAACGACCGCATTAAATCCTGTATTCTAAAAACTGACAAGCCAAATCTTTCAGGTAAACGGTTCCTCACGAATCCTTAGCGAAGCATGGCGGGGTTAGACGCCATGCTTCGCAAAGGATTCGGGCAGCGATGGAGCTTGAATTACAGTAGTCTTTATGTTAAACATCGCGTTATATTTCAAATAGGATTGCAGTTTACAAATCTCTTTCGTTGGACCGTGGGATAACGAGATGGCAGCGACACTAAAAACGTTAGCGGTGGACTTTGAACGGGCACTGCTTTTGCTGGATAAGCAACAGGCGACGAGTCTGATTGCTCAGGCCATGACGCTTGGCGGAGTCCAAGAGGTTATTCAGCAACTGATCGTCCAGCCGCTGACGCATATCGGAAATCGCTGGCAGGCAGGCTCCGTAGCCTTGTCGCAGGTCTACATGAGCGGTAGGATTTGCGAGGGGCTGATTGATGACCTGCTGCCGCAAACCACGTTGGCACGGCGTGCCCAGCCGCGTATGGCGATTGCCGTGCTGAATGATTCCCACGCGCTTGGAAAACGCATCATTTACTCGTCCCTGCGCGCCAGTGGCCTGGAGTTGCAGGATTTCGGACATGGGGTCACGGTGGATCAGTTGGTGCAACGAACCATCGCTCAGGCTATTGATATTCTTTTTGTTTCCGTGTTGATGTACCCGTCCGCGCTGAGCGTCAAGGCGGTGAAGCAAGGCTTGGGCGGCACCCGGACCAAGGTCATGGTGGGAGGGGCTCCCTTCATGCTCATGCCTGATTTATGGAGGCAGGTGGATGCCGATGCTTTTGGCGTGAATGCCGCCGATGCCCTCGATTTTATCAATAAACATACAGTTACACAGGGTTCATGATATGACTTCCCTCGAACGTGTCCTTACTACCCTTGGCCATAAAGAACCCGACCGAGTCCCGGTTTTCCTGCTGCTGACGATGCACGGCGCAAAGACGCTTGGACTATCGATCAAGGAGTACTTCTCCAATCCCGGTCATGTCGCCGAAGGGCAGCTCCAGATGTTGCGTAAATTCGGTCATGATTGCGTCTACACGTTTTATTATGCGGCGATCGAGACCGAGGCGTGGGGCGGTGAGGTTATCTATCGTGATGACGGCCCTCCGAATGCGGGCGCTCCGTTGATCAGCAACGTGTCTGGAATCCGCTCGCTGGTTCCCCCCAGAGTGGCGGAGTCTCGCTGCCTTTGGAAGGTTCTCGAGACCACGCGTCAGGTGAAGACCGAGGTCGGCAATAGTGTGCCGATCATCGGTGTGGTCATGTCGCCGTTCTCGCTCCCGGTCATGCAGCTCGGGTTCGAGAATTATCTGGAGGTGATCTATAACCATCCGGATCTGTTCAATGATTTGATGGCTAAAAATGAAGTCTTTTGTATCGAGTGGGCCAATGCGCAGTTGCAGGCAGGGGCGACAGCGATTTGCTATTTCGATCCCGTGTCTTCGCCCTCGATCATTCCGTCCGATCTTTATCATTCCACCGGTTTTTCCGTGGCCTCTCGCACGCTGGCGCAGATCAAGGGGCCCACAGCCACACACTTTGCCTCGGGACGCTGCCTGCCCTCCGTCGAGTTACTGGCAAAGACCGGAACGGCCGTGCTTGGCGTCAGTGCGCTGGAGGATCTGGGTGAGGTCAAGCGGGTATTAAACGGCCGGTTGAGTATCCTTGGAAACCTCAACGGTCTCGGCATGGTGGATTGGACGATCGCCCAGACCCGGGAAAAGGTCAGGGAGGCTATCGCCAAGGCGGCCCCGGGCGGCGGGTTCATCTTATCTGATAATCATGGCGAAATCCCATATCAGGTGAAGGACGAAACCTTGATGGCGATTGTCGAGTCGGTCAAGGACTTTGGTACGTACCCCATCGTACATTAATCCCTATGGAAAACCGCCTCGGTATTTTTATCTGCAAGTCCTTTTACAAGGAAGCGAGTGCCGTTCTTGAACGGGACGCATTTCCAAATGTCGAATTGCTTGCGTTGCCTGCCCAGTGTGATGGTTTTGATTTTAATTCGGATGCTATTGGCGAGCGTCTAATCCAGCGCGCCGCAGGGTTTTCGCACATCGCCGTGATTGGTTGCCAAGCCTGGAACCGTCTGAAATCCCGATTGGATGGCAGAATTCAGAATCTCGAATGCTATCTCTTCCTCAATTGCTTCGAGATTCTACTCAATGGGGAGTTGCTCAACTATTTTTTGCAACAGGGTGCCTACTTATTGACGCCTGATCGTACGCACCACTTCAAGGATCGTGTCGTGGCGATGGGATTCTCGGAGTCGCTGGCCAGGGAATTTTACGGGGAGACAACCAAGAAATTAACAATTCTTGATCCAGGGATTTCCGATGGTGTAAAGGCCGATGCCGAGGATGTCTCCCGGTTTCTTGATCTACCCTATGAGATTCTGCCTGTGGGACTTGAGCACGCACGACGCTTCCTTTCAAATATCATCCTGCGCTATCAGGTTGATTCGGAGAAAACCTTCACCAACGATCAATTAGCCCGGATTACACGGCAGACCAACGATTATGCGCTAGTCTTCGACCAACTTGAAAACCTAGTGCGCTTGAGCGAAGAAAAAGCGATCATCGGTCAGGGCTTTCTCCTTTTCAATCTGCTTTTTGCGCCGTCAAACATTGTGTTCGTCTCTGAAGATCGTCAAAACGAACCGCTCTATTTCATCCCCGATGATCGTTTGGCTGACGACCTCATCGGACGCGATGTCGGGGGCGACAGCTTTTGTGTCGAGATCAGCCACGATAAGCAACGGTATGGCCGTTTTGTGATTTGTAACGTCACGTTCCCGCAGTACATTGCCCATTACAAGGATCTCTCGATGCACTTGAATTACATCATCGGGCTTGCGTTTGCCAATGCCCGGTTGTTCATGCAGGTCAGTGCGAATGAAGTTGTACTTCAGGAGAATGCCACACGGCTGGAGACGCTGAACGCCACCAAAGATAAGCTTTTTTCCATTATTGCCCATGATTTGATCAATCCATTCAATGCGTTGATCGGACTCTCCTGGCTCTTGATCGATCAGTTTGACGAGATGCCGCCCGATCAGAAAATGGATTTCCTCAAGAAAATAAACCAGTCCGCCAACGATACACTGCTGCTTTTGCAGAATCTGCTGAAGTGGTCACGAACCCAGGCGGACAACGTGGTGTTTTCCCTTGGCGACGTGGATGCCTTTGAGTGCTTCGACGAAGTCCGCCATTTGGTTGCCTATCAGGCCGAGTCGAAGCAGATCGACGTCCGGATGCATGTTGTGCCCGGATTGACGTTGTTCGGTGACCGCGATATGATTCAGACCGTGTTGCGAAATCTCGTGACCAACGCGATCAAGTTCTCGGTTCCTGGTGGCTCGGTTGTGATGTCCGGCTGGATGGCTGATGACAAGGTTTGCATATCGGTCGCCGATACGGGGGTTGGCATTCCTGCAGATGTCTTGCCATCACTTTTCGGATCGCAAGGCGCGGTGATCACGGTCGGAACGCAGAATGAGAAGGGCTCCGGTCTGGGCTTGATCCTGTGCAAGGAGTTTGTCGAGCGCCATGGCGGCACGATTTCCGTCGACAGCCAACCGGGCAAGGGCACCGTGTTCACATTCCGCCTGCCTCGGAGATCGCTATGAAGCTCTTGATCCAACGCGCAGCCCACGGCTCGGTCTCGGTTGACGGAGAGGTCTTGGGCCGGATTCATCAGGGGTTGGTCATCCTGGTCGGCGTCCGCAGCGGGGATGGGGTGGCGGATGCCGTGGCCCTGGCCCGTAAAACGGCCATGTTGCGGATTTTCGTGGATGGCGAGGGGCGCATGAACCGCTCGGTGCTGGATATTGGCGGCGAGGCCTTGGTCATCTCGCAGTTCACCTTGTATGCCGATACCCGCAAGGGAAACCGTCCGAGCTTCATCCGGGCGGCGGAACCCTCCCTTGCCAACGATCTTTACCTGGCGTACATAGCCGCGCTGGCAGAACAGATCGGCAAAGATCGCGTGCAGACCGGACGCTTTGGTGCGGATATGCAGGTGGAATTGCTCAATGACGGACCGGTTACCATCGAGTTAAGTTCCGATCCATGAATAAATTATATTTTCTTTGTAAAATTACTTCTCACCGCCTCTGAAATCCGCCATAATTCAAAAACTATGTCAAAAGCAAAAGATCCATTTGATTTCTGGTATGCCGTCAACAATACGGATGTCCGTGTTATGCCGCAGCGACACCTGGAAACCTTCGGCAATACCATTGTGAATTATCACCTGATCAGCGAGTTGATGGATGATACGGGAAAAGTCCGAATCCGTGAGGGCAAACTCGAAGCGGGGCGCCCCCAGATCATCACGCCGGGAGCCTACGCGAGTACCGCCCTGGAAGGGTTCGGGGATGAGGCCCGGCAGTACGTCGATTGGCTCAAGGAGCACGAGCAGGATATACGCATCCTTCAGTACGGCTACCGCCTGCGGCAGGAATCCTACCATGAGAACCTGGTTACCGATGCATTGGAACCGGTTGTGGAGCGAGTCAAGAGCGCCGTGGCCGCCAGCAATGATCCGCTGAGCGCGGTGGTGGTCGGGGTGGACGATCCCTGGGATGTCTGTATTGTTCGGCTTTTCTGGGAAGTCATGCAGTCCTCGGCCGCGTTCAACTTCCGCGAAATGCAAAGCCGGAAGCTGTTCGAGAATGAGGGCGGCGTTCCGCGCGGTGTCCGCAGGGATATTGACGCATCCTTCAAGGCGGCCAATCAGGATCCGTCGCAGATCAAGGCACTGGGTGCAAAACTGAACGCGCTGGGGCTGTTCGAGGAATACCAGGATCGATTCTTCTCCCTCGTAAAATCCAAGGGTGGCGCGAGCTAGCAATGGCGCACCGGAGCAATCCGTATGGCAACACGAATTATCGCGGTGGCAAACCAGAAGGGTGGCGTCGGCAAGACGACGACGGTCATCAATCTTTCTGCATGTCTAGGCGAAAGCGGCAAACGGGTGCTGGTGATTGATCTCGATCCCCAGGCCAATACCACCAGTGGGCTGGGCTTGCCCCGCCAAACCGGGACCAGTCTTTACCGTGTGCTTTTGCGGGAGCGCTCGGTGCATGGCCTGATACAGGATACGGTGGCCCCGAATGTGCAGATCATACCGTCCGAACTTGACCTGGCGGGTGCAGAGATCGATGTGGCACGGATGGATGGCTACCTGCACGGACTGAACATGGCCATTGCCCCGGTGGTGCGCAATGGCGGGTTTGACTTCATTTTGATTGACTGTCCGCCTTCGCTGGGGGTGCTGACCATGAATGCCCTGACCGCCGCGCACAGCCTGCTGCTGCCGATCCAGTGCGAGTATTATGCACTGGAGGGCCTGAGTGTAATTGCCCATATTATCCAACAGCTTCGCGAGGGCCGAGCCAACGCCACGATTGATATCCAGGGGATTGTCATGACCATGTACGATGCCAGGACCCGGTTATCTCCCGATGTGGTGGCGGAGGTTAAACTCCATTTTGGTGAGAAAGTCTACAAGACGGTCATTCCCCGCAACATCCGCCTTAGCGAGGCTCCCAGCTTCGGTAAGCCGGTCATCCAGTATGATCCTCATTGTACGGGATCGACCGCCTATCGTGAACTGGCCAAGGAGGTTATCGAGAGGGAGAATGCCAGAGTGGTTTCAGAATCAATTCCGTCCGGCAGCCCCGCTGCTGAACGCATAACAGGAGTTTCGCATGTTAGTTAAATCCTCAACGCCGTATCCTCAACCTCGTATCCGCAAACCCTGGTGGATCCCGGCAGTCGCCGCTGTACTTGTCGCGATCCTTGTCGGTCTGGCCTGGATCTTATGGCCGGGCGCATCCCTTCCGCCCTCAGAGATGCTTTCTGAAGCGTCGCCTGCAGAGGGGGATGGCGTGGCGTCCGGGGCGGGTACAAATGTTGTTGTGGATGCCACCACAACCAACGTTCCCGTGCATATTGCCATGCTGCTGGATGAGGCTGGCCAGCTTGCCGCCGCCGATAAGCTGGTGGATGCCCGCCTCAAATATCTGGAAGCCTTGAAGCATGCCACGTCCCCGGTGGTTGTGCGACAGATTGAGCAACGCGTTGAACCGGTGAACCTCACGCTTCTGTTCACGCCTCGCCATATGCCCGAAAAGGTCGATTATGTGATCAAGCGGGGCGATTCCCTCGGGGGGATCGCCAGCCGGTTCGGAACGACGGCTGAACTACTTCAGAAAAGCAACCAGATCAGTAATCCACACCGGATCAAGGTCGGAGACCGGTTGCGCGTTTTTACCGGCAAGTTCGAGTTGGTGGCTAGCAAGTCCACGCACGAGATGGTTGTGTTGATGAATGGCGAATTCTTCAAGCGGTTCAAGGTCGGTACGGGATTGCATGGCAAGACACCGGTCGGCACCTTTGTGGTGAGCGATAAGATCCCTGAACCGTCATGGTGGCCGCCGGATGGGCGCGAGGTCCCGTTTGGTCATAAGGACAATATCCTCGGCACCCGCTGGATGGCGGTAAAGGCGACGGGGGAAACGCCCGACGTGCGTGGTTATGGCATCCACGGTACCTGGGCGCCCGACAGTGTCGGCAAGGCATCTAGCGCGGGTTGCCTACGGATGATCAACGAGCAGGTCGAGGAGCTGTTCACCTATCTGCCCCTCGGTACCCCGTTGCGGATCAATGAGTAGGCACTTGTGAGTGTAGACGTCTTTGTCCGAGAATGCTAAACGTGAGGAGGAGGAGTTATGACGATGCGGGATAACCAATACCTTCCGACCCGGACATATGTCCCCCCGACCCGTATCGTATGGGTCTCCGGCAGCGGCGATCAGTCCTCCGTATCATCCCCTGGAATGTTGTTGGAGAAACGGTACGGGCAGGTTCCGGAAGGTAAATTCCTGGATGGATCCGGGTGTCGTATGGAGAACAAGGGAGCGATCCCTTCGGTGTTGGTGGATTTCGGTTGCGAGCTTCACGGGGGCCTGCATCTAGCCTGTGGCGGACCGTCGAGGAAAGGCACCAAGGTGCGCGTGCGGTTCGGTGAGTCGGTAGCCGAGGCCATGGCCGAGCTGGGCGAACGGGGGGCATGTAACGACCATGCCATCCGGGACAGTGTGATTGATCTGCCCTGGGCGGGTGGCCGAGAAATCGGCAATACGGGCTTCCGTTTTGTGCGGGTGGACCTTGTCACGGAAGGGGTGCTGAGCCTGGAGTCCTTGCGGGCGATCTCGCTGATGCGGCCGATGCCGCCGCTCGGCTCGTTTTCCTGCAGCGACGAGCGTCTGAATCAGGTCTGGGCGACGGCTGCCCGTACCGTGCATCTGTGCTGCCAGGACTACCTCTGGGATGGCATCAAGCGCGACCGTCTGGTGTGGATGGGCGATATGCACCCCGAAATGATGGCGACACTGGCCGTGTTTGGCAACCAAGCGGTACTGACCGATTCCCTGGACTACATGCGCGACACCACCCCAGCCGATGGCTGGATGAACACCATGCCATCCTATACGCTGTGGTGGATCCGCTGCCAGCATGACCTGTATCTTTATTCAGGCGATGGCGGCTATCTTCGCAAGCATCACGATTACATCAAGGCGGTCTTCGCGAACCTGGCAACGCTCATCGGACCCGAGGGCCGCTGCGCTTTACCCAGTGGCTTCCTTGACTGGCCTACCCAGCATAACCGAGCGGCCGTGGATGCCGGCATGCAAGCGCTGATGGTGATGGTGTTCGAGGACGGCGTGCGCCTCGCTGCCGCCCTTGGCGACGACGACCTCGCCGGGGTGTGCCGCCTGGGCGCGGAACGCCTGCGGCGATACGTGCCTAGCCCCGAAGGCAGCAAGCAGGTGGCCGCCTTGCTGGCGTTGTCCGGGCTGCGTCCGGCCCGCGAGATGCAGGCGTCGGTGCTGGGGGTGAATGGCATTCAAGGCGTCTCCACCTTCTATGGGTACTACATGCTGGAGGCCATGGCCAAAGCGGGAGAGATCCAGCAAGGTATCGATACGGTCCGCGACTACTGGGGCGGTATGCTCGATATGGGGGCCACCAGCTTCTGGGAGGATTTCGATATCGAGTGGACCCGCAATGCCTTCCGCATCGACGAGCTGCCAGTGCCGGGAAAGCAGGATATCCATGGTGATTTCGGCCAGTTCTGCTACAAGGGGTTTCGTCACAGCCTGTGTCATGGATGGGCCGCTGGCCCCGCGCCATGGCTCATTGCTCATGTATTGGGTATACAGGTTGTCGAGTCGGGGTGTCGCAAAGTCTGGATCACGCCCTTTCTCGGCAATCTGGACTGGGCAGAGGGTACCTTCCCGACGCCGATGGGCGTCATCAAGGTCCGGCACGAGCGAAAGACGGATGGCAAGGTCAAATCCCAGATTTCCCTGCCAGCAGGTGTTGTGCAATAAAAGAAAGTCAGTCGCCTACGGTGTAAGGCACCCCATCGTTCCCCCGTCTTGTTGTCGCCGCCATCGTGAAAATTTGTGAAGGATGCTGTTGCGGTTTTTGTTTCATACGACTATCCTAAAAAAGGTGTCAAATTAGTGGCATCGTTTTGAACCTAGGAGATAAATGATGAGTAGTCGAGTGAAGGTGATGTCAACCATTCTCTGTTCCGTGTTCGCATGTCAATACCTTGCCCTAGCAGGTAGCCCCGTGCCGCTGGAATTGGCGCGTCCGGATGACCAGCCGGGCAACCCGAAGAAGCCGGTAAAGGTCTATATCCTGGCCGGGCAGTCGAACATGGTGGGGATGGGTGATATATCGGGTGCCAGTGCCGAGTATCCAAGTGTATTTCTCGCAGCAGATCCTGCCATCCTGCCCGGCGTAATGCCAGTGGGCTCGGCCCGGCAGAAATCGGCCTGTAAGTGGATCTGGAAGGGCCTCTCCGCGTTGGCTGCACATGGGGTTTACCAGTCGGCTGAGGCCACTGCAGAAAAGGGTGCCGTAGTCGCTGTCCATCAGGGTGCCTATGACCCGAAGGCGGACTATTCTAAATTGACACCAGCCAAGACCGACACGGTGGCATTGGGCACTGTGGCCGCAACGCTGCCGGTCCTCAATGGCCCTTGCACGCCGGTGGTCACGGCCTTCATCGATGTGCCGGCGACGGGAACCTACGCGGTGCATGCCGGATTCGGCGAGAGCACCCATGCGGTCGTGGTTCTGGAAGGTAAGGAGGTGTACCGTAAAGACCCCGGCTCCAAAGCCGTCGTTACGAAAGTCAACCTCGAGACGGGGAAACGCTATCCGGTCCAGATCACTTATTTCAAGGGCGGCTCAGCGGCCTTCTGGATGGAGCAGGTTAATCTTGTGGGCAAAGGCGATCTCGTGACGTTGACCAAGAAGGATGGCAAATTCCAGTATCTGATTGACGCTGACGGCAAATGGACCGTCCGTCGCGATGTGTCTTACATAGATCCTCGTCTGTTTCCGACTCGGACAAATTCGTTGCTTTCCGCCATCTCAAATAACGGCAAGTCGATTGGCCCGGAAGTGGGCTTTGGCTTCGTCATGGGCGAATTCCATGACGAGCAGATTCTGGTCATCAAGACCGCGATGGGCAACCGCTCGTTGGGTTTTGATTTCCGTCCGCCTTCCAGTGGTCGTACCGACCCGGACAGTGAGTATGAGGGGCTGGAGTATCGCTTGATGGTTGAGGGGGTTCG